>CAYPSX010000269.1:0-4780 GCA_964413185.1 uncultured Bacteroidales bacterium
GAAATTCGCCGCAACGGGAAAACAATCATGGATGTACATGTGCCATCGGCGAAATATTCTCATGGCTAAAGCCTCTTCCGGACAGATTCACAATTCCCCGGCATAAATGCCGCGGCTATTGATTCCGTTGCAGCTAGCAAAAATCCATAATTAATAACCGCCTCATTCATGGAACGCAGATATCCGCTGATTTCAATGATTAAAACTGATATATAAATGTACTGCATTAGATAATTTGCAGAGGATTCGGTTGTTTGATTTTCGGATTTTTTTTTCGCTGATTGCTCCGCAAAACAGGTTTTCACAGATCACCACAATGCCATCGTAAAGGCTAACGCATATCTCTCCCAAAGGTATTTATTTTCCGAAAAAAGCCCATAGGGCTGATATATCGGTAGCAAGTGGCACAAAACCACATTTCGCCGCAACGGAAAAATAATCATGGATGGACAGGTGTCATCGGCGAAAAAACAATGGCTAACCCGCTTTCTTTTAATTCTTTTACCAATCAAAAAAGGCTGCCTTCATTAAAAAGCAGCCTCTACAATAATTTTCACTTCAATTAAACTTCGTGAACTTTATTTAATCCCAAAGCTTTGAGCATAAAGCGCGGTAAAGGTTTCTCCGGGTTTCTTTTCCGTAAATTAAGGTACCATCCCCATTTTTTTACAACAGGAACTTTGTGGGTTTCTACAAACTCTATTAAGGTTCCTTCAGGTGCCTGGATATATGCGAAACTTCCGGCTGCTTCGCCCATGTCGAAAGTTGGGTTATCGCGCATGCTGTCAACGGTAAATTCAAATCCTTTGGCTTTACACTCTTCGCGCAGTTCATCCATCCCGTTTATATCGAAACAAAGGTGAATAAATCCGGGATCGCCCCACATGCGCCCTTCAAAAATATCGTCCGGCTTACGTGTTTTAACCTGTATCAGTTCGATTTCGGTGGCGCCAAAAATCGGGCTAAAAGCTCCTTTACGTGGTTTACTGTGGCGCAAAAGTACCCGCCGCACCTCTTCGTGCCCACCGGGTAATACTTTAAAATCATCGAAATGGCCGATTACATCCGAAACAACCTCATCATATTCCAAAATATCGCGATACACTTTCAATGATTCTTCAATATCTTTCACGCCAATAACAGCGCCATACACACCGCCATTCGTATTCTTTTTCGAGAAATATTCATCGCTTTCAACAAATTCGAAAATATTTTCGTAAGGATCGCGAACAAAAAAATGCTTTTCACCCGAAGCGTTTGTGGTTATATCTCCGATAATTTCAACTTTATTCTTTCGCATTTCGTTGAAAGCACACTGAAGGCATCGACATTTCATTTTAGCATAATTAATACCCAGATCTCCCAGGCGAAGCGAATTTTCTTTCATCACCGGCTCCTTGCCTGTATGTTGCCACACTTCAAAGCCTCCGCCACCTTGCATATTGATAGCCAGAGCAGCCACACGTTTACGCGTTTCACCTTCAGTATGAGGCAGCATCAGTTCTGCAACGGCTTCTTCCTCAAAAATCCGGATATTCATATTAAAGTTCTTGATATACCAGTTCCACGCCTCTTTAAAATTGGGCACGCCTACTCCCATTTGTTGAATTCCTGAAATTATTTTCCCCATAATTAATTACTTTGGATTCGTTTTTCTTGCAATTTTGTAAAATAGAGGAGGTACAAATTTTTTGAAATACACCATCAATATCTCTTTTCCTCCGATAAAAACTTCTTTTTTGCCGCGTTCAATTGCCCGGTGCATCTGTTTTGCACATTTATCAACCGGAATACCATTGGCTTGTCCCGGATCCATCACGCCCTGAGCTTTTCCGTCAGCACCAAGCGCACTCAGTGAAATGGGTGTATTGATGCGGCCCGGACACATTATTGTCACACTAATATTATCATCGTAATGCTCCAGCCTTAACGATTCAAAAAAACCATGCAATGCAAATTTTGAAGCTGCATAAGCTGAGCGTAACGGGAAACCGAACTTTCCGCTTATACTTGAAGTAACGCCAATTTTTGCACTTTGCGACTTTTTAAGCAATGGCAATAAATCTTTCGTAACTGTAATAGCACCGAAGTAGTTTATTTCCATAATTTTCCTGTCAACATCTACCCCGGACTCATCTGCACGGGCACGCTGACTGATGCCGCTAACATGCACGAGGCGGTCGAGTTTCTCAAACTCTTGCTTCACCTTGCCTGTCAATGCATGTACAGATTCCGGCCGGCTCAAATCGAACTCAATGGCAGTTGTTTCGGCTCCTTTTGCCTGGCACTCTTTGGCTGTTTTGTCTAACTCAGTCTGGTTAAGTGCTGCCAATATCAAATGATGCCCTTTTTGTGCATAGTGCAGGGCCAGTGATCGTCCTATTCCGCTGGAAGAGCCGGTTATGAGAATATTCTTTGTCATCGCGTCTGTTTATAGCAAACACAAAAATAGCAAAATATTGCGATTTTGCTAAACGAAAACACAAAGGACTGATTATCAAACTAAAAACATCACAAACCCAAAACTTTAAAAAATCACAAACCTAATTTAGTTCCAATAATTTCGTGCAATTGTGTAGTTTTGCAATAATTTATCATAAAATCATAAGATGGAATTACTGTGGTCGTTACCGTACTTGATTATCTTCATTTGGCTGATTCCCAAGATCAGGTTATTTAGGGAAAGCGGCATTTCTGCCAGTGGAATACGTTTACTTTTTTCACTAAAAGCGTTTATGGGTATTGGTTTGATAATGGTTTACACATATTATTATCCGCCCGGCAGCGCTGATATTTTCAATTATTTTGATGATGGCAGGGTGCTTTTCAGCGCTTTGGAAGAAAAACCACTTGATTATTTGCGCATGCTTACCGGCATTCAGGACGATGCTCCGCACCTGATGTATTATTACGACCAAATGAATTTTTGGCTCAAAGATTTTAATTATGATCTGTTTAATGATAACCGCACCGTAATTCGGTTCAATGCTTTGGTGATGTTATTCTCTTTCCAAAACATTTATGTACACACTTACATTATGAACATTTTATCGGTGATTGGTCTTGTGGGTATTTTCCGGTTTTTACACGAAGTATTGTCTGTAAAAAAAGTCATAGCACTCATAGCTGTGGCGCTGCCGCTATCGTTGCTTTTTTGGGGATCGGGCTTATTGAAAGAGGGCATTGTGCTATTTTCCCTGGGCTTAATTCTCTTTGCCATTATATTGATTTTCAAAAACACTAAAAAACTAAAAGGTTATCTGCTCCTGCTTATCGCTTTGGCTGTTTTCAGTATATCAAAGTTCTATGTACTTTTTGCCATCATTCCCGGTTTGTTAAGCCTCGGAGCATCAAAACACACAAAAAAACCTTTGATAACTTTTCTGTCAATTCACTTTCTTTTTATTTTCTTCATGTTTGCTGCACCTTATATGGGTTTGCCGGACTTTCCTGACATTATCAGTCAAAAACAAAATGATTTCATCAACTATGTGCAATCGCTCAATCACGTAGGCAGTTTTATTGAAGGTCCGCGCCTCTCGCCCAACATTTGGGACTTCATTGTTCAGGGATTTCGCGGCCTGGCCATAACACTATTCCGCCCTCATCCACTGGAAATTCATAACGCTGCTATGATTCCTGCAGCACTTGAAAATTTAATTACGATCATCCTGATACTATTTGCATTTGTCTTTCGTAACAAAAAAATGCCTGTTTCAACGTTTCTTTTTTGCGCATCTTTTACCATTGTTTTATTTACACTTGCAGGAATGACAACACCTGTACTCGGCGCGCTTGTTCGTTACAAAATACCGGCACAACCATTTTTATACGGGTTATTGCTTGTGAGCATCAATTGGACACAAATTTTCGGTTACTTACAGCAAAAAGTTCCAGTCGCAATGCGTAAATTAGAGAGCGTTGAACACTATTTATTCTCCGAATAAAAAACCAACTCATTCTGAAAAAACTATGTTTGTTTAATGAGGCTGATTTTTACTATCTTCGCTTATAAAAACACACAAAATGAAACAAATTGCATTAATAACAGGTGCTACGGCAGGAATTGGTGAAGAAACAGCATCAAAACTGGCCGGCCAGGGTTACGATATCATCATTACAGGGCGCAGAAAAGAACGGCTAAAAAAGTTGGCCGAAACCATAGAACAATCGTGCAATGTAGAAGTTTTGCCACTTACATTTGATATTCGCAAGAAGGATGAAGTTGATGAAGCTATAGATAATTTGCCGGACGACTGGAAAAACATCGGTCTGCTTGTAAATAATGCAGGGCTTGCTGCCGGACTTAGCCATATTCAGGATGGGAACATCAATGACTGGGAGCAAATGATTGATACCAATGTAAAAGGATTACTCTACATTTCGCGGAAACTCATGCCTATGATGGTTGAACGCAAGAAAGGCCACATCATCAATGTAAGTTCAATTGCCGGAAAAGAAGTTTACGAAAAAGGAAATGTATACTGCGCCACAAAACACGCTGTAGAAGCCATTACCAAAGGAATGCGCATCGATTTGCTGCCACATGGCATAAGAGTTAGCTCCGTGAGTCCGGGCATGGTTGAAACAGAGTTTTCACTTGTGCGTTTCAAAGGCGATGAAGAAAAAGCAGATGCGGTGTACGAAGGATTAAACCCGCTCCAGGCAGAAGATATTGCAGAAACCATAGCATGGGTGGCAATGCGTCCGCCACATGTGAACATCAGCGATATTTTGATTATGCCAAGAATGTGCTAACCTATTTGTTAGAAGTCCACCC
>CAYPSX010000270.1:0-4756 GCA_964413185.1 uncultured Bacteroidales bacterium
GACCTGAAGCAAAAAAAGTAGGATTATGATTATTTGGGTGACCCAATGCACAAAACAGGACCGGGAAATGGGTGAAAAAATAAACCATTTACGCTACCGTAATCTTATCTTCCAAATAAACATCCTGAATGGTGTTGAGTAATAGCACGCCTTCTTCGAGTGGTTTTTGGAAGGCTTTGCGGCCCGAGATAAGTCCCATACCGCCGGCGCGTTTGTTAATTACGGCTGTGGTTACGGCATCGGCCAAATCTGATTCGCCTTTGGATGCTCCGCCGGAATTAATCAATCCCATGCGACCCATATAATTGTTGGCTACCTGGTAGCGTGTAAGGTCAATGGGATTTTCGGAAGTTAATTCGGAATAAACTTTATCGTGGGTTTTACCAAATTTAATGGCCTTGAAACCGCCATTATTGGTTGGTTGCTTTTGTTTGATGATATCGGCTTCAATGGTTACGCCCAAATGGTTGGCTTGCCCGGTAAGGTCGGCAGCGGTGTGGTAATCTTTATCGGCTTTGAAATCGCTGTTGCGAAGGTAGCACCAAAGTACGGTATACATGCCCAATTCGTGTGCACGCTCAAATGCGGCGGCCACTTCCTGTATTTGCCGGTTCGATTGTTCTGAACCGAAATAAATGGTGGCTCCTACTCCTACGGCGCCAAGCTCATAAGCTTCATCAACCGAGCTGAACATAATTTGATCGTATTTATTAGGATACGTGAGCAGTTCGTTGTGGTTGAGTTTTACGATAAATGGTATTTTGTGTGCATATTTACGCGAAACTGCCGCTAAAACGCCAACTGTGGAAGCGACACCGTTGGTGCCGCCCTCAATGGCCAGTTTTACAATATTTTCCGGATCGAAATAATCGGGATTAGGTGCAAAAGAAGCTCCGGCTGTGTGCTCTATACCCTGGTCGACAGGCAACAACGACAAATAGCCCGTACCGCCCAAACGGCCGTGATTAAAGGTCATTTGTAAATTTCGCAATACTTGCGGTTTACGATTGGTGTGATAAAAAACACGGTCGATAAAATCGGGCCCGGGCAAGTGCAGCTTGCTTTTATCGATGGTTGTAGATTTGTGCTCAAGCAGTTTTTGAGCATCATTTCCCAGCAGGTCAACAATTTGATTGTAATTCATGGTATTTTTGTTTTTTGGTTCTATGTAAACTGTACAAAATTTGGCGTAATTTGTTGACAAAAAAATGCATAAAAAAAGGCGCTGGAAATTTCCAGCGCCTTTTTAAAATTCAATATTTTGCTTTTTATTCTACAACTTCAAGTAATTCTACTTCGAAAACCAAAGTTGAGAAAGGTTTGATTTGACCTTTATCCTGACCGCCGTAAGCAAGGTCTTGTGGGATGTAGAATTTATATTTGGCACCTTCTTTCATTAATTGTACGCCTTCTGTCCAGCCTGCAATTACCTGGTTCAATGGGAATGTAATCGGTTCTCCGCGGTCAACTGAGCTGTCGAATACGCTTCCGTCAATCAGTGTTCCGTGATAATGAACTTTAACTTTATCAGTAGCAGCAGGGCTTGCTCCTGTACCTTTTTTAATTACTTCGTATTGCAGGCCTGACTCGGTAGTTTTAACGCCATCGCGTTTTTTATTTTCTTCGAGAAAATCTTCGCCGGCTTTTTTGTTGTCGGCAAATTTTTCTTCGTTGGCTTTCATTTTCGCTGCCTGTCCTTTTTGAACAATCTCGTTTACAAGTGTACGACTTGTTTGTTCATCAATTATGCTTGAGTCTCTAATTACATCTTCGATTCCTCCGTACATTGCATCTTTGCTGATGTCGTTGGATAATTGAAGTTCTTCAATACTTTTATTGATACTTCCGGTCATGTTAGCTCCAAAAGCATAGCTGAATGAATCGGCAATGTTTTGCATTGCGCCGCCTTTAGAGGCTTCTGGCATTGTAAAAGTTGAGTCCATTTGGATTTGGCGGAACGTATTTTGAATAACATTCAATGCTTGTTGCATATCGAGCAATGGTTTTTCATTCAGCGCCTCATCTACAGCTTTCAGAAACATGTCATTATCGACATATTTCATCGCCTGCATTTGTTTAATTTGTCCTACGTAACCTTGAGCTTGTAATGCGCCAAGGGCATAGCTGGTTGAATCTTTTCTTGTTTCCAGCGTAGTTTCTGATTTTTTGTTGTTACATGCAATGAAGCTGGCTGCAATGGCCATTATTGCGACTAATTTTGTGAATTTCATGTTTAATTTCATTTTTATGATTCAATAATTGATATTTGTTCTATTAAGTCTCCTGCTTTAATTTTCTCGATATGTTCTTCACCTTCAACAATTTTCCCAAAACACGTGTGTTGGCCGTCTAAATGTTTGGTATTTTGGCGATCGTGAACAATAAAAAATTGTGAACCTCCGGTATCGCGGCCGGCATGGGCCATCGAGAGTACACCGAGTTCATGATATTGTTTATCGGCATCGGTTTCACACTTGATTGTGTAGCCCGGGCCGCCTGTTCCTGCCCGCTTATCGTCCGGATCTTTGGAGTAGGGGCATCCGCCTTGTGCCACGAATCCGGGAATTACCCTGTGAAAACGCAGCCCGTTGTAAAATCCGTCTTTGGCCAATTTGGTAAAATTTTCAACGGTTGCGGGTGTTGCATCTTCATACAATTCTGCAACCATTGTACCTTTTTCAGTTTTAATTTCTGCTTTCTTCATTTGTTACTTCTTCGTTTGATTTTCTCAGCAAATAATAACTGAACTGCTCTGAAAACCGGCAGTTCTTGCTAACTAACGCTGGATCATAACCTTAAAATTTAATTTTCAAGCAATACAGTACCGCAAAGGTAAAAAAAATGTAAGGTAATACAAGTTTTGATTTGGCAGGAAATGTTAGAAAGTGATTTTGAGTGTTATATGAACATGGAAAATATGCGCTGGGTATATAAAAACTAATGTTTAACCACAATGCCATTTAGGCGGCATTGTGGTTAAATTAGTTTTTGTAGGTTTGTGGATGAATGTCCCTAAGATTTTGTTTTCTCAAGGAATCTATTTGTTGCCATCTTTTGTGGAATAAATCATGTCCATAGAAACCGGGGCTGTTGAAGAAAGGATCATCAAAAAACGGGTTATTATAAAAATATTGGTTTATAATGGAGTCGAAGTTTGAATCGTAGCCTGTAAAAAAATCATATTTGAATGGCCATGATTGGTTGAACTGTTTTTCCATATTTTGTAAAAACTGTTCAATTTGTATGCTGTCGCCGCTTGAGCTGTAGTACGATGTGTAAACAGAGTCGTAACGGATGAGGTTGCCGTTTTCATCATACTCCCGTTTTACCTTAATGTCGGTTTGCGGCGCATTTATTGAGCTGTCAGGCGCAACTGTATTTTCTACGGGCTTTTGCTGCTGCCCGCTGCAGCCTGCAGTTATGCTCAATGCCATCAGGATTGCAGTGATGTGTTTCATGGTTGCATAGTTTTAGCAGGTTCCAGTTAGTTATTTTGTTAAAAAAGGCGCCATTTCTTGACGCCTTTCAAATTTATCTGGTTAAGAAAGCTCCCTATGAAATTTTGATTTCACGTGGTGGTTTGGGTTTAGCTTCCTCTTTTTTGGGTACAGTAATTTTCAGCTCACCGTTTTCGTATTTTGCACTGATTTTATCGGCATCAACAATGTTGTCAGGCAAGGTAAATGTACGGGTGAACGATTGATAACTGTACTCCCTGCGTGTGTAACTTTCATCGTCTGATTCGTTTTTGTGTTCTTTCTCAGACGAGATGGTCAACATGTTGTCGTTCAGGTCGATTTTAAAATCTTTCTTGTTCATGCCCGGAACGGCAACTTCTACAACGAATTTATCTTCTTCGTCTTTAATATTCACCGCCGGCAATGTTGTGTTAGTCGGTGAAAAGTTGCTGTTTGACCAGTCTGTGAGTTCTTTGTCGAAGAAATCTCCAAATAGTTTTGGAAAGCTTGGGAATAATTCATTTCTACGTGCTAACATAGTGGCCTCCTTTCTTTTTTTGTTTAACTTTTATGTCTTCACCCAACATAAATCAAATAAAATGCCATGCGATATTCCGGCCAAAATGACGCCAAAATAAGCTTCTTGGTGACATTTTGACAAGAGTGAAGGTGTTTTGCATTTTAATCAGGTGAATTTTTGGCAAAAGAAATTACCACGAACGCCAGGGTGTGAGTTCAGTTACAACACGTAATAAAATTGGCACTCGTAAACAATTTACAAAACCACCTCACGTCCTGGCTTGGTTATCATTCACCGCCGCATTCATCAGACGCAGATTTTCGCAGATTGGACTGATTAAGCCTGATAATTTGTTCAACAGCGATACAATACCTGAAAGACTTTTCATTATTCGCCGTTCCTTGAAAATCACGGATTGCTCCGCAATGAAGATTTTCGCTGAGACGGTTCCATAGTTATATTTTTTAATGTGCTTTTTTCTGCCCAAATGCAGAAATAGCCGTATCAGGCAAATCAGTGTTTTATTTTTTAATAAAATCAGTGCGAATAAGTTTTATCAGTTAAATCAGTGTTTTGCAGATGGAACTTATTTTTAAGAGTACGAAATGGAAAAAAATTGCAACAACAAACCATCCTACAAAAACACCTCACGCCCTGGCTTGATGGATGAACGGAGCGAAAACTTTAAAAAAGTTACTTCGTTCGCCATCCCGCGCCCCCTAACCCCCTTCTATGTTGTAATCCAAATTTCTTTGCAACTTTCTTTTTCATTATTAGG
>CAYPSX010000271.1:0-4377 GCA_964413185.1 uncultured Bacteroidales bacterium
GTATGGCCTGCTCGGTGAAAAAATTATGGGAACTGATTTCAGTTTCGATATTGAACTGCGTTACGGAGCCGGTGCTTTTGTATGCGGCGAAGAAACTGCGCTGATCCACTCCATGGAAGGTGAACGCGGCGAACCTACCGTTAAACCACCGTTCCCTGCAGAATCAGGTTATTGGGGAAAACCAACCAACGTGAACAACGTTGAAACATTTGCCAACATACCTGCCATCATCAACAAAGGAGCCAAATGGTTCAGCAGTATCGGCACTGAAAAATCGACCGGAACAAAAGTTTTTGCCCTGGCCGGAAAAATCAACAATGTAGGTTTGATTGAAGTACCGATGGGAACAACGCTACGTGAAGTGATTTTCGAAATTGGCGGCGGAATACAAGGAGGTAAAAAATTCAAAGCCGTACAAACTGGCGGGCCATCAGGCGGTTGTTTAACAGAAAAACACCTCGATACACCAATCGACTTCGACAATTTGATTAAAGCAGGTTCCATGATGGGATCAGGCGGAATGATCGTTATGGACGAAGACGACTGTATGGTATCGGTTGCCAAATTTTACCTCGACTTTACAGTTGAAGAATCTTGTGGAAAATGTGCTCCATGCCGTATAGGAAACAAACGTCTGTACGAAGTACTCAACAAAATAACCAAAGGAAACGGCACCATGGAAGATATTGAACTCCTGGACAACATGAGCCGTGTAATTAAAGATACAGCACTTTGCGGACTGGGCCAGACCTCGCCAAACCCGGTACTCTCTACACTGGAAAACTTCAAAGACGAATATTTAGAGCACGTAAAAGACCATAAATGCCGTGCAGGAGCATGTAAAGACCTGATGGAATACGTTATTATTGAGGAAAACTGCGTAGGCTGTACAGCTTGTGCAAGAGTTTGCCCGGTAGGCGCCATCAGCGGAGAACGCAAAGAAGTACACAAAATAGACCCATCACTGTGTATCAAATGTGGTGCGTGTATTGAGAAGTGTAAATTTAACGCCATTTTCATTCAATAAGAGGAGGATTAAACAATGGAGAATATAAAAGTCACTATAGATAACAGGCAAATAGAAGTTCCCAAAGGAACAACAATCTATCATGCTGCACGCCAGCTAGGTATCGACATTCCTGTACTCTGCTACATGGAACTGGAAGATATGAACATCGAAAACAAACCCGGTGGATGCCGTATTTGTGTTGTAGAAGTAGAAGGCCGCCACAACCTGGCTCCCTCCTGCTCTACCCAGTGTACCGACGGCATGGTGATTCGCACCAACACAACACGTGTTTTGAATGCCCGCCGCACAGTGCTGGAGTTCATCCTTTCTGACCACCCGAAAGACTGCCTTACCTGCGCAAAATCAGGTAACTGCGAATTGCAGGATATGGCCGTTAAATTAGGTGTTCGCAAAATTCACAACGAAGAAATTGCTGAAATGTCGACCTATAAAATCGACTACTCACCTTCAATCATTCGCGATTTGGACAAATGCATTATGTGTCGTCGTTGCGAAACCATGTGTAACGACGTACAAACAGTTGGCACACTGAGTGCCATTAATCGTGGATTCGAATCAGTAGTTTCACCTGCATTTGAGATGGACCTTGAAAAATCGACCTGTACATATTGCGGACAGTGCGTTGCAGTATGCCCGACAGGCGCCTTAACCGAGGTTGACCACACCACAAATGT
Organism: uncultured Bacteroidales bacterium; assembly: GCA_964413185.1. GTDB lineage: Bacteria > Bacteroidota > Bacteroidia > Bacteroidales > Salinivirgaceae > Salinivirga. The sequence continues at coordinate 1,705 of CAYPSX010000271.1, forward strand.
AATTCGTGCACTGGCCGATCCGAACAAAACGGTTGTAGTACAAACAGCTCCTGCCGTACGTGCTGCACTTGGAGAAGAATTTGGACTTGCAGCCGGCACATTGGTAACCGGAAAAATGGTATCGGCATTGCGCCGTTTAGGTTTCGATCAGGTTTTCGATACCGATTTCGCTGCCGACCTGACTATTATGGAAGAAGGAACAGAATTACTGGGACGCCTGAACAAATTCCTGGAAGGCGACAAAGATGTAAAACTTCCGATCCTTACATCGTGCTGCCCTGCATGGGTGAACTTCTTCGAGATGCAGTTCCCGGAAATGATTGACATTCCTTCAACCGCACGTTCACCACAGCAAATGTTTGGTGCAATAGCCAAAACGTATTATGCCGATAAACTAAAAGTAAAACGCGAAGATCTTATTGTGGTTTCCATCATGCCCTGCCTGGCTAAAAAATATGAAGCGCAACGCGATGAGTTTAAAGTAGAAGGCAACCCGGATGTAGACTTTTCAATTTCAACGCGTGAATTGGCGCACCTGATCAAAGAAGCCAACATGGATCTGGAAAACATGCCGGATGAAGATTTTGACAATCCGCTTGGCGAATCGTCCGGAGCCGCTGTAATTTTTGGAGCAACCGGAGGTGTAATTGAAGCCGCAACACGTACTGCTTACGAAGTTCACACCGGAAAAACACTTGAAAAAGTTGATTTTGAACAGCTACGCGGTATGGAAGGTATACGCGAAGCTAAAGTAGATTTTGACGGACTGGAGTTAAGTATTGGAATAGCCCACGGATTGGGTAACGCCCGCAAAATGCTGGAAGATATTCGCGACGGGAAATCACATTTCCACGCTATTGAAATTATGGCATGTCCGGGTGGATGCATCGGTGGTGGCGGACAACCCTTGCACCACGGTGATTCATCAATCCTGAAAAAGCGCATGGAAGCCATTTACCGCGAAGATGCAGGTAAGAAAATACGCAAATCGCATGAGAACCCAATGATTAAAGAGCTATATGAAAACTTCCTTGGCGAACCCATGAGCGAGAAGGCACATCACCTGCTGCACACTCATTACGCAGACAGAAAGCCAAAAGTAAAGCTGAAGGAAGAGTAAATTAATCATTGAATATTTGAAAATAAAATAAACTTACAGATATGAGTGAATCTAAAGTTGCCCTCAAAAAATCAGACGTTGAAAAACTGAAAGCTGCCTGCAAAGAATTTAACTACAAGGCCGGCGAGCTAATCAACGTACTACATAGAGCACAAAGTATTTTTGGCTACTTACCAGCCGAGGTACAGGAAATTGTAGCAGAAGAACTCGATGTTTCCATAGCCAAAGTATATGGCGTTGTAACTTTCTACTCATTTTTCACGATGATACCGAAAGGCCGCAACCCCATCTCCATTTGCACTGGTACAGCATGCTATGTGCGTGGTGCAGACAAGGTGCTTGATGAATTTAAGCGCTTACTGAAACTTGAAGTTGGTGAAACATCTGCCAATGGCGAATTTTCTTTAAACTGCCTGCGTTGTGTAGGTGCTTGTGGATTAGCACCCGTAGTGCTTGTAGGCGAAAAAACCTACGGTCGTGTTTCTCCTGATGAAGTACGCGATATTTTGAAAGAATATGAATACGAAGTAGAATAATAGTTTTTATAGTTTTGGGAAAGCCGCTTCAGCAATGGAGCGGCTTTTTTTATGGGCTTCATAAATGAGACAAAAACAAAAAATAATTATTGGAGCTCCTTTCTCAAACAAGTTTATAATTCTCAAGAAACAATAAAAAAATCTGTCAATATTAATTTATTTAAAGTATTTTTGAATAATTTGAAATTAACACTTAACTTTATTCAATATTTAATACATTTTATGTCAATTAAAAAACTGCCTATACAATGCCCGAGCTGTAGTTCAGAATTAAAAGTTGAAGGGCTTTACTGTGATTCCTGCGATACAAAAATATCAGGACTCTATAACCTCCCTCTCCTGCTTAAACTTGAACATAGTGAGCAAGAGTTTATTATTCAATTTATTCGAAGCAGTGGTAGCTTAAAAATAATGGCACAGCAACTGAAACTAAGTTACCCGACTGTAAGAAATATACTCGATGAGCTTATTCAAAAGATAGAAACACTTCAACAGGAAAACCATGATTAAAAAAATTTTCAATCCCTTCATATACATTGCAGGTGTACGGGCTTTAGTCCCGGGGATAGTAATTATTTTTTCGAGCTCGATTATTGGCTATTTCAGCAACACGCATTTTCCCGATTTAATTTCGATTAAATCCGGCGCGGGATATCCGCTCCAATATCATGTAGTAAGCAACTTAATCAATTTCGCAGTTATTGCAATGCTCATGTATACCAGCGGAGTACTGTTCTCAACGTCAAAAATCAGGTTAGTTGATATGCTCGGAACAATTTCCATGGCACGATTTCCATATTTACTTGCAGCTCTTTTGGGTTTTTCAAACTCGCTACGTGATTTTGGACAATATCTTCAGTGGAAACTTCTTAAAGAAGGAAGCCCCATTGAAATGGATATGGGAACCACAATAATTGCTATCGCCGAGTCTAATAAAGCCGATAAGAAAGAATACAAATAGCCTCCATATTCTACACCGCTAGCCTCTATCATCGCATCAACGATATCCCGGATAAA
>CAYPSX010000271.1:4387-4752 GCA_964413185.1 uncultured Bacteroidales bacterium
CAAACATATGACAGTGAAAAACAAGAATGCTGTTCTTCAGCTATTTAATGCATTTAGCGTTTCCGCGAATTTAAAAGGAAAAAAAATAGTTATTTTATTCATAGCCAACACAATCATCGCTACAATAGTTTCATCACTACTAAACAGAGAATTAATCGACATTATATAAAACAAATCATTATGGACAGAGATATTGACAACCCCGACAATTACAAATTTGGAATACTCTATTTCAATCCAAAAGACAAAAGAATAATTGTCCCTAAGTATGACCGTTACAGGGGATGGACACTCAATTTTGGCAATAAGTACGCATACTTGTTGGCGATTTTAATTGTCCTGGTTTTTGTTTCACTCACGTTATT
>CAYPSX010000272.1:0-4742 GCA_964413185.1 uncultured Bacteroidales bacterium
ACTGATGCGAATGAAAAGTATAACGAAGTTAGCGGACTTTATAGACAGACTCTACGTAGACAAATTTTCTATGTATTGTACAAAACAGATTCAAATTCAGCATACTTCATTGCCCCTTTTTGTGGAAAGATTTATGCAAATGATTACATTTGTGATCAAACAACATTTTGTATAATTATTCTAAACATCGCAATAATGAAAACCACAGCATTTACAAAAATTCATGAAGAACTGGGAGCCCGCATCGTTGACTTTGCCGGTTTTAAAATGCCCATCGAATACACAGGAATAAAAGATGAACACACCAATGTACGTGAAAAACTCGGGGTTTTTGATGTATCACACATGGGCGAATTTTGGATTAAAGGCCCCAAAGCATTCAACTTAATTCAGCGCATCACAACCAACGATGTAGCTGCCCTCTACGATGGAAAAGTGCAATATAGCTGCATGCCAAACGGAAAGCACGGAATTGTAGACGACCTTTTGGTTTATCGCTTCGATGAAGAAACCTACATGTTGGTCGTAAATGGTGCCAATGTTGAAAAAGACTGGAACTGGGTAGTAAAAAATGCCGAAGAAATGGGGCTTGAAATTGGCAAAGAAGTATACAATGCTTCCGATGAAATTTGTTTGCTCGCAGTGCAAGGCCCGTTAGCATTAAAAGCCATGCAAAAAATTACAGAGCAATCAGTAGAAGACATGGAGTTTTACACCGTGAAAAAAGTTGATATTGCCGGTATCAAAAATGCTATTTTCTCTACAACAGGCTATACCGGAGCCGGCGGATGCGAAATTTATGTTGCAAACGAAGATGGCCCAAAACTTTGGGAAGCCGTAATGGAAGCCGGAAAAGAGTTTGGTATTAAGCCCGCCGGATTGGCTGCCCGCGACACATTGCGCCTCGAAATGGGTTTCTGTTTATATGGAAACGATATCGATGAAACAACATCACCCATCGAAGGCGGTTTGAGCTGGATTACAAAATTTGTAGACGGCAACGATTTCATCGATCGCGAATTTCTTGAAAAACAAAAAGCCGAAAAACCCGAGCGTCGCCTGAAACCTTTTATTCTCGACGAAAAAGGTATTCCAAGAAAAGGCTATAAAATTGAAGATGCCGAAGGAAATGAAATTGGCGAAGTTACATCAGGGACCATGTCACCATCTACAGGACAAGCAATTGGACTTGGATATGTGAAAAACGGTTTCTGGAAATCCGAAACTGAAATTTATATCCGCATTCGCAAAAAAGCAATAAAAGCACACATTACAAAACTCCCTTTTTATAAAGGGTAAACATAAAGCGCGCAAAAAAAAGCACAGGAAGCTTCTTGTGCTTTTTTTAATTAGAACGAGAACTATGGAACGTCCTAAAAAACATCATCTTGATATATGTTTTTCTCCTGCACTTTACCCAAATTATCATAAGGAGGGAAATCTGGTTGTAGTGATTGACATATTTCGCGCCACAACAGCTATTACAACCGGTTTGGCGAATGGCGCAACTTGTATCAGACCAATAGCCGAAATTGAAGAAGCCCTGGCGTATAAAGAAAAAGGATACCTCATTGCAGGAGAACGAGACGGTTACCAACTTGAAAACTTTGAATTTGGGAATTCGCCACTTGAGTTTACACCGGCAAAAGTTGCTGGAAAAAAAGTCGCCATGACCACAACCAACGGTACACGGGCTTTTGCCGCCGCTGCGGGTGAAAAGGTCATTGCTGCTTCGCTTCTAAATTACTCATCAGTAATTGATTATATTAATTTTTTCCAAGGCGATGTGCTTTTGCTTTGTTCCGGCTGGACCATGAAAATGAACATCGAAGATACCTTGCTTGCCGGAAAGCTGGCCAATGATTTGTTGCTGCACGAAAAATGGGAATCTCAATCAGATTCAATAGCCATAGCCGATGCAATGTTGGAAAAAGCAGGCGGGGACTGGCTGACCTATATTTTGAAATCATCGCCGCGCTTAAACGGTAAGTACGAAATGCTCAAAGATGATATTGAATGGGCTTTGCATCAGGATGTAACAGATGTTGTGCCCGTGTTGCTGAATGACGAACTTTGCACTGCAAAATCTCTTTAAAAAAACTTTTATGTACCACGTAATTACAGGAAATGGAAAAGGAAAAACCACCGCAGCCCTGGGCATGGCGGTTCGTGCAGCGGGCGCAGGCATGAGCGTTTTCATTGCGCAGTTTGTAAAAGGAAAACCTTATGCAGAGCATAAAACCATAGAACAAATTGCAGAAATTGACTATGAGTTGATGGGAAGGCGCTGTTTTATTGAAAAAGACCCGGAACCCGAAGATATTCAGAAAGCTCAGGAAGGCTGGGCCAAAGTGAAGAAAAAGTTGAAAAATAATGAGGTCGATTTATTGATACTGGATGAACTGCATATTGCCCATTATTATCATCTTTTAGATGATGACAATGTAATTACCACCATAAATGAATTCAAAAACAAGGTGGAGATTGTATCAACAGGCAGGTATGCGCCTGATTTTCTTATCGAAATGGCCGATTTGGTTTCAGAAGTAAAAGAAATAAAACATTATTACACGCAAGGTGTTGAAGCGCGCAAAGGAATAGAATTTTAAATTAAGTAGTTGTGCCAGAGTCCATAAAAAATATCGATTTTAGCGATGAGTTTACATTTCAAACCAGCCGGAGCAGCGGGCCGGGCGGTCAGCATGCAAACAAAACAGAAACCCGTGTTACATTGCGGTTCAATGTAACGGAATCGAAGCATTTGAGCGATGAGCAAAAAGAGCGTGTCTTGCAAAAGTTAGCCAATGATATTACCGAAGATGGTGAGCTCCTTATTTCCAACCAGGAATCACGGTCGCAGGCAACCAACAAAGAAAATTGCATTGAGCATTTTTACGAAATGCTTGAAAAAGCGCTTAAAAAACCCAAAAAGCGCAAACCCACCAAACCCTCACGGGCTGCCAGAAAGAAAAGACTCGAAAAAAAACGTCAACAATCCGAAAAGAAATCACGCAGGCAAAAACCGGATATTGATTAAATTTCAAGCAACAAAAAATCAAAATCACAAGTACCGAACATTAAAATGTAAACTCAGGAGAAGTCTGTATAACACTACGATAGATGTTTAGTGTTTGTCATTCGGAATTTGCCTCATCCCGTTTTTTGCTTTCCTGTACAATCTTTTCATCAATCAGTCCTTTGGCTTTCATGCCGGCCAGGGCAATCTGGATGTCGCCATAACTATAGTCATCGCTCAATACTTCTTTTATTGCTCCCGACCGATAGCTCCGAACGGTTTTTGCTGCTTTTTGTACGGTTTCAAAAGTTTCGTTACTGATGAATTTCGTAGGTTCAATAACGCCTTCTTCAACATATTTACTCAGATGTCCCTGAATAGTAGACGGCACAAATCCACGCTCTTCGGCAATTTCTTCGATGCTCATTCCGGTTTTGTAAAGGTTGAATGATACTTCGCGGGTCGGAGTTTTTTTCTTTTTGGCCTTTTTGAATGCCTTTGATGAAGTTTCGCGAGCTTCCGGACGATATTTGCATTCCGACGGGGTAGGCGAGGTATTTTCAAGAAACGATTTGGCTAATACTTCGGCTTTGTGGAACTTTTCTACCTGATTCCAGATGATCTGCTCAAGGCTTTTCAGTTCTTTTAAATAGGTTTTTACATTGCTTTCCTGGCTCACTTCCTGTGCATGTTCTGCCAATTCATCGGCCATCTTTTTAAATTCCGCTTCGAAGTATTTGCGGGCAGCTTGTGTGCGATCAAAAAGATATTGTGACTGGTTGATGTTTGCCGGGTCGGCTATGCGCTGCATTTGATTGATGAATTTTCGTGCTGTAGCTGTCAGCGGGCGCGGTTTTTGGGTAAAGTCGGCAGCCCACTGACGGAATTTTTGTTTGCTTGAGCGGTTGGTCGATTTATCATAAGAAGCCGCATGCGTATTTAGTGTATATTCAAGGCTTTTCAGGTTGTATGCTTCTTCAATAAAATGAATTAAATAATGCCAGGCTTCTTGTTTAAAATCTTTTTCAAGTTTTTCTTTCGAATGTTTTTCTTTGGAGAATGACTTTAAAGCTTCTTCGGTTTCCGGCAGTTCTTCCGGTATGGGTGCATTGAGCGTTAATCCTTCCAGTGAAGTAAGCCGCGAAAGTGCAACGTAAATTTGTCCGGGCGCGAAAGCTCTTGATACATCAATAATGGCCTTGTTAAAAGTGAGACCCTGACTTTTATGCACCGTTACTGCCCATGCGAGTTTGAGCGGATAATGCACAAATTTCCCCTTAACCACAGTTTCTACTTCGTTGTTTTCTTCATTGAGTTTAAATCGCTTATTTTCCCATGCATAAGCTTCTACAACAAAGGGGTCGGTGCCATCGTTGAACGTTACAACAGGGCCGTCTTCATCAAAATTTTCAATAGTGCCAATTTTTCCGTTAAAATAGCGCTGCTGGCCGGAATAATCGTTTTTAATGAACATGACCCGCGCTCCAACTTTTAATTTCATTGAGGAGTCGATGGGATAGAGGTGGGGCGGAAAATCGCCGTCTGTGGCAGCATGATAAGTTTTTGCTTTGCCTTTTAGCTTAGCTAATTCTTGTTGGTTAATTTCATCGGCAAGTTTATTATGTGTTGTAATAAAAATGGCTTCATTGTTTTTCTCTTTCTCAAAATTGGGTTTGTAGTGGGCATTGAGCGTTTTTACATCTTCACGGGATAAAATGTTGTTTCG
>CAYPSX010000273.1:0-4692 GCA_964413185.1 uncultured Bacteroidales bacterium
AATAAGCTGCTGATTCTGGAGTTTTCATATTGAGAAGCCAGGGCTGTGTCAACCATTTCAAAATAGTCAATGTCTTCTATGGGGTCGAATACCGTTTCATTGGCTAACCTGAAAGACAGTGCTACATAAGAGGCTAACGGATATTCGTTCTTTTTGATGAAGTTTTCCAGGTATTTCCGCTCTTTTTCAAGCGTTTTCACGCTTTTTTCCTGAAGATCGGCAACGAGTTCTTGCAGGTTTGGGCTGCTTTCGTTGGCCTGGTAAATCATGTTCAGGCTATCTACTACGGCATTGCTTTCAAGATTATGCCGTGTGATTTTTTTGAGTGCCCGGCTTACTTCTGAGCCTTCTACTTTATAGCTTGTGGCAAGATCGCCGGCATCAGCCGTAACTTTTACATTGTCGGACGGTAAAAGCACCAATCTTAAAAAGTTTTGTTGATCCAGGTAAAGCACGTAATCTGTAGGCTGGTCTATTTGCAGGTCGAATTTAAAATCGCCATTGGCATTGATGGCCACAGAGTCGGGCTTTGCATTTTTCTCCAGCAAATTCATCAAATAGATAGTTTCGTTATTTGCACCATAGATAGTTCCTTCTATTGATGGGCCTTTGGCCTCTTCTTTACAGGCACTTAAGAGTGCTACTGCAATGAAAAGAAGTGATAATAGTCTCATACGATAAAAATTAGATAGGTTATTGTTTATTTAGTTATAATTGCTAACAAAAAGGTTTACATAACGTTTAACTTATTAGTCCGGTTATACGAAAAAAATGCCAAATTTTAAGGGCAGAAATATTGGAGAGCCTGGCCTAAAAAAGGTCTTAAGTGATTTTAAGCTGCTTTTTGTCCCAGCCTAAAGGGTAAAGTAGCTGAAAATCAACCACCTTTTAGGGTTGGACAAAGCTGATTTTTAGCGTTTGATAACTTAATTACCTTTTTAGACCGAACCCATTGAACTAAAATTATATTTTTGTCCAAAATAATAAATCAGACCATTTTGAAAACACACAAAGATATAAAAGATATTGCAATTAGCAGGCCTGTTGTCACCATGGGTACTTTCGATGGTTTGCACATTGGCCATTTGCATGTACTTAACCAATTGAAGAAAACTGCACAGAAGGTAGGCGGGGAGAGTGTGATACTGACATTTTGGCCGCACCCCAGACAGGTTATTAACGGTGGCAATATAGAACTGCTCAACACAATTGAAGAAAAAGCCGAGTTGTTTGAACGAAATAATATCGACCATCTCATTATTCTCGAGTTTGATAAAAAACTGGCTTCATTAACTTACCAGGAATTTGTAAAACAGGTTTTAGTTGACCGGATAGGGGTGAGCCACCTTATTTTTGGCTACGATCACCGGTTTGGTAAAAATGGCGATGGTACATTCGATAAAATGTTGCCCCTGGCTCAGCAGTACGGTTTTGAGCTCCACAGAATTGATGAAGTTCGCGTTGGCCATGCCGTAAGCTCAACCCGCATAAGACATGCACTAAAATATGGTCATGTTGATGAAGCCCGAAAAATGCTGGGCTATCCGTATCAACTTCAAGGGAAAATTATAAAAGGCATGCAGATTGGTCGTAAAATTGGTTTTCCTACGGCAAATATTGATGTTACATGTCCCTATAAACTGATTCCCGGGAACGGGGTGTACGCGTGCAAAGCCTATTTAGGCACTGATGCGCTGCCCGGCATGATGAATATTGGCGTGAAACCTACGGTAAATGATAAAAATGAGCGGAACATCGAAGTACATTTGATCAATTTTTCCGGCAATTTATATGAAGATGAAATTACCGTTGAGCTTATTCGGAAAATTCGCGAAGAAGTTAAATTTCCTTCAGTTAAAGAGTTAAGCGATCAGTTGGAAAAAGACAAAAAGCAATCGCTTGAAATATTTGAGGATGAATCGGGCCATGACAAAACATCGTTTGCCTAACAAACTAACGGATTCGAACTTTCTTGGGTATTACATCTCACCACCGCCCATATCTTCTCCGCCGCCGCTATTGCCGCGGCCGTTGCGTTTGCTTTTGTAGTTGTTGATGCGCCAGGTTACATTGAGCATTACAATGGGTGTTTTGTGCCTGTATATCCGGTGGTTGTAAAAGTCCGGAGCTTTGGTTGTTGATTCGTATTTGCTGGTGCCAAATATATCGCGTACTTGCAGAGTAAGTTGGAGTTTTCTTTCGAGAAATGACTGGCGAATGGCTCCATCGACCCGAAAATAGCCCTCTTCCTCTTCCTGTGGCTCCACTTCAGGGCCATGGTAGGCCGGGTTGATTTGTACTTTCGTATTTTCCCACAAACTGAACGTGTTGTTCCACCGAACAGAGTAGGTGAGGCTGTGTTTATCGAAGCTAACCCCGTCAAGTTCGCCTTTTACGCGGTAATCGTAAAGGTTTCCGGTAATATCGGCTTCCCACCATTTGATGAGCTTCAGGTTGAGCATGAGTTCTGTTCCCAGCGAATAATCGGTACCTACGTTGGCAAATGTACTGAGCATAATATCGTTGGATTCTTCCCAAACACTACGCACGCGTTCGATGTTGTTTTCTGTTGTGCGATAATATAGTTCTGCTGTTAATGCATTTTCGCCAAAATCTGTTTGATAACCAATCTCAAAGGCGTTGATATATTCGGGTTTTAGCGCCGGGTTTCCTTTTCGCACATTGTACGAGTCCGACCAGGTGATAAACGGTTCAAGGAACCAGCCCCGCGGCCTGTCAATACGGCGACTGTAGCTGGCCATGAATTGATTTTTCGGGTTCAGTCTGTATGAGAAGTGAGCTGTCGGAAAGTAGTCGAACCGGTCTATGGTAAAATATTCGTCTGTTTCAGCCAGGTTGATGTCACGGTATGTGTACTCGGCACGAAAACCTAATTGGTAACCAAAATTATTGTATTCCCCATTGGCAAGGGCATAGCCGGCGTGTATGTAGCGTAAATAGGTTACATCGTGGCTGAAATCGGTTTGAAATACGTAATCCATTGTGGCTGTGTCCATGTAGTGAACCTCGTTTTTTTCTTTGGAATCGCGATAACGGCCCTGCAAGCCGGCTTCTATGTTGAAAGCTTTACTGAACGGTTGCTTGTAGTTGGCCCGGTAGCGCATCCCGCTTGCGGGGCCGTATTCGCCGGACTTTTGGCTTTCGGTAATTGTTCCGTTTGCATCGCGGAGTGTGTTTGTGGTTTCATCGTCGCCATCGCGGCTGTATACCATTACGTTCATGTCGAACTGGTGCTTTGAGCCGTCAAATTGATGCACATAATCTCCGCTCAGGGCATAAAATTCGCCGCCCCGTCCGCCATTTTCTTCACTAAAGTATGTGAGTTTATCCGGTTCTTCGGAGTTCCATTCGTTAAATTCGGTTTCAACAAGCCATGTGGAGCTTCGGCTGCCATAGCGTCCGCTCAGGCTGAATGTGTTTTTATCGTTGGGGAACCATTCAATGCCGCCGCGAAAACTGTAGCGCTCCCTGCCGCGTTCGCGGTCGCCATCGGAAGTCAGGTAAAATGTGGTGTCGCCAAAAAAATGCGATTCCTGCTCCATGCTTCCCGGGTAGGTGCGGTTGTTATAATCTGCACCGATAAAGTAATTAAAATGTTGTGTTCGCAAGTTCAGCAAAAAGTCGGCGCCATATTTATCGTCGAGGCCCAGGTTGAGGTGTGAAATACCGCTTATTCCCTCCAATGAGCGTTTTTTTGTAATGATGTTGATGATGCCTGCAGTTCCTTCGGGATCGTATTTGGCCGATGGGTTGGTGATAATTTCAATGTCCTTGATCATGCCGGCGGGAATTTGCTCCAGCGCGTCTGTGGCGTCGAGCACGGTTGGCCTTCCGTCAATGAGTACAGTAAAATTGCTATTGCCACGGAGTGCAACATTTCCTTCAATGTCGACTTGTACGGCAGGTGCATTTTGCAGTACATCAACGGCTGTTCCCGAAACGGATGTGTATTGCTGCGAAACATGCATCACCTTTTTATCTATCTTATAATCAACAGAGTGTTTGTTGGCTCTTACCGTTACTTCGGAAATGTTTTCGGCTGCCGGGTCAAGCGAAATAACGCCAATGTCGACATTACGAATGCTTTGTGTAAGTTTAATTTCCGTGTTTTTTTTGCGGTAACCGATAAAATCAACCTGTACCCAAAATGTTCCCGGTTTTTTTGTTGTGATGAGGAACTCTCCGTCTGAGTTTGTTACAGATCCGGTAATCAAACTGGTGTCTGCCGGTTTAAGTAACTTAATTGTAGCATATTCCAACGGTTCGCTGCTTGCAGCGTCAATGACTTTGCCGGTAATTTTGTATGTTCTTGCCGGCGCCGGGCCGGTTTGGGCAATCACAAAATTGGCTATTATTAGTGTAAAAGTTATAAAAAGTAAGGCTCTACGAATTATCATATATGTATATTTTAATCTGTTCTTATGTTATTCAAAGCGTTGAATTCCCTTTTTGTTCAAATATTATGCAAATATGTGTTATGATTTTGTAGGAATTTTGTAGAAAGGGGTGTTTCGTAAAGTCGCGGCGTGAGTTTGCAAATAAAAAATGTGGAAAAGTAAAACGGTAAAGCATTTCATAAAATTCTCATACCGCGACTGCTCAGTCTGGAAATGATTAATAGCCCGGTCATTTATGGCCGGGTGGTTTTTTCGAACGGTGGCGGGCTTTAGC
>CAYPSX010000274.1:0-4691 GCA_964413185.1 uncultured Bacteroidales bacterium
TTTTGATATTGTTTGCTAACCGAAACTACAAATCTCAGGTTGGCCCTGATTAGTTTGTTCAGCGCATCGTTGTCGCCTTTCCTGATGCGCCGGGCTAAAGAGACTTCTTCTTCGGCAGTAAGGAGTTCTACTTTCCCAATTTCGTGCAGGTATTTGTCCAGTGATGCTGTATCTCTATTCGTTACCTGCTTGGTAATTTTGAGTTGTCTCATTTATTTGGACTAATTAGGGGTTTTATCGTGTATTTAACGATAAATATAGGTGTTTGGTTTCGATTTTTTTAATTTTCCAAGAAAAAATTAATGTTTCAGGACATTGTTTTCTTTAAGTCTTTGACCCATTGATCGATGCGTTGGTCAGTTTTTTCGTCTTCAAAGTCTTCATCAATGGGTAATCCCATGAATTTGTCGCCTTCAACTGCTTGCGATTCCCTGAAACTATATTCTTTCGTGTCAACAAAACCAATTAAATTAGCACCTTTGTCGCGCAATTTGCGACCAAGAATACCTATTGCATCTACAAACTGTAAATCGTAAGTTACAGAATCGCCTAATCCGAAAATAGCAACGTTTTTTCCTGAAAAATCCGCATTGTCTAGATGAGGAATGATGAGGTCCCAACCTGTTTTTTGCTCATCCTGGTCCCAGGTTTCTTTACCAATAGTTGCAATGCCTAAAATGATATTTTCATACTTAAGCATTTGATCTACACCTGCTTCAGGTACGCTGTTAATGTCAGCATCAGGGAATTTAGCATGAATTTTCTTAGCTACTTTTTCTGTGTGTCCGCTTTTGGGCGCATAAAAAATTCCAGTTTTATTCATAATGGTTGTTTTTTAATGGTTTTGATTATAAGTAAGTTGAATGTTTTTTAATATTTTTCCTTTAATAGTTAAACCGATTTTCCGGTTAATTGTTTTTCCCTAGTTGTGCGGCAATTGCCAGGAAAACGCCTAACATAATGCCCAGTACGGCTGCAAAAAGTACGCGATACTCAGGCGGCATCAGAAATGTGATGGTGTGTGCCGGTATCCAGAAAAACGGTATGGTTTTTTTGAATACAAAGCTCCATTGTACTTCCCAATTCAGGTTTGTCATAATTTTCTTGAATTCTATGGGCCTGAAAAAACCTTTCAGCGTTCCGCCATTGGCAATAATGTGTGTGTCGGTAATTTTATGGAATGTCATAAATACAGGGGCAAAAATCAGGTTCATAAAAACACTGATGCAGAATGCTGTAAGTAAACGAGTGCCACCCATTCCGGCATCTATGGCTTCGGCGAAACTTCCGTAAGTCATAGATTTTACCGCTTGTTCTACTTCAAAAAGTTTGGTCATTACAGCCGGTGTTCCGGTTGCAAATATGCCAAACGCAATTTTTATGGTGAGGCCGATAAAACCCCATACAATAGCCCGCGGAAGTACGCCAAATCCATGCTGGCTGTAATTTCCTGTTTTGATGCGTAGCCCGATTACTTCTCCCAGTGTCGACAAAATGGCGAATTTGATGAACGACATAATCAGGCCGTGTTCTAAATTGAAATTTGTGTAAAAATTATACAGGCCTTGCGACCAGAAAAACGGCGAGAGCGCCGCAATTACAATCACGGCAAAAACAATATCTTTTTGTTTCATTGATTATTCATCTTTTTTGAGCATTTCTTTTTCAAAATCTTCTTTGATTCGCTTCAGGTTTTTCTTATGGATGCGGAAATAGTAGAAACCCATCAGTATTAAAAGTGCCGGGATAAATGCCAACTGTATCCAGTAAGCATTGGGCAAACTTTCGAGTTTTTGCATAATGAAAATCATTACATTGGCATTTATTACCAATACCAATACGGCTGCAATGATGAACTGACGGGCAAACTTATGCTCCTTGTTCAATGCGCGGTGTAGCTTATCATTTTTAAACATAATATTATTTTTTTTCGTTTTGTTCTGTTTGATAGGGTGTTATTCCTTTTTTGAAGCCTTCATAAACCCTTGACCAGTTGAGTGCTATGGCTATCAGTAGGATAATAATGAATCCAACAAAGAATTTTTCAATTTGTGATAAATCGTTCCACTTTTTGAAATGCTTGAAATTTCGGTTCATGCTAAAAATTATTAGGCACGGCAATTTATAAAAAATACATCAGAAAAAATCTGTTTGCGTTTCGATTTATGTATACCAAGGGGGAAAAGTAATACCAATACGTCACTTCCTTTTGTCTAAGCGGCTTGTATGTTGATGTGTGTTAAAAATGGCGTAAACAATGATATTTTCATATTCTATTTCATTTTCTATTTCATATACAATAAGATATGGAAATCATTTAAGCGGGCAATATCTTCTGCCAGCTTTTCTAATTTGAAAGATATGGGGATCTTTTTCAAGAATTGCAATGTGTTTCTCTAATTCGTTGAGGAATTTGTCGCCTAAATGTTGTTGCTTTGATTCGTAGTAATTATAAGCTTCTGAGATATCTTTTTCAGTCTCTTCTTTGAAAAGGATATTGAAATTCATGAGTTTGTTTTTATTTTCTTTTTTATTTCAGCCCAGGTATATGATTTTGAATGTCCGTTTTTGTGCTTATTTACACGTTTTTCAAGTTCATTTTTCTGAGCTTCGGTCAATAATTCATCATTTTCAATGGCGTTTTTAACTTTATTGAATAACTCATCAACATCTTCATCCATGAGTTTGTAAAGATGGTTATGTATGTAATCTCTTTTTTCCAGAATATTCATATTCAAACATTTTCAATTCTATGTATTTTAACGCAAACTAATTATAGATTGTTTCTACCTCTACATAATAATTTAATGCGAGAGCATTTCCCTTTCCGGAAAGCACGCTCCCGCATTATTTTAAACCATTAATCTTTTTCAATTCTTACCCTGGCATCTACCGCCACAACTTTTTCTTTTGAGCCAAGCAGCGGGTTGAGGTCCATCTCGAAAATCTCGGGAGCCGCTTGCATTAGGGCGCCCACATGAGCGATAATGTCGGCAAACTGGTCTTCGTTCACAGGATCCTGTCCGCGTGTACCTTTTATGATGCCGTATCCGTTCAGATTTCGTATCATTTGCAGGGCTTCTGTTTTTTCAACCGGGGCGATGGCTGCATTTACGTCTTTCAGCACTTCAATGAAAATGCCGCCAAGCCCTGCCATTACCATGTGCCCGAATTTGTCTTCGCGTTTAGCTCCTACAAAAAGTTCTGTGCCCGAGAGCATCGGTTGCATTAGAATGGCTGTGGTGTCTTTTATTTGCATCATGCGATCGAACTCTTTTTCAACGTGTTGTGCATCTTTTACATTCAACACAACGCCGCCTACATCGGATTTGTGTACAGGCCCTACAACTTTCATTACAATCGGGAAACCCAGTTTTTCTGCTTCGCGCACGGCATCTTCTTTTTTGTTTGCAACAGCTTCTCCGGCTCTGTTTACGCCTGCTGCATCGAGTAGTTCCTGTACTTTTTCGGGTGCCAGATATCCGTTATCTGCATTGTCGATTAAGGAGCGTATTTTTTTGTGATCCACTTCGGGGATGTCCATTTTTTCCGGAACCGGTGCGGGGCTGTGTTGTATTTTTGCCAAGGCATTGCCAAACAGTACTTCATCGGGGAAGTTGATACGGCCCTTGTCGATGAATGCTTTTATTTCGTCGGCCACATTCACCACGGAGGGGAGGATGGGGTAGATGGGCTTTTTGCACTGCTTCATTTTTTCGTCGAGCAGATCGTACACATCGTAAACAGGAAATAGCCCGGGGCTTCCGAATATTACGGCCATTCCATCGATGTTATCAAAATCGTTTTCGCAGGCATCAATGATGTCGCCCAGTTGTTCGGCTGTGCCGGTTGCCAAAAAGTCGATGGGGTTGGCTACCGATGAGCCCGGGAAAAGTTTTTCTACCAACGCTTCGGCCTTCGGGCCTTCGATGTGTGGAACTTCCAGTCCGCCATTTGAAAGTGCGTCGGTGAGCATTACTGCGGGGCCGCCGGCATGTGTAATAATGGCTATGTTTTTGCCTTTCAGCTCCGGGTGCATAAAAATTGATGCCACTGTAGCCAGTTCTTCGCGACCGTGGCAGCGCACTATTCCTGCTTTGCGGAAAAGTGCATCTACGGCTGCATCGCTGCTGGCCAGTGCGCCTGTGTGCGATGAGGCTGCGCGACTGCCTGCTTCTGATCCGCCGGATTTGATGGCGGCTATTTTGCAGCCTTTGCGAATGAGTGAGCCGGCATGTTTGAGCAGCATTTTCGGCTGGTCGATATTTTCAATATATAGCAATTTAACTTTCGATGATTTTCCTTCTTCGTAGGTTTCGTCGAGGTGTTTTAGAACTTCTTCAACGCCAATTTGTGCGCTGTTTCCTACTGAATAAACACTGTTGAATTTAAGTCCTTTGGGCACTCCGGCTTCCATAATGAAAACGGCTGTGGCTCCCGATCCTGAAATAAAATCAACGCCTTGCGAATCAAGTTGGGGAATGGGTGTGGTGAAAACGCCGTTGTAATTCTGGTTTAGCACGCCAATACAGTTGGGGCCGATTAAGGCGCCATCAACAGCATCAATTTTCTCTACTATTTCGGCTTCGAGTTTAGCGCCTTCTTCGTTTTCTTCGCTAAATCCGGCAGAAAGAATAATGAAAGCACGTGTGTTTTTTTCTTTGGTTAGTATGTCGATGGTTGGGGCGCAG
>CAYPSX010000275.1:0-4680 GCA_964413185.1 uncultured Bacteroidales bacterium
GCTTTGCATATATCTCTGTAAAATAAGTTATTATCAAGTGCGAAACATTAGTAATGAATTAACAAGAACCTAATTGTCTGTCCATAATGTCCGATTTATTCGCAATCATAATAATCTAAAAGATGCTCATGAGCTAAAGATTCTTCGTTATGCTCGTGTAGAAAACTGATTTTTTATCGTGTGCGTAATAATTGTATCAGGAAACACATAAAATTGCTCATCTGCTTATTGTGTATTACATTTGAAAAAGCCTGAGAAATAAAGTTAAACGTTAAATACATCTCAATATGCGTCTTTTAAAACTTTTCACTGCCCTATTAATTGTAGGTATTCTGGCCAATTGTGGTGTTCGTAGAAACACAAACAGGTCTGAAAACTTTCACCGTTTTCATAAGAAATTTTATCGCGACAGTGTATTTCATTTTAGCCGAATTAATTATCCACTCAAGGTAAATGAGCATTCAGGATATACAAGGGATTACCCGAAAGGAGATAACCGAAACAGGAATACGCTGAGTACTTTTTCCAAAAATACGCTGCCCCGCACGGTTATTAGCATCAAAAAATATCCCAAAAGCTATGTAATGGATTTAGACACAGTAAAAAATAAAATAGTTGAAAAAATATATCTGCCACACTCCAGTTACATAGAGAAACGCTTTTTTATTTTGAAAAAGCAACGCTGGTATTTAGATAGTATACGAATTGTGAATTAATGATCTGAAATCTCAACCTCAATAGGCATATTAATCATTTCTTCGAATTCCTTCCCGGCACTGATCAAATCTTCATCATCCGGCTCACATTTCCATATTACTTTTATTTTGTGACCATTCTCGTTGGCTTCGCGCAGAATGAGTAAAATATCAAGAATCATTTTTGTAGATGCGCTATTGAAATAAATCAAATCGAACACAAAATTTGTTTCAACATGATTATTTTTGAACATCTTGCTTAACCAATCAATATATTGCCTGTAAAATGTTTTTGCATTTTCCGGAAGCGACCTGCCTTTGATAAAAAACTGGTTACTTTCAATATCAAATAGTATTTCAGGTGTTTTGATTGTGGGTTCTGAATGGATTCTGTTCATAATAAATTGGGCCTCATAAAGAATAGTTAACCACTATCCTTAAACATTTTAAATATTTCAACAAGATATACATTATTTTGTTTAGTATTTCCTTTTATTTTCATTCTGTCTGACTTTTCTTATCAAAGACTCAAAAAAAGGTAGTTTCCTTGCTGGCACTACCTATTCCTCGATCCCAAAAACCTGTCACCTGCACCAATCGCGAATCATCTTCTCGGCTTCAAAGGCACCCAAGTCGAATGCACGTTCTAAATCACGACAACTTCCTCTTTTGTTACCGGTGTGATAGCGACAAATTCCACGGCCTAAATAAATTTTGTGGTTTTGCGGCCAAAAATCGAGGCACATGCTATAATCTTTAGCCGCTTGTGCATAAACTTTACACTTTTGATAAATTTGTGCCCGCAAAAAGTAGTATTCCGGGTTACGCGATTGCTTTTTTATCGCTTTATTGATAGGTGGCAATGCTTTCATGCAACTGCCATTTCGATATACAAATTGTGCGTAAATAAAAAGTGCTTCCGGTTTTTCAGGATAACCGGCCAGATAGTTCTCAGCAAACGGGAATCCATCGTCATACAGCTCTTTAGACAAAGCTGCCTGCGCAGCAATTCCATGATAATCAGGATTGAAGGGGTTAATTTTGATGGCTTTTTGTGCAACTTTAAACGCTTTTTTCTCCCGCCCGAGCTTCCGGAGTATTTTGGCTTTAAGCGCGTAAAAGTCAGCCACATCATCATCTTCTTTAATAGCTTGATTAATATCGCTCAACGCAGAACGCACTACACCGCGCCGGTAAAACAATAAGCTTCGCAAATACCAGGGTTTTTCACGGTACGGACGATCTTCAATAAGCTCATCGAGCAGTGTAAGCGCTAGATCGTAGTTTTTCACTTCCAGTTCGCGTGCTGCCATTTCAACTTTGAGATCGTAGGGCTTGTAATGCTCTTTTTTCCAGATATTTGCCCAACGCTCATCGGTTTTTAGCCGTGCCAGAACAGTGTCGGTTTTTACCTGCGAGCGTGGAAGTTTATTGCGGTTTTCAAGCAACTTTTCGAGCATAATAAATGCACTGTCGTTTTTTCCTGTTCGGGCATACAGCTTCGACATATAAAAAAACCTCAATGCCTTTTGACTGTATCGAAGTTTAGTCATAAGCTGCTTCATTTCGGCATAGTTGCCGGTATGCCAGGCTGCTTCAATTTTTTGCGGTAAAAGTTCCGGGTTATTGTCGGATGATTGAGAAAATAAATGCCAGGCTTGTTCGTACTTTTTTTCGTTCATGGCTCCGACAGCATGAATTAACAAAGTATCGGCTTGCGCAGCAAAAATCTGAATTATTATTAAAGGTGATATGATTGTTAAAAAAATCTTACGCCCCATCACTCCTGTTTGCTTTGATATACATGTACAAATCCGACTTTATAGCGTTCTTCGATGCCGGAAATACGCTTTTCTTTTAAATTACACACATAATAATAAACTCCCGTGGGCACCGGTTTATTGGTTTGTTTTCCCTTTCCGTCCCACATGATTAATGGGTCGGTTGTTTCATAAACTAAACTGCCCCACCGGTTAAATATTGTGATGTGTGCTTCGTGAATTACTTTTTCAATGACCTCATCGGTGGTTATCGGCCTGAAAATATCATTTCTCCCGTCGTTATTGGTTGTAATTACGTTAGGTAATTCATAAAAGTCGCAGGAATCAATGCACATTTTTACGGAAAGTTGGCTTTCGTTTCCTGTTGAATCAGATGCAGAAACTGCATAACATCCGCTGACCGACATTTCCGGTGTATGGAAAAACATGGTTGTATCGGGATATGGGAACGTGCGTATTTTCGTGAGTGGCTGATCGGTTTTCGCGGCAAAATAAAGATGCACATCAGTAACTTCCGGATCTGTTACCTGCCATTCTACAATATTATGAAAAGCATCGCAGTCTGCACTTAGCGATAACCCGGGCGCATCGGGAGGAATGGTGTCGACAGGAATACCGGTTGCCTCCTGTGAAAAATTGATTATGGGCGTTACAAAACCACTTTCGGAGTAGCCTCCCCTTGATTTTACTTTGTAAAGGTATTCCTGCCCATTGATTAAATCAGAATGAATAAAACCTGCCGAATCAGCTTCACCAATCAAATACTCATTTCCATTTTCTACTAAATAAAATGCATACGATTCATTTTGCCAGGGAACATTTTTCTTTACTTCGAGCTTTATCTGGTTGTCGGTGCCATAAGTTTCCAGCCAAAGCGTACTTGCAGTCATTGGCTGTAAAAAAAGTTTACCGGCGTTGTGAAGTTCTATTTTGTAGGTGTAGGGCTGATTTCGTGTATCCAGGCCACTATCTGTAAAAATCGTATCGTTCAAGCTATTCAATTCAGCCACAGGAACTTCAGAAAAATCCTCACCCCATATTCCGGTGGAACGATAAACTAAATACTGATACGGCCCCGGATTTTCAACTGTGTCTAATTCGGTTGGCCGGCTCCACGCCAAATAAACTTTGCCGTTTAATGAATCTGTTTCGGTTACACTTACATTTGTAATTACCGGAACACCGCGTACAAGCGAGGCACAAGCTTCAACAGATGCATATCCGGTGGCCGCGCCGTAGGCAGGTACAATGCGGTAGCAATATTGATAACCTTGCACGAGTCCGTTGCCGTGGTCATTGTCGGTGTAACTCAAAACATCGCTGTCAACCGTGGCGATTCTCGCGTAACCGGCTCCATCGGGAATGCCTGTAATACACGGATCGTAGCTCCACTGGTAACTTTCTTTTTTGCGGTAAAGGTAGAATGCATCGGCTGCGCAGTCGGGATTAAACCACGATAATAAAATACTGTTGTTGGTTGATTCAACTGAAGTAAATTGTGTAGCAGGCCCGTTTACCCAAACCTGAATATGATGCAGATCGGCCAGTGGTATTTCGTTATTTTTATCTTCGGCCTTAATAACGAAAAGATAAGGTTGCTGACGAATATGAGCACACGTTGTGCCCCACTTAATACGCGCAAAAACAGAATCGGCATCTGTACCAATAATTTCAAATTCGGCAGGTTGAGCCAAATCAAAAGCACCTCCGAGCGGTGTTAAAATGAGGCTGTCGCCATTGGGATCGAATGCTTTCAGTGCAATATTCAGTGAATCGCCGGCTTCGATGCATATTTCCTGTTCCGAAAGAATATCGGGCGGCATGTTCTCGGTTTCATAAACCTCAATTTGCAAATCGCGGGTAATTTGCCCGATTTTAACACCTTCGCGCCACTCTTCAATAAGGATTGCCACATTGTAAGCGCCGGTTTCTGTGGGTTTATCCCAGATTAAATCGCCTGTAACAGAGTTCATGGTAACATTGTCGGGAAACTCAAAGCCGCTGATGGGTTCTCCGTTTTCGCCTGTGCAGGGCGTGAGCTGGTATGAAAGACTGTCGCCATCGGGATCCCATGCAGCCGGATTGTGAATAAACAAACGGTTTTTCGCAGCTTTATCTACCGGCGGACTCAGTAATTGCGGTGTACTGTTCGGGCCGAGCGATGGATTTATTTGCATAATGGTTTTAATGCTGAAAACCACGGT
>CAYPSX010000276.1:0-2535 GCA_964413185.1 uncultured Bacteroidales bacterium
AGCTCAGACTCTTTAGTTTATGGACAGGCTCTAATTAGCTAATAAATCGCAAAGCTTTTGATAAAAATAATGTTTAGGCTGTTTTACCTTCGTTAACGCAATAACACAAACTCCCGCAGAAATAATAGAACGCTGATTTTGCTGATTGTTTTTTTTGAAGAAAAATCAGAACACAATTCACGGGCTGTTAGCTACAGAGCTTTCTATAATTTTAAATATCTTCGATAGGCGGATAGTAAACAGATAAAGCCTCAGGTATTTTTAAATTACCGAACCTTAATAACCAACACTTCTAACCCCAAAAGGCATAGTTTAGCACGAACCTATCAGTGAAAACCAGCGTATCAACGATATCCATCATATTCCTGTACAAAAAACCCAACTCGGCAAGTTTTCGACAGTTCAGCCAGCGGGAAATGAAATATTCAATCCGTTTAATCCGCGTTCTATTTTATTAATGATTAATCTTCAGCCTTTTAGCATCTTTCCGCCAGAGATTAGGCTGACTGAAAAGATATGAATCCCATTATGCAAGAATAGAACGCTGATTTTACTGATAGTTTTTTGTGGAAAATCCAGCATACAACTCAGCTTCTGTTAGCTTCATTTTTTTTTATAAATTTTAATATTTTCGATAGGCGGATAGTAAACGGATAACGCCTCAACTTATATTTGAACTGCGTTACCATTTTTGTAAAAAAGCTAAATCATGCACCTCGGCATCAGCGATAATCTGCGTATCCACGATATTTATTTAGTTTCCTTTAATGATTAACTACATGATAATTATATATCACGATCTTAGCTTTCGGATTTTGAATTAATCAATCAGCTTAATCCGCGTTCTTTTTAGAAAAAACAAAAAGTAAAAGTCCACAACTACTTCATCTGAGCCCCAAAAAGGTAGTTTGATAAAAAACGGAGCATCTGCTAAATGCTCCGTTTTTTTATATTATCAACAAAATTTATTTTGGACTTTTCTACCAGTTGGCTGACAAGTTGGCTTTAGCTACATCTTTTCGTGGGTTTACACACATGATAGGCACTTTTGCGCTGTTGGCAATAATGTATTGCTCTGAAGCGCCAAAAATATAGTCGCCAAGACCGATTCCTTTTGTTGTCATTATTAGAACCAACTCCGCCTGCACATCTTGTGCATATTGTAGCATTTCATCTTCAAATTTACTGGCTTTTCGTGCGGTTTCCAGCTCAAAATCGACCCCGTAATGTTGCAAATGTTTTTTAGCAAAAAGCAGGTTGTTGTTTACTTTGGTGAGGTAATAGCCGTCGTCGACCGGAGGTTTGAAAAGTAATATTTTAGAATTAAAATATTTAGCCAGGTAAATAGCCCAGATTAGTTTTTCTTTATTTTCCGCTTTAAAATTTACCGGAAAAACAATTTTGTCATACGTCTCAACTCTTGGCATTTCCTGAACTACAATAAAAGGCACTTCGGAGCTGGCAATTACTTTCAGTGCCCAGCTACCTGTAATTTTTTGCATGCCGCGGATACCGTGAGTGCCCATCACAACCAATTTTACATCTTCGGTTTTGGTATAGTCACCAATGGCGTGGAAAATACTTCCTTCGATAACCTTGGTCAAAGGTCTTATTTCATACGTATTTTCTGAATATGTAGCGACCTCTTCAAGCTTTCGCTTGGTTTCCTCTACTTCGGATTCCTTTTTAACTACATGGAGTAGTTCAAGTTGTGTGCCCAACTGGCGGGACAATTTAACAGCATGGGCCAGCGCAAACTCGGACTTTTCGCTGAAATCCCACGTAACCAGTGTTTTATGTTGAGATCTTTCCATAATGAATAAAATTTATAACCAAATGTAATTAAAAAACAGATAGAAAGCAATATTGATTTTAATTGTGCGTGTAATTAAAAAAAAATGTCGATTTTCTAAGAAGGGCAACATGAAGAGACTACTGATTTTTTTGTTAATTTTGAATGTACTTACCAATTCTAATGGATATGATATTTAACAGAACTAAGAATTTATGGGTAGTGTGCAGCTTACTTGTTTTTACAACCTGCACAGAGCATTCGCTAAAAAATATTCCAATAAATGAACCTCAAATACAACTGCAAGGGCGCATAGACACACCTTCTGACAGTTTATTGCGAATGTTTTGGCCGGGTTCATCGGTAAAAATACGGTTTCATGGTAAAAAACTCCAAGCCACATTAAAAGACAACAAAGGCGATACGTATTTCAATGTTATTATCAATGAAGATTCAACGTATTTGCTCCGGCCACAAATAGAAAAAACCACATACACACTGGCAAATTTGCCCGAGGGCGAGCACACAGTAGAGTTATTCAGGCGCACTGAATTTACTACCGGCACTACTACCATTTACAACTTCGAACTGGATGAAACCGCTGAATTACTGTCAGTTGACGAGCCTAACAAACAAATTGCTTTTTACGGAAACTCCATCACAGCAGGTTACGCCAATGAGGATATTTCCGGTACAGACAGGCCCGACAGTATTTTCACGAATAACTACCTTTCTTACGGTGC
>CAYPSX010000276.1:2545-4659 GCA_964413185.1 uncultured Bacteroidales bacterium
GGCATTACGAAGCCGGTTATAGCTGTATTGCCCGTGGCGGAATTGGTTTCATGGTGAGCTGGTATCCACAAATTATGCCGGAGCTTTACGACCGGCTGAACCCGAACAGGAATACATCCAAATGGGATTTTTCGCTTGAAAACCCGCAAATTGTGGTGGTTAACCTTGGGCAAAACGACTCCTGGATATTAAAAAATCCACAATCGCCTGAATATAAATACCGGTTTGATGATACAACATTAACAGAACCGGACGTAATTGATCGCTATGCAAATTTCTTAACCACACTTCGGCATCATTATCCGCAAAGTAATATTATTTGTGCTTTGGGAAGTATGGATGCCGTTGCAGACCACTCTCCATGGCCCGGTTATATTAAAAAGGCTGTAAAAAAAATGAATGATCCCAAAATATATTCGTTTACATTTCCATTTCTGGCTCCTGACGGGCACCCAAGAGTAGCAGACCATCGTATTATGGCTCAAAAACTTATACACTTTATCGATCAACATGATTTGTGGAACACCAAACTTTAATATTTGCTGCTCCGGAGTATAAACGTGATTTCTTTTTTTTATGGTCAAAAAATGATAACTTGCCGCACTAATTGATGCTTGATAAGACTTAACGTTTTCACCGAACGCAGCAATTCAATTGAAACACAGAAAAAACATAGAATGTAAAGATTGTACGCTGAAAACCTCATCGCTATTTGAGCAGCTAAGCGAAGAAGAGTACGCCCTGCTGAACTACGATAAAAATTGTCAGGCTTACAAACGGGGCGACTTCATTTTTCACGAAGGAAATCACGCCACAGGATTTTATTGCGTAAACGAGGGCATCATCAAACTATACAAAACCGGCCCGGAAGGGCGCGAACAAATTATTACTTTTGCGCAAAAAGGCGATATTATTGGGTACCGATCAGTGCTCAGTAAAGAAACTTTTTGTACCACAGCCAAAGTTATTTCAGAAGCCTTTTTATGTTTTATTCCGGCAAACCGCCTGTTTAAACTCGTAGAGAGCAATACCGATTTTAGCCTGAAACTCATTCAACAGGCGTGCAAAGAGTTGGGTGAAGCCAATAAATACATCACAGATATTGCTCAAAAAACAGTAAAAGAGCGGCTGGCCGAGGTTTTGCTCAATTTATTGGATCAGTTTGGCGAAAATGAAGAAAACTACCTGAACATACCACTCACACGCGAAGAACTGGCCAATTTGGTTGGTACAGCTACGGAGTCGGTAATTCGCATGCTATCGCAATTCAAAACACAAGGCCTTATTGAACTCAAAGGCCGCAAAATAAAAGTTCTGAAAAAAGATGAACTCAAAATGATTGCCGACCAGTTTTAATCTGCACAAAAAGCATCTGTTTTTCGTTGTGAATAATTTTTTTGCCGGAGGCAGTCCATACAGTATTGAATATTTTTCACTATATTTTGGAAAATAAAAATATAAACAGATGAAGTACCTTTTACTAATCGTAGTTGTATTTCTACTTGGTTGTAATTCGGAAAAAAGCCATTCGGAAGAAAAAAAAAGCCGCCCAAGCCACAAATATACTTTTGTAGAACCCGATAGTACTCAAATTAATTTTATACAAACAGAGTATGTTCCGGTATATTCCGACATTTATCACCGCGACGGAACACGCAGGTTTCAGCTTACAACCACGCTCAGTATTAGAAACACTTCATTAATTGATTCGGCATATATTCTGGAGGCCACTTATTATGACTCTTACGGCAAGAAGTTGGCAGCATATATTGATTCTACCATTTTATTAACACCACTTGAGTCAATCGAATTTGTGGTTAGCGACCGGGAAATTGTGGGAGGTGCCGGAGCCAACTTTATTATAAACTGGGGTGGTCGAATTTTTTCCGACCAGATGTTTATTCAAGCCGTTATGATAAGTACGTATAGTCAACAAGGCATTTCATTTACAACAAACTCAAAAGTAATAAGTAAAACTACTAAATAATTCCACTGATGGATTTTTCTATTCTTTCTGATATCGTTGTCATTTTTGCACTATCAACCGGAGTAAACCTTTTATTTACACGATTAAAAATACCTACCATTGTAGGTTATTTGCTTACCGGAATTTT
>CAYPSX010000277.1:0-4650 GCA_964413185.1 uncultured Bacteroidales bacterium
AACGCAGAAAATGGAGTTTATTGACGGACACTGATAAAGGTTTTAATAGAATTGTGTATAAATAATTACATATATTGAGATTAGTACGCTGCGAGCTTTTTTATTATTAACAGTCTCACTAAAATTGCTAATTTTGTAAAAAACGGATTATTATGATAGTAGTTACTGGAGCTGCAGGCATGATTGGCAGCAATATGGTACGAAAACTCAATGATGAAGGCTACACAGATGTTGTAGTTGTTGACGAATTTTCACGGGAGGAGAAAAACCGAAATTTATCAAATAAACAAATTTCAGCACGTGTAGATCGCATGCGGTTTTTTGATTGGCTCGATGAGAACCACAAGCAAGTCGAGTTCGTTTTTCACATGGGTGCACGTTCTGCAACAACCGGATTTCCAAAAGAAATTTACGACGAACTTAACCTGAACTACAGTAAAACCGTTTGGGAGAAATGTGTGGCTTATGGAATACCATTGATTTATGCATCGAGTGCAGCTACTTATGGAATGGGAGAGAAGGGGTATGTTGATGACCACGCATTGGTGAACGATTTGCACCCGATGAATTTGTACGGCGAATCGAAAAACGATTTTGATAAATGGGCGCTCAGCCAGGAGAAAAAACCGTTTTTTTGGGCAGGATTGAAATTTTTTAATGTGTACGGCCCCAATGAACACCACAAAGGACGCATGGCATCGGTTATTTTTCATACGTTCAACCAAATTAAAGAAACCGGCGGTATGAAGTTGTTCAAGTCCCATCACCCCGATTATAAAGATGGAGAGCAAACACGCGACTTTGTTTATGTAAAAGACCTTTCCAATATCATGTTTTTCCTTATGCATCACAGGAAAAACAATGGAATTTATAATGTGGGAACAGGGAAGGGGCGCACTTTTCTTGATTTAGCAAAAAATACATTTTCGGCCATGGATAAAACCCCAAACATTGAATTTGTTCCTACACCAGAAGATATCCGCGATAAATACCAGTATTTTACTGAAGCCAATATGGACAAACTTCGTGCAATTGGTTACAGCAAATCTTTCTATTCGCTTGAGGATGGAATAAATGATTATGTAAGGAATTATTTATTAAACAACAGGATTCACTAAGCGTTTATATCTAAGAAACGTATTCACATGGGCAAAGTAGATATTGGAGCAGTAATTACTGATTTGGATGGTACATTACTCAAAGATAATAAACAAATTGGAGCCGCAGATTATGATGCGCTTCATCAATTAGGTAAGATGGGCGTGCTGCGCGTAGCTGCAACAGGCCGTAATTTGCGTATTTCGCAAGATGTATTGTCGCCTGATTTTCCCATTGATTACCTTGTTTTTTCTACGGGATGTGGTATTTACGACTGGAAAAACAAAAAAATTATTGAGGCTGCCGGTTTACCTTGGCAACTTACCCAAAAGGTAATAGAAAGATTCAAGCACGAAGCTTTTGACTTTACCATTCATCAGCCAATTCCCGATAATTATCAATTTTATTATCACAAACAGAATCCGGACAATTACCATTTCAATGATTATGTGGAGCGTTATTCCCATTTTGGAGAGCCCCTTATGGCAAACCACGAAATAGAGAATGCATGCCAAATGTTGGCAATAATTGAAACTGATACAGACAAATACGATGAACTAACCAAATTGCTTAGTGATGTAAAATTGGTGCGTACAACATCACCTCTTAATGGCGAGTCGATGTGGATTGAAGTTTTTCCGAAACACATCAGCAAAGCATGGGGGCTGAGATTTATTGAAAACAAATATGGCGTTCCAAAAGAAAATATGTTGGGCATTGGTAATGATTATAACGATATTGATTTTCTGGAAGCCGTTGGACACCCCCGCGTTGTGGCTAATGCGCACCCCGATTTATTAAAGAAATTTTCTGTTGTAGCATCCAATGAAGATTCTGGTGTTGCAGATGCAATTCGTTCAGTTATAAGTCTGCGGGCATAAATTGATGACAGCTTATGGATATTTCAGGACAAAAGAAAACATTAGATCAACATATTGTTCGGCTACTTGATATTTCTTCAAACAGATTACGCTCCAATGATAAAACTGATATTGTAGCGGCTGTTGAGTACGCCAAAAACCTTTATGGTGATGCCGTTCGTAAGTCGGGTGAGCTTTTGATGCTTCACCCGGTTGAGGTTGCTATTTCTGCCGTAGAAGAACTTGGATTGGCACGCAATGCAGTAATTGCAGCACTTCTGCACGATTTGTACGATTTGGATGGATTTCGCGAAAAAGATGTAGAAGAACAGTTTGGTGAAAAAGTTTTAGAAATTATTCGCGGATTACATAAAATTTCCGGATTGTATACGCATAATATTACGCTGCAAGATCAAAACTATATCAATTTAATATTGAATATTGTAACTGATGTGCGCATTATATTACTCAAATTGGCAGACCGATTGCAAAATATGAGAAAAATAGACAACTTTTCTACAGAAAAGCAGCAGTTTCTTGCGCGCGAAATAGGTGCACTTTATGCGCCAATTGCCCATAGGCTCGGACTTTACCGTGTAAAAACCGAAATGGAAGATTTTTGGCTGAAAATTACGCATCCCGGTGCATATAATAATATCCACAAACAGATAAAAAAACAAAGCCGTTTTTTAAGCAATTATATAAAAACTTTTACCCAGCCAATAAAACAGGAGCTCGACATTCAGTCACACAAATATGAAATGAAGGGACGCGTGAAATCTGTTTACTCCATTTGGCGAAAAATGGAAAATCAAAATGTATCATTCGACGAGGTATATGATTTTTTTGCCATTCGCATTATCCTTGATGATTTACAACGTGAACAGGAAAAAGCCGAATGTTGGAATGTATACAGTATTGTTTCCAATTTATACAAACCGAACCCTAAACGTTTACGCGACTGGATATCAGCGCCAAAATCGAGTGGCTACGAATCGTTGCATACTACAGTGCAAGGCCAGGATGGCCGATGGGTAGAAGTGCAAATCAGAACGCGCAGAATGGACAACGATGCAGAGAAAGGTCAGGCTGCCCATTGGAAATACAAGGAAACAGGTAGTGGCGACAAGCACGATAAGTGGCTTACGCAAGTCCGTGAAATACTGGAGTCGCCTGATAAAAGCGATGAAGATATAACCCTTGATAGCAAACCGGTTGACTTTTCCCCTTACGTGTTTGTTTTTACACCTGCCGGCGATATTAAAAAACTGCCACGCGGAGCTACCATCATAGATTTTGCATATAGCATTCACAGCCGGATAGGAGAGCAGTGCACCGGTGCCCGAATCAACGGAAAGATAGTTCCAATACGCTACAAATTGCAGAATGGAGAAACTGTAGAAATTATCACATCGCGAAAGCAAAAACCTAACGACAGCTGGCTGGCCATTGCGGTTTCTTCGCGGGTAAAAAACCGTATTAAACGTTCGCTGCGCGAAGAGCGCTACAAAGAGGCAGACATTGGGAAAGAGGAATTGCAACGAAAGCTCAGGCATTTGAATCTTAAAGAGAATGAAGACTACATCTTACGATTGCTCAAACATTTTAAAATGGACTCGGCCGTTGATCTCTATGTGGCTTTTGCACGCGATTTGATTGATTTTAATACAATTCGTGAAGTTTGTTTGGATGAGCCCAGGCTTGAATCAGCCTCGCCCGATGATTTGTTAGGTAAACAACCGACAAGCAAAAAACGTAGCGATGATTACCTGGTGATTGGCGATGATATCAGCAAAGTGAATTATAAGCTGGCTCCATGCTGTAGCCCGGTTTTTGGGGATAAGATTTTCGGCTTTGTGTCTGTTTCAAAGGGAATTGTTATTCACAGGAACTCGTGCCCTAATGCACCTTCGCTCAAAGAGAAATATCCGTACCGTATTATTCGGGCAAAATGGAACGAGGCTTCCGGCGAAAAGCATTTTATGACCGATGTTCGTGTTGTGGGTGTTGATCGCAAAGGCGTGTTGAATCAAATTAGCCGTGTTTTTTCAGACGAAATGAATATCAGTATCCAGTCTATGAATATTACAGCAAATGAGGGTATTTACGAGGCTGTAATAACTTTTAATGTACGCGATAATGAGCATTTGGCTTTTTTGCTGCAACAGTTAGAGCAGCATAAATCTGTGCTACAGGCAGAGCGGCTTGATCACAGTTAGCTAAAATCAGACCACAAATCGACTTTTTAATCAACTCCCGAATTTTTTGTTTTGATTTCCAACTTTTGATCTTTCTTTCACGTGCGTATGCTTGGATTTTATCCGGGAATTCTTCGGTGTAAACAATTTCCCAATCCTTTACCGTTGCAGTGAAACCTTTATGCTTTTGAAGATGTTTTACAAGTCTATCTTCAACCGAAGTTGAAGTATGTCCAATGTAGAATCTGTCCAAAGTTTTGGAATAGAGGATGTAAACGTATGCCATGACTGTTTTTTTGCAATAAAAAAGGCCGGAAATAAAATTTCCAGCCTTGTGATTGGTGGGCGATGAGGGAGTCGAACCCCGAATTGTCCAAATCTGTGATTTGGTTATACAATTCGTGGACTCACGATAAATAAAAAATCGAAGATTTTATTTATCGGAGCCCCCGACCCCTTGGGTGTAAACCAAGTGCTGTGAACTTTGAAATATT
>CAYPSX010000278.1:0-4639 GCA_964413185.1 uncultured Bacteroidales bacterium
GTGTGAAAAGTAAATACGTGTTCTCGATATATGCGATATAGTTTTTTATTGTAGTCGGGCTTTTTATGCCAATGTTTCTGGCAAGTGCATTGTTTGTGGTTTGTTTAGTGGTATTGGTTGCCAGGTGGTACAGCAATTCCATGAGCTCTTTTTCATGTGTTAATTGATTGCGCACCATTACATCACGGTAAATAATGCTGTCTGTCATGGATTTTAAATATTCGGTTTGTTTGAAACGAACATACAACGGAAGCCCGCCGTTTTTCAGGTAATCATTGAAATGTCTTTTGATAATGGCTTTGCCTTTGGTTGTATGAATGGCTTCATGGCTAGTGTCAGCCTTTTTATATGTCAAAAATTCCCGGAAGGAGAAGGGGAAGAGTTCAATTTGGATATATCTTCCTGTTAAATGTGTTCCCAATTCACGACTAAGCATGGTTGCATTGCTGCCGGTCAGGAATATTTTGTTCCCATTGTCGTGAAGCCTTCGTACAAAACGTTCCCAGCCGTTTATATTTTGTATTTCGTCGAAATAGAATGTTTTTTGTTCTCCAAAAAGCTCAATAAAGAGCTCGTATAGCAGTTGAAAGTGCTCTGTTTTGAAATGGATAAGCCGGTCATCATCAAAATTGATGTAGTAATCATTCTCAGTTCGTGTTTTTCTAATTTGTTGCAAAAGTGTTGATTTGCCACATCTGCGTATGCCTGAAATAACTACGATGAGCGTGTTCTCCAGTGCGTTTGATGAAAAATCCCTGTAGATGTTTTCCGGGTCCCAGTGTAATTCTTTTTGGTCGAGTATTACATTTTTGAGCAGTTCTCTCATTTGGCGTTTTTTTGCAAATTACGGTAATTCTCTTTCCAATACAAACTTTTATGGCAAAATATCCATTCTGAATGGAGCTTTACACCTTGCATCATCCATTACAAATGGATATTTCGTAGTTTCTATCTCCATTTCCAA
Organism: uncultured Bacteroidales bacterium; assembly: GCA_964413185.1. Taxonomy (GTDB): domain Bacteria; phylum Bacteroidota; class Bacteroidia; order Bacteroidales; family Salinivirgaceae; genus Salinivirga. The sequence goes on from CAYPSX010000278.1 coordinate 965, forward strand.
TGGAGGTTACGAAAATCTCAATCCAAACCATAACAATCATAAAAAAACTGTACCATGTCTAAATGTTCATTATACCTGGCGGTTTGGTATTGAATGATGATGGGAATCGGTTCGTTTAAATATACTTTTACAGGATAACCTTTTGCCAGCTTGTTTTTAATAATGGCTTTGTTTTGATCTGAATCCAGTATCAGTTTTGCCAGTTCCATGGCATGGTTTACCCGAATGCAGCCGCTGCTGAACGTGCGAAAATCTTTATTAAAAAGATATTTGGATGGCGTATCGTGCAAATACACTAAATGCGAATTGTGGAACATAAACTTTACCTGTCCTAATGCATTGCCATAACCGGCATTTTGGAATATTTTGTACGGAAAATTGTCTTTCGTGTAGCTTGAAAAATCTATTTCACGATGGTTTTTTCTTTCGCCGTTTTGGGTAATAAACATATTGCGATTATCAAGGAAAAGCGAGTCTTTTTTTAGTCGTGGTAAAATACTTTTTACGGCAATGGAGTGGGGGACGGTCCAGCACGGATTAAATACCAAGTAATCTATTTTGGAATTCAATATTGGTGTCTGATTTTTGTATTTTCCCACAACGACTTCGAATTGTTGAACAACTGTATCGTTTTGGTAGAAACGCAACGTGTATTCCGGAATGTTAATTTCGATGCGGGTTGCCGGTAGCGAATCGGGCTGTTGAGTTATGCGGTCGCGATTTTTTTCCAGGGTTTGTGTGTATTTTTTTATCGGCCAACTTAAAAAACGGAACGTATTTCTGCCCGGAATGCCATCGGCCAAAATGTTGTGCTTATGCTGGAATTTTTTAACTGCTACTTCCATTGAGCTGTCGAAATGAATGGTAAGACTGTCCTGTTTCAACAAACCGAGTAACTTTAATTTTCTTTTTATGGGAATGATAGCAATACCGGAATCGCCTTTTCGCAATAATTTTCCCGGATATTTCAGGTTGATTTCCTTTTCGTTTTCCAATTGGTTGAAAAACGATATTTCCTCAGCGAATTTTTTTAATTGCAGTTGTTTGAAAGTAAGTCTGGGCGTGCGTTTCGGAGGTGTAGTGTCTAAAGCCAGCGTGTCTTTGGGCTCGTGAAGTTCAATGGAAATGCTGTCATTTTGCATCGTATCAACAACCGCTGTTTCCTGTTGATCAACAATAGGTTGCTCTGATGTTTTGCATTGAAACAGCACCACGATAAGGAATAGTATGGAGATTATAAATCGCACTATATTTTGAAATTGTTATTCGCTAAGATACTTATGAACCGGTATAAATTCAATGGTTTTGTTTTTTATCGCAATTTTATCTGATTGATTGTATGTAATTATTGTACCATAATCCTTTTGGAAATATTCCATAGCTTCAAGCAGTCCGTTTATTTCGCGTTTTTGATTAATATCATTTACTTCCCAACAAACCTGTACCAATTCTTCGGCTTTTCCGTTTTTGATGGTCACAAAATCGCATTCTCCTTTTTCTTTGAAGTAATAAATCTGCTCATATTTGCGCCTGAGGTGTAAGTAAACAATGTTTTCCAGGCGGCGTCCGTTTTCATCGGAAAAGACAATGCTGTTCTGGGAAAAGAGACCGATATCGATGGTGTACACTTTCTTTGGATTTCGGGTCTGGGTTTTTAATGAATAGCTAAACATTGGCACAAGCTGTATAAGATAGGCCTGCTCCATGTGGGAGATGTATTCCAGTGTAGTGCTATTCGATTTCAGCTCGAATGATTCTGTTAGCTTTTTGCCTGAGAAAGGTTTGCCAATATTGGAAATTAAATAAACAGCAAGTTGACGTAGCCTTGTTATGTCCCTGATATTATATCGAACGGCCACGTCTCGCTGTAAAATGTCAGTTAGCAGTTGATTCAAAAGTTGATTTTCTTTCCGCTTAATAACTTCGGGAAACCCGCCCTTGGTAAGGTATTCATCAATTGTTTTTTTGTAGTTGTCGGTGTTGTGGAACGCATTGAATTCTTTAAAAGAAAATGGAAATAATTCTATGCTGATATGCCTGCCGGTTAATTTTGTGCCTAATTCGCGACTTAGCAACGATGCATTTGAGCCGGTTATGACGATTCTATACTGTTCTTCCAGTTTTTGTCTGACAAAAAGCTCCCAGTTTTTAACGACTTGTATTTCATCAAAAAATAGTGTTTTTACTTTCTTTTCATCAATGATCTTGCTTAATCGTGAAAAATCATCAATATCAAAACCAGACAGCCTTACATCTTCAAAGTTCAAATAAATAGCATGCTTATAAGTTTGGCTGAAGAGTTGCCTCAGCAACGTGCTTTTGCCGCAACGCCTGATTCCGGAAACTATGAGTATGTGGTTTTCAAAATTTGGAATATGACGAAGCATCTCTCGCTCAAGACCAACTTCTTTTGTCCTGAATAAAGATTGTTGGGCTTCAACTACCTCTGCAATTTGATTTTGTAACAGCATTTCATTTTGGTTTATTACAAATGTACGATAATATTCGATACTAACAAACAATATCGTTCATTAGTAACGAATGATACTTTCAACGACTGTCACGGGGTGAATTGTTCATTTACAGTTTCAACAAACCAATAGCTTACTAACAGTTGGGAATGATTCATCTCGTGACTAAATTCTTGTTTTTTGATAGAACTTCATGCTTCACTTTACTCAATTCCGTTGTTTTATCGCATAGTTTGTTTTAATTTTATGGTTTGAACTTGAAAAATTTAAAATTATGAACCGAGCCATGAACTGCTGGTTAACCGAACACACAAATATGCTTATAAGCGAGCTAAAATTTGTGTGTGTCAACAATTAGCTTGTCATGGCGAGCTCCATATAACCATTAAAATCAAAATTATAATTTTATGAAGTCATACCGTAAAGAACTTTGGTTCAACACCACGAAAAGAAGAGAAATGATTCACATTACACCTGATATCCAGGAATGTGTTCGCGAAAGTGGCATTAAAGAGGGTTTTGTGCTGGTGAATGCCATGCACATCACTTCCAGCGTGTTCATTAACGATAATGAGCCCGGATTGCATGCCGATTATGAGCGCTGGTTGGAGAAACTCGCGCCTGAAAAACCTTACGATCAGTACGACCACAACGGCGCCGAAGATAACGCCGATGCCCACCTCAAACGCACCGTAATGGGTCGCGAAGTGGTTGTGGCCATTACCGAAGGAGCTTTGGATTTCGGTCCGTGGGAAGCGATTTTCTATGGTGAATTCGACGGAAAACGCCGCAAACGCGTGCTGGTGAAAATTATTGGCGAGTAGTACAATACTCCACCCTTCAAAACAATCCCGGGTAAAGGTTTTTATGAAGGACCTTTAACCGGGATTTTTCTTTTTTAATACACAAACTGTTTTTAAATTTGATTAGGGTGGGAAGTATTTTTATTAACTAATCACAAAAAATAAACCATGCAAAAAACACTATTACTAACCGCCTTACTAATAATCTTCTCAAACCTTGCAAAACCTCAAGGGTGGACAGAGCCGGTAGAGATTACTCCTGAAGATTTATATGCTTACACATTTGTGGATATGGCTTTCGATCAGGATAGCATATTGCATGTGGTTTATCAAGGACAATTTGAATATTTTTACCATTTTATTTATCACACAACCTCATCAGATAAGGGTAAAACCTGGAC
>CAYPSX010000279.1:0-1068 GCA_964413185.1 uncultured Bacteroidales bacterium
TAGCTTTCCTTTATCGTCTGAAATACTGAACGAAATTTGATTGCGTATACCATTATCTATGACAAAAACCTTTTTGTTGGATATGTATTGCTTCTTCAACGAAAAATCGTATTTGAATAATTCAAACACCAGATAGCTTTCTTCCAGGTACGATATGTATTCGCTTACCGTATTTGTGCTTTTAATATTCAATGCGTTTTTTAGAGAATTATAACTGAGTTCACCTGTGATGTTTGTGAACAGATATTGAGACAAAAGTTTAAACTGTTTTATATTACGTACTTTAAACCGCGCCACAAGGTCTTTGTAAATGATATCTTCGTATGTGCGTTTTAAAAACTCCTTATCACTATACTTAATCCATTCAGGAAATCCTCCGTTATATAGATATTCTTCTAAAGTTTTAATTATTGCAGCCTTATTGTCGGTTGCAAGCTGGTTGTATTCTATATTTTTGTATGTCAAAGTTTCAGTAAATGAAAATGGGTATAGTTCAATTTTATAATACCTGCCTGTTAAATGTGTAGTTAGTTCTGAACTCAATAGATTTGAATTACTACCTGTAATGTATATTTTGTAATCTTCATCGTACAACCGCCTGATAAATCGTTCCCACTTATCAATGTTTTGGATTTCATCGAAAAAAACTGTTTTTGAATTTCCATACTTTTTGAAAATAACCATCAATTCACGAAAATCTTCCACGGTAAAACTTATAAGGCGCTCATCATCAAAGTTTAAATAGTTGTATGATTCGTATTGCTGCATTAATTGAAGAAGCAAAGTAGATTTCCCGCAACGTCTGATGCCGGATATAACGGAGATTTGATGGGTGTCAATAAGTTTTTTTATGTCAACTTCTCTTTTTATACCAATGCTTTTTTGGGCTAGGTTTTTCTTTTGGTCTAAAACAACCTCTTCGATTAGTTCAGTGTTCATAATTTTAATTTTTATATATTACTAATATACAAAATATCTTTTTATATGCACTATAAAAGTATAAAATTTTTATTATTCCGTTAAAAACAAAGTCAGGAATTACAAAACATCCATAACCCATCCTCTAAT
>CAYPSX010000279.1:1078-4618 GCA_964413185.1 uncultured Bacteroidales bacterium
ATTTTTATTAACATTTGAATCACATTTTTTATTAAATTTGTGGAAAGAGAAGTTGCAAAAGGCTTTTTTATGAATTGCGAAACAATTTAATAAACATGGATCAGGATCCTAATAGTTTGATTTTAAGAACGCTTGCCGAAAAATCGCATGTGAAGTTGGATGCGTACAATAATACATTAACAGCATTCAAAACCATGAAAAAAGTGGCAAAATACCTGGCCGGCAACTTCCGAAAGCAACTTCAAGAAGTTGATGAACGCATAGAAGTTGAATATAAAGATCAGGGACCGTTTCAATTTGGTTTCAAAGTGGCTGGAGATATGGTTGTTTTCTCAATGCATACCAATGTTTTTGAGTTCGATAAGCAGCATGCAATCTGGAAGACTACACCGGTAAAAAAAGAAGACAATGCTTCATATTGCGGTATGATCAACATTTATAATTTTCTGGCTGATTCCTTCAAATACAACCGTTTTGAAGATTTGGGCTATCTTATTGGACGGGCCTTCATCAATAAAGACAATTATTTTTTCCTTGAAGGAAAGCGGCAACTGGGTGTTTTGTTCAATAAATTTGGTCAGGAAACCATCGACACCAAAAACATCAGAAATATTATACAAACAGCCATACTTTTCTCATTATCATTCGATTTGCTTGTGCCACCGTACGATAAAGTGGCTGTGGCATCGGTTGAGCAATTGGTACAAAAAAATACGAGTAACCGTATCAAAACCGCGAAAAGACTGGGCTTTAAGTTCTATGAAGACGACGAAAATTTATCCTATTTATAACCATCAAACTACATTATTATGCTAAAGAAAATATTCATAATCGCATTAGGCAGTTCGCTAATGATGGCGGCCTGTAGCCAACCGGAAAAAAAACAGGATGGCGATGATCAAACAAAATCACCCATGCAAAAGAAAGTAGAACAATATGCCATGTTCGACCTCAAGACTAATATCGACCATTTGTCTGATAACCAGAAGAAAATGCTTAAAATTCTTTTCGATGTTTCAGATATTATGGAAGAACTTTTCTGGCAAGATGCTTTTGGCGACAAAAGTGAACTCATGGAAAAAATTGACGATAAGTACACAAAAATTTATGCTGAAATCAACTATGGTCCATGGGATCGTCTGGCAGGCGATAAGCCATTTATTGAAGGATATGGCGAAAAACCACCCGGAGCACAGTATTATCCTGAAGACATTACAAAAGAAGAATTTAAAAACTGGGACAATGCGAACAAAGACAGTTGGTATACTATGGTGCGCCGCGATGATGAAGGGAACCTGATCAACATTCCGTATCACGAATATTATGCCGATGAAGTAAATAAAGCCGCTGAACTATTGCAGGAAGCTGCAAAATATGCTGAAAGTGAAGGATTTAAAAAATACCTGAACCTGCGCGCAGAAGCATTGCTTACCGACGAATATTTGGCCAGCGACCTGGCCTGGATGGATATGCAGGACAATATGATTGATTTCGTTGTTGGGCCCATCGAAAGTTACGAAGATCAGTTCATGGGCTATCGAGCTGCACATTCCGGTCAAATCCTGATAAAAGATACAGAATGGAGCAAAAAATTGGACAAGTACGGAAAACTACTTCCTGAACTGCAAAAATCGCTGCCATGCGATGAGAAATATAAGCAGGAAGAAGCCCGTTCCAATGCCGATATGAACGTTTACGATGTAGTCTATTATGCAGGCGATTGTAATGCAGGAAGTAAAAATATTGCCATAAACCTGCCCAACGATCCACGCGTTCATGCACAAAAGGGTAGTCGCAAATTGCAACTCCGTAACTCAATGCAGGCAAAATTTGAGAAAATTCTCGTTCCAATAAGCGAAGTTTTAATTGCTGAAGACCAAAGAAAATATATAGAATTTGATGCGTTTTTTGAAAATACCATGTTTCATGAAGTAGCGCACGGCTTAGGAATAAACAACACCGTAAGTGGAAAAGGAACAGTTCGTGAGGCGCTGCAAGACAATTACAGCGCAATCGAAGAAGGAAAAGCCGACATTATTGGCTTGTTCCTGGTAACAAAATTAGCTGAAATGGACGAATTGCCCGAACAGGAAATCATGGACAACTATGTAACTTTTATGGCCAGTATTTTCCGTTCTATCCGTTTTGGAGTTACCAGTGCACACGGTGTAGCCAACATGGTACGCTTCAATTATTTCAAAGAAAAAGAGGCATTTACACGCGATCCTGAAAAAGGAACATACCGTGTGAACTTTGAAAAAATGCAGGAAGCAATGAACACAATGGGAGGCGAGATACTTAAAATGCAAGGTGAAGGCGATTATGAAGCCGCAAAATATTTGATCGAAGAACGCGGTGGAATTGGCGAAACCCTCCGCAAAGACCTCGATCGCATCGATGCTGCCGGAGTCCCCACAGATATTCGTTTCAATCAAGGGCCAAAAGTTCTTGGATTGTAGAATTTGATAGAAACACACGCAATAATAACTGGAGCCGGTAGTTTAACTGCCGGCTCTTTTTTTTGGATAAGGAAAAATTACAAAAACCTTAGTTTTCTTTCGGAGGCTGAGAATATTTAGCAAAAAGCCCCTATCTTTGTAAAAAATATACAAATATGTCAGTACACGGAAAACCACGAATAGTTACCACCCACGTATTACATGAAATGAAACTACGTGGCGAAAAAATTGCTATGCTCACTGCTTATGATTATTCTATGGCCCGCATTGTAGATCAGGCCGGCATAGATGTAATTTTGGTGGGCGATTCGGCCAGTAATGTAATGGCCGGTCATAAATCTACGCTGCCCATCACCCTCGATCAAATGATTTACCATGCGCAATCTGTTGTAAGAGCTGTAAAACGCGCTCTTGTTGTGGTCGATATGCCATTTGGCGCCTATCAGGGAAACAGCAAAGAAGCGCTGAGTTCTGCCATTCGTATTATGAAAGAAACAGGTGCGCAAGCCATAAAAATGGAAGGTGGCGAGGAAATACTGGAATCTGTTCACCGCATTTTATCAGCGGGGATACCCGTAATGGGGCACTTGGGGCTTACCCCGCAATCAATCCATAAATTCGGCACCTACGTTGTTCGAGCACGGGGAGACGAAGAAGCCAACAAGCTGGTAGCCGATGCTAAAAAGCTGGAAGAAACAGGCTGTTTTGGTATTGTGCTGGAAAAAATCCCGGCAAAACTGGCCGCCCAGGTTACAGCTAATTCTAAAATACCGATGATTGGCATTGGAGCAGGAAGCGAAGTGGACGGGCAGGTGCTTGTTTTGCACGATATGCTGGGTATAACACAGGATTTTTCACCCAGATTCCTGCGCCGGTACCACAACCTTTTCGCTGAAATAACCGGAAGTGTGGAAGCCTATTTAGGTGATGTGAAAGAAAAACGTTTCCCAAACGAAAAAGAACAATATTAAAATGATTATACGGTTATTTACCACATACGCAAACCGATTTTCTTCATTAGCCCCGTCCCTTCTATGTTGTAATCCAAATTTCTTTGCAACTTTCTTTTTCATTATTAGGT
>CAYPSX010000280.1:0-4614 GCA_964413185.1 uncultured Bacteroidales bacterium
ACGCATACTTGTTGGCGATTTTAATTGTCCTGGTTTTTGTTTCACTCACGTTATTTACAAATATTAGCTAATAGCCAGATAGTAAATACACCTGCAAAAAAGGGACTCGCTTTAGCCAGTCCCTGAACAAAAAAACACCTGAACGTTTATATTAGAAATTTACCCGGAACGTTTTAATACGTCCGTTTGGATTCGACATATAAATAATTGGTTCCGAACCCTGGTAGGTCAATTCGAAATCTGTCCAGTTTTTTGACCATTTCTTTTTTTCACTCACTTTTTTACCCAGAGAGCCGTCAGCTTTTACACGATAAAACTGATAATGACCTGTTGATGATTTATATTCAAACATGTAGGGTTGTGCCTCGTAATTAAAGAATACAAAATCGGTCCAACCTGCATGTGTTTTACGTTGGTCGATTGGGGAATTCATTTGTGACGCTCTAAAAATTTCACTTACTCCGCTTTCTATATTATGGCAGAAAACATACTTCTTGCCATGAACTTCGTATAGTTCCATTACGTCAAAACCAGAAGAAACGGAATAATTCCCTGTAAATTGTGCTTCCATTTTGGGTGCTGGTTTAGCTACAGAAGAACTCCCAAAAGATTTCTGTGCATAAGAAGATGCTGATAGTGCTATAAACAAGCCTAATGTAAATAAAAGTTTTTGTGCCATAATACTAAAGTTTAAATTTCACCTACTCTTGTCGATTTTCGGTTACCTCGAAAATAATATAAGACTTATATTATTAATTACAGCAAATAAAAATAAAGCTGCCATTAAACCTAAATATTTCACAGGTATTATTGAACTTTTACCAACTCTACATCGAAAACCAGCGTTGTATGTGGAGCGATATTGGCACGGGGTAACCCCTGGGCGCCGTAGGCTAATGGCGAAGGAATAATAATTGTGGCTTTTCCGCCAACCTGCATCTGTTTCACGCCCATTTCCAGACCTTCAATAGCTGTATTGGCTCCGAGGGTAAATCCAAATGGCCGGCCTCGTTCGTAAGTGTTATCAAAGGAGTTGCCATCAACAAAATATCCAAGATAATCAATATAAACCCGGTCGCCTGTTTTAGGTTTTTTACCATTTCCGGCATCAAGTTCTTTGATAAAAATTGTATCCAGCGTTGCGGAATCTTCTAATCCTACACGACCCAAAAAATGTTTTAATGCAATAATTTCTCTTCTTTCTCCACTAATTATTTTGATTTGACGCTCTTTCTCAAGCTCTTCCATACTTGTTACATCAGTTAATCTGATATCAAAGCGAAGTTTATCGCCGGGCTTGATAAATTCAGGTACAGTCGTTTTTTCATCGTATCGAAAATAATTAATGGCATCAATAAGAAATGCAATGCTATCGCCCTCGTACATAAAACGCAAAGCCTGATTGATATCTCCCTTATACTGTGATTTTTTCACCTGCACACGAAAAAAATCGGCGCGTTTAATCACACTGTCGTTTGGCGCCTTAATTGCAATGCGAAGTGTCGCCAAATCGCCAATACGAGGCGATAATCCTGCATCGGACCGATCAATGGGGATATATTCAAAACCACTTTTGTGATCGACAAATTCTTCTTTATCTCCTGAACATCCCACTAAAAAAAACAGCGTGATAATTATTAAAATGCTACCAATCTTTGTCATTTTTATCCCCTATATTTAATGTTAAACTTGCTCTTCTTTTGACCGAACATCTACCAATTCCAGTTCGTAAATTACTGAAGTAAAAGGCGGAATAATACCTGTGCTCGAACCATCGGCTCCCCAGGCCAGTTCTGAAGGAAGAATAATTATGGCTTTATCGCCCTCGCGCATCAGGCCAATAGCTTCTTCCATTCCCTCAATTACCTGCCATTCCGTACCGTAAACAAATTCAAAAGGTTGGTTCCGTTTTACTGTAGAATCGAAAAACTCACCATTCAGAAATTTACCTTCATAGTTTACGGTTACGATATCTCCTTTTTTCACTTTTCGTCCATTGCCTTCTTTTAATGGAATGAAATACATGCCCGAAGGCGTTGGTTCAATATCTACTTTTTGCTCTTCAATAAAATGGCGGAGCACGGTTTGCTCATATTCTCCAAAATCTTTGATCCAGGCCAGAAACTCTTCTTTCTCCCTTTTATATTCTGCTTCAGAACGTATCATGTGTACCCGGATTCCGACTTTCATGTTGGAGTTTTCGGGAATAAATGAAGGTAATTGGGCATTTAGTGTGCGTTCAAAAAGGCTGTCGGCACTAATAATAAAGCTGGCGCTATCGTCTTCAGCAAGCATCATGAAACATTCTTCTATACTTCCATCGAAATCAGATGGAGCCAGTTGAAAAGTGCGCTTGCCCCGAAAAAACACGGAGTCGTTCATGGTTTGGTATGCAATATCGGCCGTAATGTAATCGCCCGCATTTGGTTTTGTTCGTTCATCGCCAAACATGTGAAGTTTGTAATACAAAGCTCCTCCGTTTTCCGGGCTATAACCGGGATACGGATTCTGCTTACAAGCAAACATTAACAAAAAGGCAAATACGATTATAATCCCTGACTTCATTAGCATACATTTCTGCGTATTAAACAAAAATAGCTATTTTCATTTTGCATTCCATTATTTTTTCAAAGAAATTAAGCGTACTTCATAAATGATGGTTGAACGCGGGGGTATTTTCTTCTGATCGCCAAGCAAATGGTGCGCCATATAGGGTGGCATAATGAACCTGGCGCTGTCGCCTTTGTGCAGGAGCAGGACACCTTCTTCCAGGCCTCGCTCTACGCCACCTTTTGATAAACGAAACCTGAGCGGACCGGTTGAATCGGCACTATAAGCTAATTGACCATTGAGCAGCCTGACTTCATAGTCGATTTCGGCAATTTGCCCGATTTGTGCACGTGGTCCGGAGCCTTTTTCTATGATTTGGTACCACAATCCTGTGCCCGTAACGTCCATTTCCCAGTCGTTGGCCCGGGCCACCCCTAAAATACGTGCAGAATCGCGTGCTACCAGACCTTTATTGGCCTCAATCAACCGGTCTTCATACTTCTGTTTCACAGCGCGTTGCTGCCTCTGTTTTTCATGTACATTTTGCTTACAGGCATTCATCAGCACGATGATTACAACAAAAAATAATATGTTTTTAAAATTCATTTACATGCTTTTTAACTAATTCTTCAAATCGTTTCAGGGTCTCGTCTATTACTTCCTGCGACCTTCCGCCGGCAGCATTAAGATGCCCGCCTCCATTAAAAAAACGTTTAGCAAATTCATTGGCGGCAAAGTTACCTTTTGAGCGGAAAGAGATTTTTATTTCGTCATCTTTCTCAATAAAATTTGCGGTAAACTTAATTCCTGCAATAGACAGCGGATAATTGACAAACCCTTCTGTATCGCCGGGTGTAAAATTATATTTATCGAGGTCTGCTTTTGTAAGATAAGTATATGCCGTACCGTATTCATCCATAATCACCATGCGATTGGCCAGCATGTGCCCGAGCAATTTCATTCTTTGAGCCTGAAATTGCTGAAATACCAAATCATAAACTTTATCTTTATCAAACCCGATTTCCAAAAGCTCGGCAACAGCCCGAAATGTTGATGGCGAAGATGAGTTATAGGCAAACGAACCTGTATCGGTAACAATGCCTGTGTAAATACACTCTGCAAAATCGTGAGTAGGCACAATCGCCTCAATTTCTTTTAAAAGCCAGAAAAGCAGCTCCGATGTACTGCTTGCCTCAGTGGTTGAAACTTCCAGCCCCCTGTAATCGAAAGATTTTGGATGATGATCGATGACCAACACAGGCAAAGCTTGTTTTTCAAGCAATGGCGAAAGGTCTCCGGTACGACCAGGCTCATTAAAATCGAGGCATGCAATTAAATCTGCTTCATTGATATATTGTTGAACTTTTTCTTTTGAAGCGTTTGCAGAAATACTCCGGGCACCCGGCATCCAGATTAAAGATTCCGGAATTTCGTCGGCGATGAAAATCTGTGATTCAATTCCTCGTTCACGCATTGCCATTTGAAAAGCCAGCGTGCTGCCTATGGCATCGCCATCGGTGTTCATATGCGTAAAAACGGCAATTCGCTTAACCCCTTTAAGTAACTCACCAAATTCCCGTATAATGTTTTTGCTTACTAAATGCTGCATTTTATTTATATTATTGCAATGTGCCGGCAATTTTTATACCGCGAAACATCAAATATAAAACATTCATCTGTTTTTTATACCCGGAGCTGTTGGATTTTTACTATTTTTACTCATGCGATAGATGATGCAGGTACGTTAAAAACCACTGTTAGCAATAATGAGCCGGGGCTATTTTTATAAATTTTTTAAAAAATAAGTGTAGTATATCAATCTGACAAACATCAAAACAAATACTAATTAAAAAATATTGATAAAATGACAGGAAGAATTACATTCACAATCATTAAACCCGGAGCAGTAAGAAATGAGCATATTGGGGAAATTTTAAGCAAAATAACCGATGCCGGGTTTCATATTGCCGGAATGAAAATGGTGCAATTAAGTCGCAATGAGGCGAGAAGTTTTTATTCTATACACAAAAACAAGCCTTTTTTTGAGGAACTTGTGGAGTTTAT
>CAYPSX010000281.1:0-4581 GCA_964413185.1 uncultured Bacteroidales bacterium
GTTTTTTTCTTTTTTATCGATTTAAAATTAATAACCTGAAAATCTTCATGAAATCTTTTCAGGCGCATTATAATTTCTCCATGTTTATTCAATACTTTCGAAGCTCCATCGAAAATAATATCTGTATTGGCACCGACCTGATTAACGTAGATGAGCGGGATATTGTATTCTTCGGCGTTTCGTTGTAGTATATTTTTCCGTTTTTCTTCCTGGTTATAAGAAAACGGCGAAGCAGCAATGTTAATAATAAGTTCAGGGTTTTCATCTTTGAGTTTGTTCATGGGTGCCATTTTGTACAGTCTTGATTGGGCAAATGGCTGATCAACAGGCTGCTCGTCCCACAAATCTTCGCAAATTGTAACGGCAATAGTATGTCCTTTTATTTCAATGGTTTCAGGTGTTGTATTGGGTTCAAAATAGCGATACTCGTCAAAAATATCGTAAGTAGGTAATAACGATTTGTGTAAGATGTTTGTAATTTGCTGGTTTTGCAACACATAAGCTGAATTATACAGTTTTTTTCCTTCGGGGGAATTATTAATACTCGGTGCACCTATGATTACTGTAATTTTATCGGCATGCAGGGCAATGTTGTTGATGGCTTTTTGTGATTTTTCGATAAAACTTTTTTGCTCGAGCAGGTCGAGGGGCGGATAGCCGCAAACTGCAAGTTCAGAAAAGATTATTAAATCGGCTTTTTGCTTTTTGGCAGCATTGATACTATCGACGATTTTTGCTGTATTACCTTCTATGTTCCCAATATGGTAGTTATTTTGCGCCAATGCAATTTTCATAAGTCTGGTTGAATGGATGCTTTAATTTGTATTACTTTCTGCTTTTTTATTGGTATGTAGGGTTTAAAAGACTACGCCAACTTTTAATCCCGCCTGGTTTTGCGAAATATTATCACCTTCTCTTATATCATCAGATGTAATATCAATCATGCCACTGGCATAATACACCGATGCTTTTATGGCAATTTGTGCGCCAAGTGAATACGTTAATCCGCCTTCAAAATAATAAGAAAGCGCCAGCAAACTGGTTCCTTTTTGCAACTCTTCCTTTTCTATATCTTCTTTATCAGATGAAACAGTACTTTTTAATTGCAATGCAGGAATAAAACCTCCCTCGAACTGTAACCTGATGTAACCGATTTCTTCGGAGCGGAATTTCACTCCCAGTGGAATTTCTAAATATTGAAAACCATAGGTAATGTCGGTTTGCCCCAGGCTATCATAGTTTTCGTCTACGGTTTCAATCTTCAGGCTATCTTTATAATCCAGGCTTATTGAAGTATGTGAAACCATTAAGCCGGAAGTTATCGCATAATTCTTTCCAAAAAAAGAATCGCCGCGCAGGCCATATTTAAAACCAAACGCAGGTCCATTTTCTTTTACATATCGTGTGTTGCTTTTGGCCCACGAGATATGTGGTGCTACTTCAAAACCAAAAGAGTATTCTTTTTGTCCAAATGCTGTGCTGATGATTAGTATCAATACACCTGTTATTAAATAGTTTTTCATGGTTTCCGGTATTTTAAAATAACATTAATTAACCTTTCAAAATTGTTCCAATTTGCTCTCTTTGTAAAATAAATGATATCTGATGAATTTTCCATATTTTTACTTGCAAAAAAAGGTTTTTTCGGTAATTAAATCGGTAATATTTTGGTTTTTGTAAGACAAAGATAATTGATGAGCAATTAATCTTTTAATTTTGTGTTTCACAAATGAGATATCATGTTCATTTAAAATATTTCGACATGCAAAAAAATATTGTTTATTTGTTTTGGCACTTAATAAATAGTGCCGGCAAGAAAAGCCCTGTCTCCGATAAGAAAGCTTCATTTTTGAGAGTTGCGAAGCCTGAGAAATGTGATTTCCGATTATTTCGGGATGACGATTTTGAAGGCAAGCGTAGCGAAAAAAATGGAGTTCTCTTGCGGAGACTAAATAGAAACACTTTTTGGATTATTCTTGCAATAACGCTAATTAGTTTTGTTTCCTGCTCAACAAATAACCTTAAAATTGATGTTTCAGATATAGATATAGACCAGAAAGTTGTTCGTTTCGACACATTGCTGTTTGGTTCACACCCGGACTCTGTTTTGAATAATGTTCCAACGATCATTAACCGATATCCGGCGTTTTCAGAGCTGTATTTTTATCGCATAATAAAAATTGGAGATCCGTCGAAGCGGGCTTTTTACGACATGTTTTCTTTGTTTTTGTCCGATTACGATTTACAAACGGCATACCTGAAAAGCCAGGATCATTACAGGGATTTCTCTCCATATTTCGACATAATACATAATGGTTTTAAGCATTATCATTATTATTTCCCGGAACTTGATGTCCCTGATATTTACCTTATGATGACAGGCTTCAACCAATCTGTGGTAGCAGCCGGGGGTATTTTGGGAATTGGAGTAGATAAATTCCTGGGAGAAGATGCGCGTTTTTACGATCAGCTTCAAATTTCGAAATACCTGCGCAGAAGAATGATGCCGCAAGCTTTACCGTACGAATCAATGAAAGGATGGACAATGACAGAATTTCAGTTTAACGATTCTGTAAACAATTTGATATCGCACATGGTCTACCATGGTAAAATACTGTATCTTATGGATGCATTTTTTCCGGAGGCGCACGATAGTATTAAAATTGCCTGGTCAGGGAAAGATATAAGTTGGAGCAAAAAGTCTGAAAGTGAAGTGTGGAGTTATATGATTGACAAGAAGATACTTTTTGATAATAATCGGATGCTTATAAAGCGCCTTGTGGAAGACGCACCTTTTACCGCACCATTTAGTCGTCAAAGTCCGGGGCGTGTGGGGCAGTGGATTGGTTGGCAAATTGTTCGAAGCTATATGGAAAACAACACGGACATCACTATTCCGGAGTTGATGCGTAACGATGATTATCAGGGCATACTTTTGGAGTCAGGTTATAATCCATAGTTGATAAATGCATAAAAAATAACAACATGAAGGAGCAAAAAAAAGAACTCAGGCATAATATCAAACAGAAAATCAAACAACTGACTGCTGAGGAAAAAGAAAAACAAGCAAAAATGGTTTTCACCCGGCTAAAAGGACTTCCTCAATTTCGGTTTGCAGAGACAGTTATGGCGTTTTGGTCAATGGACGATGAAATTCCTACGCATAGTTTTATTGAAGAAATATCGGGGTCGAAACGTGTGTTTTTACCAGTTATTAAAGATGATGATATTGCAATAAAACCCTACATTTCCACAGAAGAAATGCAACCGGAAATGCGATTCAATATTTTTGAACCCACAGGCGATGAGGTGCCGAACATCAACCCCGATCTAATTATTGTCCCGGGCTTGGCTTTTGACGCTAATTGTAATCGGCTGGGTCGCGGAAAAGGATATTACGACCGTTTTTTAAGTTCTATTGAAGTGGCATCAGGCCTGGTGGGTATTTGTTTTAACGAGCAAATTGTCGATCGTGTTCCTGTTGATGAGCATGATTATAAGGTAGATTCAGTTATAACCGCAGATGGACTTTATTTATCGGAAAAACCTTGTCAATAAAGAACGCAAATTTCATAATTTTACAGCAAAAGGTATCAATATGCTAAATTTAGTTGTATTATCGGGAGCAGGAATGAGCGCAGAAAGCGGAATTCGCACATTTCGCGACAAAGACGGATGGTGGCGAAACCATAATCCCATGGAACTCGCATCGCCAGATGCCTTTGAACGCGACCCACAATTAGTACTGGATTTTTATAACTACCGGCGCAAAAAAGTTATAGAAGCCGAGCCCAACGAAGGGCATAAAGGCTTGGTCGATTTAGAAAACGATTTCAATGTAAATATTGTAACGCAAAACGTAGATGATTTGCATGAACGTGCCGGCAGTTCGGAAGTTTTGCATTTGCACGGAGAAATTCGCAAAGCACGCAGCACCGTTGATCCATGGCTTATATACGATATGGAAGGAAGCGAACTCAATTTGGGCGATAAATGCGAAAAAGGCAGCCAGTTGCGTCCGCATGTGGTATGGTTTGGCGAAGCCGTACCGGCCATTGAAGATGCCATGAGCATTGTAGCAAAAGCCGATATTTTTGTAATTATTGGCACAGCTTTGGCCGTTTATCCGGCCGCCGGACTGGTAAATTATTTGCAACGCGATGTTCCCATTTTTGTGATTAATCCCGACAGCGGAACACAAAATTTTTCCTCAAAAGTTGAATTTATAGAAACAGGCGCCAGTGAAGGCGTGCGCATTTTAAAACGAAAATTGAGAAACTATGCAAAATAAAATTATTGTAACAATAATAATGATGCTGGCCGGAACAGCCATATTTGGACAAAAGGCCAATTTTAAAGGCGGGCTTGAAGGCGGAATTGTTGGTACTCAGGTCGATGGTGAAAACTTGAGCGGATTCAACAAAGCCGGGTTTAGGTTCGGAGGTTTTATTGAAAAACCCCTAAACGATAAGTGGAGTGGGCAATTTAGTATGGTTTATTTTTCTAAAGGAAGTCGGGCAAAAGCTTATAAAAAAGATACAATCAAATTAAATTATATCGAAATGCCCTTGACGATAAGGT
>CAYPSX010000282.1:0-4528 GCA_964413185.1 uncultured Bacteroidales bacterium
TTTCAGTATATTAAGTCGAGCTGTGTATAAACCGTAGCTTTATGGACAGGCTCTAAATAGGTTTGGAAACGTTATTCCGAACTTTTTTTAGACAGCCTTCTTTTTTTAGTGGTTGTGAATTACTAACGATTTACTGTTACCATGTGGATATATGTTTTGCCATTATTGTCTTGTAGGTGAAGGAGATAGCTTCCGCATGTGTAATTTTGCATGTTGATGACTCCTTTTTCGGCATTGAAGGTTTTGGTCTCTATCAGCTTTCCACTTAAATTGTAGATTTTTATATACTGAATAATATGTCCGTCGCCATCGAAGTTAAGCAAATGTGTCACCGGATTTGGATATATTGAAAAATCTGCATGCCGCAATTCTGATATAGAAACAGCTTCGGTTACAGTAACGGTCCAGATTTGTGTATCGGTGCCGTTTTCTGCGGTTACGGTATAGTCTGCCGGACTGCTGAAATCTTGTGCCACGCCGCTTGCCGGGTCAATGGTTGCACCGGGCGATACCGTTATTACAGGTTCCAGAGAAGTAAGGTCTGTGCTGTATGCTACTTCTATTTCAACAGTGCCTGCACCGGAATCAATTGTCGCACTTTCGGTAGCTTCTGCCAGTTCAAAGGCCAGAATTTTTGTTTCATTATTTGGATTTTCTGTAACAGTCACAGTCCAATGTTGTACATCTGAACCATTTTCAGCAAGCACAGTATAGATTCTCGGACTGCTAAAATCCTGCGCTACTCCGCTTGGCGGGTCGACAGAAGCACCCGGTGAAATGGTAATGGTGGGTATAAGTGAAGTTAAATCTACACCGTATCCAACTACAATATCAATGGTGCTTGCTTCTTCGTCTATTATTGCAGGGGCTATGGCCTGGGGAATTTCAAAATCGAGTATTTCTGTTTCGGTATTCCAGATGGCGGTTGCGAGTACAAAGAAGTCTTCTTGTCCGTTTGAAGTTTCTGTGCTTACATCAAAGTCGACTGTATTTCTGTATGTTCCTGCACAGTATATTACACGGGAATCGTACAGGAGGTTAACGCCTTCATCATCTTCGGATCCTCCATAGGTATTGGCCCATTCGTAATCATAGCTGTCTGAAAAAGTTGCCATGAAAATATCCTTGCCTCCGTGGGTTCCAAAAATTTGTGTTTCGTCCTGTGGGTTAATGTCAAAATCGCTGCTCATAAAGTACCCGGTAGCAAAAACATGCCCTTCATTATCTGCCATTAAATCGTTGCACTGATCTTCCAAATCGCCACCGATATGGCCAAAGCTATCACCCATAATTTGACCGCCAAGGGTATGTTTTGTCAACAAAATATCTTGTCCGCCATTAGACGTAAAATCTTCAAAAATCGGCATGCCACCCGCATAACCAACTATGCAAGATATAGTGCCTGTAAAAGATATGGCAGAATAAATACCGGTACTATCAATTGTTAGAGCCGTTGTTGCTTCATCGCTGGCATTACCCATTTGTTTGGACCACTGGAATTGTCCATCGGAGTCAAGTGCCAATAAAAATGCATCTTTCCCACCTTCGGAAGTCATTTCGTATGTTGTTGTATTGTCGGGGTCAAAATCGACCACATTTTGAAAAGAGCCGCCCAAAAATATGTTGTTTGCCGCATCAAGTTCCAGGGTGCGATGGTTTAATAGATCATTGCCCGTGCCACCAATACGTCTGGTCCAGAATGCTCCACCTGCCGGGCTGAAATTTCGAATGAACACATCAGATTCCCCATTGCTGGTATAGAATACTTTAGAATCTTTAGAAGGATTAAAATCTATTTGGTCACGGAATGTCCCTGCAACTACAACATTGTTGGTGCCGTAAGAAGTGATAGAGGTTGCAAATTCACTACCGCTGCCGGCATAAACGTACTCCATGAGCAGTTCGCCTGTTTCAAGGTCGTAACCTGCTGCAAAAGCATCATAAGAATCTTGCGCGGTGTAAGTAACACTCGAGGAAGTGGGGTCGAAATCAATATCGCCGGAGTATGCACCGACCACATAAACTCCGGTTCTGTAGCCGCCAACTATTGCCAAATCCATTAGCCAGTTGTGTTGAGTGCCGTTTAATACGGTTGTCCATTGGTAGGTGCCGTCACTGGCGTATTTTGTGATAAATCCGGCAGTTGTTCCACTGGCAGTGTATTCATCTGTATCGGTTTCATCAGGATTAAAATCTACGGTACCACTAAAATATCCACAGGCATAAAAATTGCCATCGGCATCTTGCTGCACGGCTTTAATGTAGTCAGAAGCAGTGCCTCCAATGGTAGTTAACCATTCCGGGCCTTGTGCATTTACAAAAGTAGCGATTAAAAGGAGGGCTATTGAAAACCCGAAGCTAATTAAAATTCGATAGTTTTTTTTAAACAGTTCAAAAGGGCTGAGTTTTTTCATAATTCATAGCGTTTTTATTGTTGATAATGGGAGCAATATACGCTTTTAAGATGTTAAATATCAGTATTTAAACTATGAATTAGAATTTGGGCGGTTTTAGCAGGAATTTGGGACAGGCTGTCGAGAATTTAGTATTTTAAATGATCGAAATATTTCATCACCTCATTACGCATACCTTTTGAAACAGGTATTTTTTCTTCGTTTTGCAGGGTCAGGTGGGCATTTTTTCCCTTGTTGAACTGTTTTATTTTCTTCAGGTTTACAAGATATGACTGATGCACACGACAAAAATGGTCGTGTTTAAGCAAGCTTGCATAGTTTTTTAATGGTTTACTCACCATAATTGGTAGTGTGTTATCCACAACAAAAATCGTATAATTATCATCAGCTTTACAGTATACAATTTCGTGAAGGTTTACAATGTGCAACGCCTCACTGGTATGCAAGGTTATTTTCTTTTCTTCGGGTTGCAAAAAATTATGTGTTAACGCTTCAAGTTTTTTTACATACTCTGCCCTGTTAATTTTTTCCATTGCTTTTTGGATACTTTTTACCAGCTCGGATATTTTGTAAGGTTTCAGTAAAAAATCTACTGCACTAATTCGGAATGCCTGTACGGCGTATTGCTCAAAAGCTGTAGTCCAGATAATTTGAAAATTGATAACCGGGAGCTGTTCAATAACCTGAAAGGCGGTTCCGTTTTTCAGGTTGATATCGAAAATGACAATTGTCGGCTGTGTTTTTTGAATTAAATCTACTGCTGATTCAATACTATCTGCAGTTCCCGCCAACTGAATATCCGGGTAAAATTCATGTAGGATATTTAGTGCATTTTTTACTGCACCTCCATCATCTTCTATAATTACAATTTTCGGACTCATAATCAACTAAATTATTAAAAAAAATGTAATAGCGGAAAATCTAATATTACTATGGTTCCGGTATTATTGTTTTTATTGGCGGGAGCAACAATATATTCGGCGTTCCATCTGGCAATTTTATTCATCAGTTTCAGGCGTTTTTGTATGATTTCCATGCCGCGCGACCGGTGTTTTTTATGGTTTGTAACGGAATTTTTTATGCCCGGGCCATCATCTTGTATGCTGATATTGAGGCGATTTCCCTTTTGAGTAAAGCCGATTTTAACTTCACTGCCACCATTTTTTATGCCGTGTTCAATTGCATTTTCCACAAAAGGTTGCAACAACATAGCCGGGAATTTAATGTCTTCAGTATCAATATTGCTGTCGATTTCAATATGGAACTGAAATTTATATTCAAGGCGCATTTGCTGTAACTTCAGATAGCTTGTCAGTAATTCAATTTCGGTTTCTAATGAATTAATTTCATCGATGGAGCTTTCAAGCGTTTGGCGCATTAGTGAAGAAAAATCTGTAAGAAAATCGGCTGCTTCTTCTGTTTTGTGAGCTGTTATATAGCCTTTTATAGCATTTAGGGCATTGAAAATGAAATGGGGGTTGAGCTGTGTGCGGAACAATTGTTGTTCGGTTTGCAGGCGTTTTAAAGCTGCTTTTCGTTTGTTTTGCAAATACAATAAAATCAGGATTATTACGATAAAAACGGAACCCGAAATAATACTCCAAAGTAATTGCTTCTGACGTTTTATTTTTTCTTCTGTAATTGCTTTTTCTGTATTGAGTTTTATAATGGTTTGCTCTTTTTCTGCTGTCTCATAACGCTCCCGCATATTTTCTACTATTTCGAGTTGCTGAACGTTGTAAATCGAATCTTCGATGTGTCTGTATGCTTCGTAATTTTTTAATGCGCTTGCAGCCGCGCCGGTTTGTTTGTAATTCTGGTACAGTAGCCTGTGGGCTTGTTTCAGTGGCCTGATTAAATTGTTTTCTTTTGCTTCATTTACAACTGCTCTTAGCAGTTTTTCGGCTTTGTTGTGTTTTTTTAACCGGATATAAACATCAGCTATTTCATTTTTATCTACCAGCTGGCTAGAAATACTACCTATTTCATTTTCAATATCTAAAGCTGATCTGAAATACGATAAGGCTGTTTGCAAATCTTTATTTAATTTTTGCAAATATCCCATACGATATAGCAACTGCGCTTTTCCGCTTTTGTAATCAATCTGGTTGCAT
>CAYPSX010000283.1:0-4461 GCA_964413185.1 uncultured Bacteroidales bacterium
AAAAATGAAAATCCCTTCAACTTACCCGTCATTTCATACTTGACATGACACTAGCCCTCTTCCCATCATGAAAAAAATTAAAATCTATAGTTTTTTAAGTTCTTTATCCAATTCATTTACATAGTATTCCATTTGTGCCACGACGGCTTCAAAAGGTTTATTTGTTGTAAGGTCTACACCGGCCTTTTTAAGTTGATTTACCGGAAAATCGTTACCACCGGATTTCAGCAGTTCCTTGTATTTCTTTACGGTTTCTTTCTTTTCCGCTTCACTGCCCTTTTTGTAGCGGGCAAAGATCTCCGATGAAGCGGAAAATGATGTTGCATATTGATACACGTAGTATGGCATATCGTAAAAATGTGGTACGCGACTCCATTTCAAACTGGTTAGTTCATCTGGTGTAACTGCTTCGCCGTAATAGTGAGCATACAAACCGCCCATGATTTTGCTAAGTACATCGGCTGTAATGGGCTGACCATTTTCGGCGAGTTTATGTACCTGATATTCATAATCGGCATAAAGCGACTGAATATAGAATGTCCCCCAAATATTCTCAATGGCTTGTTGTAGCAATGCAATGCGCTCTTCCGGTTTTTCGGCTTTCTCTATGAGGTTGTCGAGCAACAAATGCTCGTTAAATGTAGAAGCCACCTCAGCAACAAAAATTGTATAACCATGCGTGGCGTAAGGTTGATTGTTATTGGAATAGATTGAATGCATGCTGTGTCCTAATTCATGTGCGAGGGTAAAAACATGATTCAGGCTTTTGTTCCAATTGAGTAAAATGTAGGGATGAATGCCGTATACGTTGGCAGAAAACGCTCCTGAAGTTTTATTGGGTTTTTCGTAAACATCGATCCAGCCACCTTCTGTGGCTTCGCTTAAGTAGGCTGAATAATCATTGCCTAAAGGTTTAACAGCTTCTTTTACCATTCCCACAGCTTCATCAAAGGCATATTCGCGATTGTAATCGGTAAATTTAGTGCTCAAGTCGTAGGTGTGCAACTCTTCAAGCCCCATAGCTTTTTTGCGCAATTTCATATACTTTTGCAGCGGCTCAACATTAGCATGTGCTGTTTGAATGAGAGATGTGTACACGTCGGTAGGAATATTATTACCTTCCAGCTCGGCTTCGAGCGTTCCTTTGTATCCCCTGGCCTGCGCGTAAGCGTTATTCTTTTCGCAAATTCCTTTGTAAATGGCTGCATACGTATTTTCATGGTTTTTGTAAACCTGGTAATACGATTTAAAAACTTTTTCACGGTCGGCTTGCGAATCGAGTGTTTCAAGCAATTTTGAATAATTGGCGTGCGAAAGCGTTACTTTTTCGCCTGTTGAAAGGGTAATTTCGGGAAATTTGATATCCGAAACCGAAAGCTCGTTATACACACTCGAGGCCGTACCCATCGGGCGCGAGAAATAACTCATCAGCTTTTCTTTGTCGGCGCTCAGCACATGTTCCTGTAAACGATAGCTATTCATTAAGTTGAATGCATAAGGCTTTAATTCATCATTTTCTGCAATCCATTTCTCCATTTTCTCTTGGGGAATAGAAAGAATTTCGGGCGAAATCCAACTGGTTGCAGTTGCAAATTGTGCATACATGGCTCTTATTTCCTGCATTCGTTCCGATGATTCCTGATTGCGGCTGTTTAACTGACGCATAAAATACGGATACCGGTATACGCGTCCGAATTTCTTGCTCAGTTGCTCTTCTTTTTCCATCAATTCAATAAACACATCAGCATCGGAAGCTAAACGGCCTTTAAAGGTTTTAACTTCTTCCATCAGTGTTTTTACATCTTCCAGATCGTTGTTCCAGGCATCCCAATCCAGGTAAATATCTGCCAGATTCCAGGATGTTTGCGCATTTAATGTTTCATTCTTCTGTTCAGACTTTTCATTATCGGCATAAGTGATTTGAATTTGCATGAACAAAATCACGCATAATGTTAGTAAGATTCTCATAATACATGGGTTTAAAGGTTAATGGCTATATTATGCATTTTATATGCCAATCAATATAAAACACTATATTACAGAAAATTAACTTATATTCTTTATCTTATAAAATGTTCAGTATGCAACAATTATGTACGTAAACGGACAAAAATGTGTACAATCATGATATGAGTATTTTTTTTGATTATTTAGTGCTGCCAATCATTAAAATATAACTATGAAAAAAATTATAATTATTGCAATTGCTCTATTTATCAGTATAATCGGGTATAATCAGGAAACTGATAAAGAAAAAGCATCACGTATTCATAAAAAAGCCCTTACGCTGGATTCGCACACTGATAGTCCCCTGCGATTTGCACGCAGTAATTTCAATATTTCTGAAAGACACAATGCTAAAGAAACCTATTCCAGGCTTGACCTTCCGAGAATGAAAGAAGGCGGACTTGACGCTGTTTTCATCGCTGCATTTATCGGTCAGGATGAACGCACCGAAGCCGGTTTAAAAGAAGCCAACGAAAAAACACATATAATTATCGACTCCATTTACGCCCAGGTTTCACGTAATAAAAACAAAGTAGATATAGCCCGAACTCCGGAAGATGCCTATAAACTCGAGAAAGAAGGCAGACATGCTTTCTATATTGGTGTAGAAAACGGCTATGCCCTGGGGCAGGATATCAAAGAAATTGCCACTTTTTACGAAAGAGGTGTACGCTACATCACCCTTTGCCATACAAGAAATAACGGCATTTGCGACAGCTCAACAGACTCTGCGGAGCATAACGGATTGAGTAAATTCGGACGTAAAGTTGTAAAAAAGATGAATAAACTCAACATGCTGATAGACGTTTCGCACATCTCCGACAAAAGCTTTTATGATGTTGTTGAACAATCAAAAGATCCGGTTATTGCCTCGCACTCAAATGCCCGTACAATTTGCGATCACCCAAGGAATATGACAGATGACATGCTCAAAAAGCTGGCAGAAAACAACGGAGTTATCCAGGTTTGTTTATTAAGCGATTATGTCAGACCACCGGTAAAACAACCCAAAAGAGATAGTGCATTTGCTGCTTTGCGAAAGAAGTACAACAACTACAACTACAAAAGCAAAGAAGAGCGCGCTGCTGCACACAGAGATTGGTACGCTTTGCAGAAAAAATATCCACAGAAACTCGCCAGCGTTTCTGATTTAGTCGACCACATAGACCACATTGTAAAAGTTGCCGGCATTGATCATGTTGGCATCGGCAGCGATTTTGACGGTGGCGGCGGGCTCAAAGACTGTTTCGATGTGAGTGAAATGGGCAACATTTCGTTAGAACTCGTTAAAAGAGGTTATTCTGAAGAAGATATCATCAAAATCTGGGGAGGAAATTTCATGCGTGTGTTCAGGGAAGTGCAGAATTAAAGGATAATAGAAATAAGCGTGATAATAAAAAGGTTCTACAAAACCAGTTAGGCGCATTATTTGATGTAACTTGGCACTAAAACCCGGAAACAATCCATTTTGAAGACAAAAAATACCGACGAACTTGAACAGATGCCCATTGGCAAACTGATTATGCGCTACTATTGGCCTGCATTTATTGGCGTAATAGCTACTTCTTTATACAATATAATTGATCGTATTTTTATTGGCCAGGGCGTTGGTGCAGAAGCATTGAGCGGCATTACCGCCGTATTTCCTGTTATGATTATCATGATGGCTTTTGGTATGCTCATTGGTATGGGTGGTGGCGTTAAACTCTCTATTTTTTTGGGTGAGAAAAAAATGGATAAAGCCGAAAGGGTATTGGGAAATGTATTTATACTGATAATATTCATTTCCATTCTTGTGGCAACGTTGGGATTTATTATCAAACAACCTATGCTTGAAATTTTTGGTGCCACGCAATCTACAATGAATTATGCCAACGATTACCTGAACATTATCCTTTTTGGTGTTATTTTTCAAATGATGGGTTTCTCCATGAATAACCTGATAAGAGCTGAAGGAAATGCCCGCAAAGCCATGTGGAGCATGCTCATTACGGCAGGAATCAACATACCGCTCGACTGGCTTTTTATTATGAAACTTGGCTGGGGCGTTCAAGGAGCAGCATTGGCAACTATCATCTCCATGATGAGTCTTTCTATTTGGGTTTTAATTCATTTTCGCAGCAAACATTCTGTAGTAGCGCTAAAATGGAATCGGATAAAATACGACCCGTTTATTGTCAAAAGCATAATAGCCATAGGAATGGCACCATTTTTCATGCAAATTGCCAGCAGTTTTATAATGGGACTATTCAATTCCCAGCTAATCAAATACGGCGGTGATTTGGCCGTAGGGGCATTTGGCATCATTATGAGCGTAGTTGTGTTGGTTGTAATGAGTATAGTTGCCCTGAACATGGCATCGCAACCCATTATTGGTTATAATTTTGGTGCCAGGAACATTAGCCGGGTTAAACAAACAGTAAGGTACGGAATGATTGCGGCTACAGTACTTGC
>CAYPSX010000284.1:0-4444 GCA_964413185.1 uncultured Bacteroidales bacterium
AAACTGCATATACCGCAAATCCCTTCGCGACAATCGTGGTCGAATGCAATGGGGTCTTGCCCGGCAATTATGAGTTCATCGTTTAAAATATCGAGCATTTCCAAAAAAGATGAACCTGTCGATATGTTTTTTACGGTATATGTTTCAAATTTACCTTTGGCTTTGGGGCCTTTTTGGCGCCAAACCTTTATTTTAATTTCTTTTAATATTTTGTCTGCCATAAGGCGCATTTTTTAGTTAACAAATTATTTGTAGCTGCGTTGTGTAAGCTCAACAAATTCAAACTTAAGCTCCTCTTTGTGCATTTCGGGTTCTTTATCGTCACCTTTGTATTCCCATGCACTTACGTACGTTCCGTTTTTATCATCGCGCAGGGCTTCACCTTCAGGGGTTTTAGACTCTTCGCGGAAGTGCCCGCCACACGATTCGTTGCGTTCGAGTGCATCGCGTGCCATGAGTTCGCCCATTTCAAGGAAATCGGCTACGCGCATGGCTTTTTCAATTTCGGGATTGAATTCATTTAAATCGCCCGGTATGCGCACATCTTCCCAAAATCGTTTGCGAACATCCTGAATTTCTGTAATGGCAGATTTCAGGTCTTCGGCGTTACGGCTCATGCCTACTTTGTCCCACATAATGTGGCCCAGCTCTTTGTGGAAATGATCTACGGGCGTTTTTCCATTAATGCCTTTGAGTTTTTCGAGTTTTGCATTCACTTCTTTTTCAGTTTTCTCAAAAGCCTCGTGTTGCGTGTCGATTTTCGGTGTTTGAATCTCATCGGCCAGATAATCGCCAATGGTGTAGGGAATTACAAAATATCCATCGGCCAATCCCTGCATAAGCGCTGAAGCACCGAGTCGGTTGGCACCGTGATCGCTAAAGTTGGCCTCGCCAATGGCGTACAAGCCGGGAATGTTGGTCATCAGGTTATAATCGACCCACAAACCGCCCATTGTATAGTGAATGGCAGGGTAAATCATCATGGGTTCAACGTACGGATTTACGTCTGTAATTTTTTCGTACATCTGGAAAAGATTTCCGTATCGGGCTTCTATTACATTTTTGCCCAAACGGTTTATAGCATCTTGAAAATCGAGAAAAACGGCTTTTCCTGTTTCATTTACTCCGTAGCCTTCATCGCATCGTTCTTTAGCTGCACGTGAAGCTATATCGCGTGGTACGAGGTTCCCATAAGCGGGATAACGGCGCTCGAGATAGTAGTCGCGGTCTTCTTCGGGCACTTGCGAGCCTTGTATTTCGCCTTTGCGCAGCTTTTCAACGGTTTCTTTGTCTTTTGGAACCCACACGCGCCCGTCGTTTCGTAACGATTCCGACATGAGTGTAAGTTTACTTTGCTGATCGCCGTGAACCGGTATGCATGTTGGGTGAATTTGTACAAATGCCGGGTTCGACATGTAGGCGCCTTTTTTATAGGCCTGCCATTCTACGCTTCCGTTGCTTCCCATGGCGTTTGTGGAGAGAAAAAATACATTTCCATAGCCACCTGTTGCTATCACAACGGCGTGTGCACCAAAGCGTTTCACTTCGCCGGTTGTGAGGTCGCGGGCAATTATTCCGCGGGCTTTTCCGTCTATCATCACTACATCGAGCATATCGTGGCGGTAGTACATTTTTACCTGTCCTTTGGCAATTTGCCTGTTGAGTGTGCCATAAGCTCCGAGCAGCAACTGCTGACCGGTTTGGCCGCGGGCATAGAATGTGCGGGAAACGAGCACGCCGCCAAACGTTCGGTTGGCCAGTGTTCCTCCGTATTCGCGTGCAAAAGGCACGCCTTGCGCCACGCATTGGTCAATAATTTCGCCGCTTACTTCGGCAAGGCGGTAAACATTGGCTTCGCGGGACCGGTAGTCGCCACCTTTTATGGTATCGTGAAACAGTCGAAAATCGCTGTCGTTATCGTTCTGGTAGTTTTTGGATGCGTTGATGCCGCCCTGTGCAGCAATAGAGTGTGCACGGCGCGGACTGTCCTGGTAACAGAAGTTTTTCACATTGTATCCGAGCTCGGCAAAACTGGCTGCTGCCGAAGCACCTGCCAGGCCGGTTCCCACTACAATAATATCGAGTTTACGTTTGTTGGCCGGACTTACAACTTTTAAGTCGGCTTTATGCTTTGTCCACTTTTCGGCCAATGGGCCTTCGGGTATATGTGTTTTTATCTTTGTCATAAACAATAGGTTTTAGAAAAATATCATATAGTAAACCGGAATTGAGATAAAACCACCGGCAATAATTACGGCGTAAACTATGGCAGCTGTCCTGAGCCGTTTCATCCACACTTCATTATTCCAGCCAATGGTATGGAACGACGACCAGAAACCATGGGAAAGGTGAAGCCCAAGGGCTAGTGCACCCACGATATAGAGTGAGCTATAAATGTAGCTTGATTTGAATAGCGTTGCGACCAGGTTATATGAATTTTCAATTTGTTCGCCATCAATCATAACATGGTCGAGCAGCGGATCGCCTGTAAACCGCATCTTCCAGAAAAAGTTCCAGATATGGATTACCAGGAAAATAAACACGGTTGATCCCATAAAAAACATGTTTTTCGATACCCAACCGCCGGTTTCCTGTGAATCGCGTTTGTTGTATCGTGCGGGGCGAGCCATGTAATTTCGCAGAGTAACAATGGCTGCATAGGCAATGTGAATGATAAATCCCAGTGCCAACAGGGGTTCCATAATTCTGATGGCCGGGTTTGTAGCCATAAAATGTGCTGCTTTGTTGAACAGCACTCCCGAGTCATCAAAAATGAGTGTCAGGTTCACGGCGAGGTGAACCAGCAAAAAAATCATTAAGAACAGTCCGGAGAGGCTTACAAGTATTTTTCGGCCTATGGACGATTTCAGCATACTACTCATAGATATTGATTTTGGTGATTATACACTTTGTCTTTCTAGCAAATTTAAAAGATTTACATTGATTTTCACCTTTTTTAATGATGAATGTGCTAATTTAAACGCATTCTAAAATCTATATGGTTAAATATGTTCCGTTTTTTTTATAAAATGCACAAATACAATATTTAAATAGTGATTTTGCACACAATGGGCATTACAACACAGGAATCAAATAATTAAATAGCAGCTCGCCTACGTTTGGTATTAAATACTCGTGTTTTATTATAAATTTCTCAAATCTGCCGGTGTATCAATGCTTTTGTTTTCAATATCGGTTTGGCGCACAGCAATTGTGTACCCGTTTTCAATCCATCGTAATTGTTCAAGCGATTCGGCTTTTTCGAGGCTGCTTTGCGGCAATTTGGTAATTTGGCGCAAGGTGTTGGCACGGTATGCATACAGCCCGATATGCTTGTAATACGTGTGTTTTTGCAACCATTTTGACTCTTCCAGTCCGCGACAATAGGGGATGGGAGTGCGGCTAAAATAGATGGCTTGTTCTGCTTTATTGATAATGACTTTGGGCTTGTTGCTGTCAAATAGATCGGTTTGTTTATCGATTTTTTTAACCAGTGTTGCTATTTCTGTTTTTTCATTGTCGAAACAACTGCTAATTAGCGCTAATTGGCGGCTGCTAATAAAAGGCTCATCTCCCTGAATATTTACAACCACATCAAAATGAGTTCCGGTTTCGGTTTCAACTTTTTCCAGCGCCTCTGCACAACGGTCGGTGCCGCTCTGGTGTTGGTCTGAAGTCATGATGAATTTTCCGCCAAATTGGTTCACGGCTTCTGCTATCCGGGTGTCATCAGTAGCTACAAAAACGTGTTCGAAGAACTCTTGAGAGCGTTCAACAACGTGTTGTATCATGGGTTTTCCGTTTATCTCGGCTAAAGGTTTTCCCGGGAAACGAGTAGAGCCATAACGGGCTGGAATTAAGGCTAAAAATTTATTGCTCATTTATTTAGATTTATGTTGATGGTATTATCGTTAATAAAATGGGTCGTTGGTGGCGTGGCCCGTCAAACTCGCAAAAGAAGATATTTTGCCATGTCGACAATCCCATGGCGCCGTTTACAATGGGAATAGTCTCCGATGGCCCTACAATGCCGGCTTTCAGGTGTGCATCGCCGTTACCGTCTTGTGCGTCGTGTTCCCAAACGCCTTGCGGAATGTGTTTTTTCAGCAGGGCAATGACATCGCGCTGCACACTATCGTCCCAATTCTCCTGCACCATAATTCCGGCAGTAGCGCCTTGTGCATACACATTTATCAAACCGGTTTCAATACCCGATTCTTTTACAAATTGGGAAACAACAGGGGTAATATCGTACAAATCATTTTGTTGGTCGGTTTTTATTTGTATTTTTTTCTGCATTGACATATCTTTTCTCAAAATTACGCATTTTGTTTTGGCAATACCAATACAATGGGATTTTCAGTTCATTTTTCCGGGGTTTTTATTATTTTTGGAAAAAAGCATAACTATGAAAATTATTGAATATCAATGGCAATCGAGTAAT
>CAYPSX010000285.1:0-4439 GCA_964413185.1 uncultured Bacteroidales bacterium
GCCATGTATGAGGGTTTGAAGCATATTGCATCGTTGATTGTATATTTTTTTTCACCTTTTTCGTCCAAGTTTTGTCCTAAATCGTAAACAGTCATGTCTGATGTTGTACCTACAAATTTAATAGATGGATCTTTAGGTGTTAGGTCGTGGTAATCAACGTCAAGCATTCCGAAATCAACAATGGCTTTATAGGTAGTGCGATCGGTGTCTCCTTCTTTAAATCCGGCTGTATGTCCAATATTTGCTTCATTAATAATGCCATCGGGTACAATTCCTTTTTCTTCCAGCTCAATGATGTTTGCGTAAAAATTGAATGTGTCTGTAGAAAGTTCCAGGAATTTTTCATTATCAAAAGGGCTGGTACCAAAAAACGCGGCTTCGCCAATTCTAAAATGGTTGATTTCGGGTGGCACGTTTCCTTGTTCAAGCAAAGGGAGGGTTATAGAGCTTCCGCCGGATATGAGGTCTATGTTCTTATTGAACTTGCATTCGATAAGCTTTTTGTAAAGTGTTAATTGTAAAAGTTTGTCGAAAGAAGGTTCTACTCCATACATGCAACCAAGGTTCGACCCTAAACCAATAACTTCGATATTTGACATTTCGAAAACACGTTTATAAAAAGTGATGAGATTTTCGCGGTCTATTCCTTCCCGTAGCTCTCCCATTTCAACCATCAAAATGATTTTGTGTATTTTTTTCTGTTTTTTTG
Source organism: uncultured Bacteroidales bacterium (assembly GCA_964413185.1). Lineage (GTDB taxonomy): Bacteria > Bacteroidota > Bacteroidia > Bacteroidales > Salinivirgaceae > Salinivirga. The sequence continues at coordinate 710 of CAYPSX010000285.1, forward strand.
CTGCATCGTTCAGCGCCACTATGGTGTTGTAAGATGAGTTTAGCGATATATCGGCGTACTGAACAATTTCATCAACATAAACACGTGCAGGTGGCTTAATGTAAATCGTTCGCATGTCCGGGTGTACAGCTTTCAGGTTTTTTAAGCTTGTTAGTCGGGAGTCTCCAACTGAGTGTAAATTTTTGATGACATCGGGTGTTAGAACGCGCCTGAGGAATTCCAGATCGCCGGAGAAAACTTTGGTTACCAGGCTCCATTGTATATCGTATTCCTGCAGATAACGTGTTATGTTTCGTATATTTTGTTTTATGTCGTTTATTTTGATGTTTAAATGCGCCATTTATATTGATATTTGGTTACAAAAAATAAGGCTGCCTTACTGTAGAACAATAAGAACAGCCCTTTGTTATTTCGTGGGTGTCATTTACTTATTTTTATACCGCATTTCGGCATATTTGTTTGCAAAGCCAATACGTTCGTACAATCTTTTTGCCGGATTGTCATATTCCACATGCAATTTTACATCGCCTTTAGCATGTTTGAATGAGTCTTCGATGATTTTACCACCAAAACCTTTTCCGCGGTACGAAGCATCAACTGCAACATACACTAAAATATTTTCGGGTATGTAACCGGCCATTCCGGTTTTGTTCATTATCAGCCCTCCAACGAGTTTGTCTTCATAATAGGCAGCCAGTAAAAACCCGCCTTTTGCATCGTTATCTGAAAAGGCATAGTCAATAGACTTGTTGATATCCTCTTTGGGGTCTCCAAAGCGGTCCAGGTGAGTAAACATGAAATCCACGTACTCTTCTCTTGTTGTTTTCTTGAAATCTTGAGGTCTTGTAATTTTTACAATGTCTAACATAAATTTATATTATTTTGGTTTGCTACAACGATAGGTATTTTTTTTTAATTTTCAAAATAAAAAATCACCCCTTATGGCTTAAGATGTTAATAATCAGTTAATTTATATTATTATTTACTTTTAATAACAAATGGCGTAATTTTACGTATATTCAGTTTTTTGTTATTTCGTAATTTTATATTTTACAAGAATCCTATTTTTTAATATGAACAAGAGATAAAAAAGATTGTTAAGAGTAAAACAGCCAAAAAGTATGCCGGAATCAACCGAACAACAACAATTTCAACAATTATTGCATGCATCAGATGCTTTTTCATTTCGTATTGATTTGTCAAACAGTAAGGTTGACTTCAGCCCCGAATTTTCGCGTTTAAGTGGAATTAATAATTCAGATGTTCAAAATCTTGAGCAGTTCTATAGTTTTCTATCGAAGGAAGACGAAGCGAAATGGCAAGGTTTGGTTGATGATATAAAAGCACGAAAAACCGATTCGCTTATTTGTTTATTTGAACTTGTAAACTCAAATAAACAAAAGTATATTTTCCAGGCCAGGGGCAAGTTTGCCGGCAATCAATCATCAATTGTTAAAGGACTGTGTTTTTTACAACAACCCGGGCAAAATATTTCCGGAACAAATGAAAAGTTATATGCCTCCATATTGTCAAAAAGCCCGATGTTGATCGTTCAGACAGATTTAAACGCTAATATAAAGTACGTGAATCCGGCTTTTGAGACAATAGCAGGTTATACAAAAGAAGAGGTGTTGAATAAGAATCCCAGGATATTAAAATCCGGTTATCATACACAAAAATTTTATGAAGATTTGTGGCAGACCATAAAAAATGGTCAAACCTGGGAAGGCAATATGCTCAACAAGAGAAAAAACGGCGAAAAATACTGGGAACGGGCAATTATTGCTCCTTATTACGATCGCGATGGGAGGGTTGCCGGGTTCGTAAAGAATGCTGAGGATATTACGCAACAGGTTGAAACACGCAAAAACCTGAAAGAAGAACGGAATTTGTTTTTATCCGGGCCTGTACTTGTTTTTAAATGGGCTCCTGATGAGAGCTTCACTGTTAAGTATGTTTCCCCAAATGTGCAGGATTTGTTGGGTTACTCTGCCAATGATTTGATGAATGCAAACCCTGATTTTCAGGAATTAATGCATCCTTCAGATTTGCCCCGTATTATGGATGAGTTATACGTGAATTTGTCAAGCACCGACGTTAAATATTTCAGTCAACACTATCGGCTTAAAACAAAACAGGGAGAATATCTTCATTTTAATGATTATACAACGCTGGAAAGGAATACCGCAGGAGCAGTCATTGGTATTAATGGCTATTTAATTGATAATACTGAGTATTATAATGCTCAACAAAAGTTGAAAGAAAACGAGATTCGCTACCGCGATGTGTTCGAAACTGCGGGTGTTGGAATTATCTATACCAATAAAGAAGGAATTATACTTGATACAAATAAAAAGTTCGATGAACTGGTTGGCAAGACGGGCAGAGAATTGCATGGGAAATTTGCCATGGACCTTATTAATAAAGGTCTTCCCAAGAGCCTTGTAAATAATTTATTGCCTGTTTTATTCCATGTGTTAAAGGGCAACCGTATAGATCCAACTGAGATTAATATTGGAAACAATGCCTATGAAATACAGTCTGATTATAACCCACAGCTTGAGAGTAATATAGGCATACTACGTGATATTACTGACAAAAAGCTTGCAGAAATGCAGCTGCAAAAAAGTGAAGCTCAGTATCGGTATTTAGTCGACCATATTAACGATGGTATTGTTATTACTAATAAGTATGAAGAGATTACTTTTCTTAATCCGGCTGCAGAAATAATTTTAGGTTTTACACCGAATAATATTGAAATAGAGACGGTTAAAGATATGGCAACACCAGATTCGGTTTTGACAATTGAAGAACAGGAGAAAAAGCGTCTGCAGGGCCAAAGTAGTTCGTATCATATAGAAATAGTAACGGCTCAAAATGAGAAAAAAAACCTGGAAGTAAATGCTTCGCCGATGTATGATGAGGAAAACAAATATAAAGGGTCTTTTGGCGTTTTGCGCGATATAACGGAGAAGGTTAGAGCCGAATTTGAAATAAAAACTGCCTACAGTAAATTGAAAACAGTAAACATGAAGTTGCAGGAGCATGCTCATGAACTGGAAATGGCTAAAAAGAAGGCAGAAGAGAGCGACAGACTTAAGTCGGCTTTCCTGGCCAATATCAGCCACGAGATAAGAACACCAATGAACGGGATTATAGGTTTTGCGCAGTTAAGTATGAACAAAGACCTGGGGCAGGAAAAAAGAAATAGTTATTTGCAAATTGTAACGGATAGTACGTTGCAACTCGAATCGGTTGTGATGGATATTATTGACCTTTCGAAAATTGAAAGCGGGGAGAGTATATTCAATAAAAAAACAGTTGATCCTAAAGAATTAATTCATGAGGTTTATGAAGCAAATTTGCCAAATGCACAGGAAAAGGGAATTGAATTAAATTTAAAGTTAGCTGGTGATATTTGCGCCATAAATACCGATTTGGTGCGTTTTAGGCAAGTGGTAAAAATTTTGGTCGAGAATGCCATAAAATTTACAGAACAGGGAACAGTTTTAATTAGTGGAGAAGCAAAATCAACAGAAATTGTTGTTTCTGTTAAAGATACGGGAATTGGTATTGCGCCCGATTACCATAATATTATTTTTGAGCCCTTCCGCCAGGTAGAAGTAGCCATGAAGCGAAGATTTGGCGGTACCGGCCTGGGATTGACCATTGCACGAAAAATTGCACGCATACTGGACGGAGAAGTGGAAGTTGAATCAGAATTGGGCAA
>CAYPSX010000286.1:0-4386 GCA_964413185.1 uncultured Bacteroidales bacterium
TTAAATGCCGTTATCGTAAACCCGACAATAATAATCGGCCCCGGCGAATGGAGCCAGGGAAGCCCGCAACTTTTCAAAACAATTTATAAAGGCATGCCCTTTTTTACCACCGGAACCACCGGTTTTGTTGATGTTCGTGATGTGGCAAAAGTAATGAGTGAACTGGCATTTGGCAAAATTGTGAACCAACAATTTATTCTCAATAACGAAAACCTGAATTACCGCCAGTTTTTCAATTTGGTAGCCGACAATTTGAGCGTGCGACGCCCGCGCTTCGAAGCCCAGCCCTGGATGATGCAAGCACTTGCAGCCATTACCGTTTTTATTTCAAAATTTACGGGAAAATCATCACAAATAAATGCCGACACGGCCTCCAGCGCCTTTTCCAAAACCTTTTACGATAATTCCAAGATACAGGATGTATTGAAAACCAAATTAAAAGGTATTGAGCATGCTATTACGTTTACTGCCGCGTGTTTTATACGCGATCATCAATAAAAAACCCCGAAACAATTGTCCCGGGGTGTATCTTTTTTAAAAAATATTATTTTAGAACATAAAACCAACGCTGCCAATAAACTGTGCCTGACGCTGGTCGGTGCTAAATGTATTGTCGCCAATTGTAACCTCATCGCCCAGCTTACTTATTGGGAACTCATAACGCACATCGATTGTAACTTTTTTGAGAATATCTACACCAACACCAACCTGTGCGCCAAAAGTGGCAAGATTGGTAACTTCTGTAAAATCGTCCAACATATCTTCTACTTCCCCTGCAGCTCCTTCAACACTCGGGCTGAGGTTAAATGTAGCCACAGGTCCCATGTTTAGCCTTGCCGGGCCTAACTTTACACCCACCATAACAGGTACATCAAATTTATTATAATTTATGGTTGCTGTTGAAGAGCTTACATTATCAACAAGATTATCTGTATCGCTAAAATCTATGGCTGCTTCAGCATGAGAGAATAATAATTCAGGTTGAATAAAAATTCCCAATAATTTCAATCGGGCAAAAGCTCCGAAGTGATAACCCATTTCATAAGATGATGGGGTAAAAGTTAATCTTGGTGTATTGATCGCCTGCGGGTTAATAATCTCAACATCATTTCCTTCGTCATCTTGAACGGTGATAATCAGATCATCCGCATTTGGGCCTCCCGGTAAATAATCTTCTTTCACTGTAAAGTCACCATCGATATTAAAGTCATCAAATGAAACTTTGGTAGAATTTACACCACCTTTAACACCCCAGCTAAACAGCTGGGCAAACGACATTTGTGCCATAAGCACAATACTTATAAGGAATACTAGTTTTTTCATAATAATCAATTTTTAGTTTCTATGGTAAAAATAATAAATCTAACAGACAAATCTACTGTTTTATTCTAAGTTTTATTCTAATGGATTGTTAACCGTGATAAATCAGCGTTTTTATTACAAATATTGTATTACGTAATATCAGCATGTTTGTTTCTAAAATGCTTTTTTTCGGGGAAAATTAAACCCGGTTTCGTTAAAACTATCTGTTTTGTCATTCGTTTTACTGATAAACAAACTATTATGCTCAATATAACTGCAACATACACAGACCTGTACCAAATAACCATGGCGGAAGTTTATTTTGCACAAAACCGCCATGAGCAACCGGCTGTGTTTGACTATTTTTTCCGCAAAGCGCCTTTTGGCGGCAGTTACGCCGTTTTTGCCGGGCTTGATAACGTACTTGATTTGTTGGAAAACTTCCGCTTTTCTGAAAAAGATATTAGCTACCTGCGTACACAAAACTTGAATGATAATTTTCTCGATTATCTGTCTAATTACAAGTTCAAAGGCAATATTTACAGCGCTCGCGAAGGTGAAATTGTATTCCCGACAGAGCCCATTCTCACGGTAGAAGCCAATATTCTCGATGCACAAATTATTGAAACGGTTTTGCTGAATATCCTGAATTTTCAATCGCTCATTGCAACCAAAGCAGCACGAATGCGTTATGTGGCCGGCGACCGCGGGCTGGTTGATTTTGGCTTGCGCCGGGCACAAGGCATGGGAGGCTACCACGGTGCACGCGCAGCTATTGTGGGCGGATTTAACGCCACCAGCAATGTAATGGCCGGCAGAGATTTTGAAATTCCCATTTCGGGAACCATGGCTCATTCTTTTATCCAAAGTTACGATGATGAACTAACAGCTTTCCGGCATTTTGCGCAGCAACGGCCACGCGATTGTGTTTTGCTGGTGGATACGTACGATACGCTAAAAACGGGTGTGCCCAATGCCATTAAGGTGGGCAAAGAAATGGAGAAAAAGGGGCAAAAACTGAAAGGCATCAGGTTGGATAGCGGCGATTTGGCTTACCTTTCGAAAAAAGCACGAAAAATGCTGGATGATGCCGGGCTCGATTATGTGAAAATTGCGGCATCGAACCAGCTTGATGAGCATCTAATCAAAAGTTTGAACGAGCAAAATGCACAGATCGACCTTTTTGGCGTTGGAACCAGCCTGATGACCGGCCAGCCCGATGCTGCCCTGGATGGCGTGTTTAAACTTTCGGAGTTTCAAGGCGAACCGCGCATAAAACTTTCGGAATCAGCCAAAAAAGTTACGCTCCCCGGCAAAAAACAAGTTTATCGCATGCTCGATAATGCCGGACAATTTGCCGGCGCCGACATGGTGAGCCTGCGCGACGAAACCGAATCGGAAAAAATGTTTCATCCGTTTGAGCACCTCAAATCTATGCAGGTCGACTGCTACAAAAAAGAACCTGTTCTGCATCCGGTGATGAAAAACGGAAAACGCACAGACAAAAAGCCCGATTTACCATCCATTGCCGAATATGCAAAAGCCCGGTTAAATCAATTACCCGAAGAATTCAAACGGTTTGAATACCCGCATATTTATAAGGTGGGATTGAGTAAAAAGCTCAACAAACTACGCAATAAACTGGTTGAAGAACATCAACAAAATCAATAAAAAACCGATACCATGAAAACTTTAATTGTAGTAGATACGCAATACGATTTTATGCCGGGAGGCGCTTTAGAAGTGAAAGATGGAGATGCCATTGTTCCGGTCATCAACAAAATAATTCCGCAATTTGATTTGGTTGTAGCAACACAGGACTGGCATCCGGAAAATCACAAAAGCTTTGCATCGAACCACAAAGGCAAGAAAGTTTTCGACCACATAGACTTGCACGGAACCGACCAAATTCTATGGCCCGACCATTGTGTGCAGGGCTCAAAAGGCGCAGAACTGAACCACGAACTGCACTCAAAGCAGTTTACAGCTATTTTCCGCAAGGGCATGAACCCGGAAATTGACAGTTACAGCGCATTTTACGACAACAGCAAATCGGCCAACACAGGACTGTCCGGATATTTGCGGGAAAAAGGCGCCAAAGACCTTTATTTCTGTGGCTTAGCTGCTGATATTTGCGTCTATTTCACCCTGAAAGATGCACTTAGCGAAGGCTTTAACGTTACCCTCATCGAAGACGCCACACGCCCGCTCGATGCCGATGAATTTGAAAAGCAAAAGAACTCGCTGAAAAACGAAGGTGTAGAAATTATTAAAAATGGGGGAATGAAGTAGTGTTTTTTTTTAAAACCATTAAGATAAGTTAGTCCTTTTCTTTCACAAACTTCATTTCCCTATTAAAAAACAAATGATCATAATTGCTTAAATTCCAAAATAATGTATCGCAACTAAGTCTTATTGTTAAATCATACTTTTTATTAGAATAGGAACTTTTAAATGTTCCTGTATAAATACCATTGTTTGTTGTGCAAATCATTGTAAATCCGGTATCATGTTCACAGTCAATTTTATTCCCATTATTTGCAACAAAACAATGTGTTCCCTTTACCGTATCATTTTTTGATTCCAATGTTAAAGAATAATTCTGCCTATTCGTATTATTAATATAGTTCCAGTTACCAATAATAGACTTATTTGGACTAGTACTTTTCTTTTGGCAGCCCAATATCAACATCATGCTAATAATAAATAAAACAGTACTTTTTCTCATTTTATTCTTGTTTGTTTAAAAACTCTTCCTCCATGATAAAATGTATTGGCATTGGGATGTTTTCCTCATCTTCCAGGATATAGACAATTGAATCTTTATTTGAATTTTTATATGCTAAAGCAATCGTGTTTTGCATAAAATCAAAAACAAGAAGCGTTGAGCTTTGCTCACTTTTTAATGTTTTTTCACCGTAAAACTCATAACAGAATTCTGTTCTTACTAGTTTGGGATCTGAAGCTACTAATGGTTCTAATACTTTTTTATTCTTTTTTATAAGTTCATTCACTCTTTTTTTGACTTGAGTATTCTGTTCAATAAAAGTAGAATAGTTCTTGTCTAAATATTTTTCCATAGAA
>CAYPSX010000287.1:0-4369 GCA_964413185.1 uncultured Bacteroidales bacterium
GTATGCCAGGTGGTGTGGGGGGACAGCGGCGAAAGCCGCTTCCTACCCGATTAGCCCGGCTAACAACCCCGGCAACAGAACTCCGTAGGAGTGGCATATAAAACAGCGCAAATCTGTGTTTTATTTAAATAAAATCTTGCGTAAATCAGCCTAATCTGTCAAATCTGCGTTCCATAAATCGAAACTCCCAATAGAAACGCCCGATTGAATTATTCCATTTTGTTCAATTTCATTGTTCCGAAATATGGGCTAAAGCCCGCCAACCTCCCCCAAACCTTTACCCGGCCATAAATGACCGGGCTATTGATCGTTTTCAAATTTTGATTTATCGACTTTACAATTTTTTTGACTCTAGCATTTCCTCAAAGGCTGACATGATTTTTTCGACCTGTGTTAAATCCAGGTTTTTGATGTTTTCGTTTAATTGATCCCCGATTTCCTTAATCCGGGGAATATTCTGCTCATGCCCCAATGCTTGAAGCGTTTTTGCGAATTGTTGCAAGTTGTAGCTCGACATTTGTTTTTTTACTTTTTTGTAATTTGATTTGAGGTACTCGACAGATTGAGGATGAAGGTCGACTTTAATGTTGTTGATTTTCTTTGCTTGGTCTTTGTTATCTGTTTTATGTCGTGTGTATGATGGTAGCGAGATACAAAACTGTGTTTTTTCTTCTTTTATGCTGCTGACCGTGATTGCGCCATTGTTTTTTTCAATAAATTCTTTGCAAATGATGAGTCCCAACCCGGAGCCGGTTTCTTTTTCTGTGCCTGCTGTTGATGTGGTTTTGTCGAGTTTAAAGAGTGTGTCAACAGTTTCCGGGCTCATTCCTACACCATAATCTTCAATACAAATCTCGACCAGATCGATACGGTTTTTATTATCGGTTTTTTCGTAAATTTTTATTTGTCCGTTACGGTATGAGAATTTTATGGCATTGGTCAACAGGTTGCGGAGTACGGTCTGTATCGAGTTGTTGTCAACCAGTACGAATGTATTTTTTTTGATCTGATTTTTGATACTGATGTTTTTGTTCTCTGCCTGACTGATGGTATGAAGTATGGTTTCCTGGACAATATAGAACATGTCTGTCGGCTCAGGCTTCATGGTAATTTTATTGCTTTGCGCTCTTGCCCAGGTTAGCAGGTTTTCTGTAAGTTGATAAGCATTTTTTGCCGTTGAATGTATTTTTTCGATGTGGTCGGTTTTTTTTGCATCGTTATACCGATCGTAATTTTTAAGCAGAATATTTGAAAATCCGATGAGGGCATTGAACGGGCTTCGTAAATCGTGAGCTATGATATTAAAAAACTTATTTTTTTCTATGCTGTTTTTTTCAAGTTCTCTGTTTTGTGTAAGAATAGTTTTCTCCGCATTTTTTTGCTCGGTAATGTCTTTTGTAATGCTTGCAATGATGAAGCCCGAGGCTGTATGGATTTTAAAAATGGTTTGGTCCAGATGTTTTTCTGTTCCTTGAATATCTGCTGTTGTTGTGTAGGTTAGCGGGAATTTAACCTCGTTGTTGTATAGTTCCCGTATTTTATCGAAAATCGGTTTTATGTTTTTGTCTTTGTTTTTTAACCCCAGAAATTCTTCGTGAAAATGGGATATTGTGCTTCTGATAATCTCTTCGCGATGTCTGCTGATTAGCGTCTCCAGAGCCTTATTGCAGTCAGTTATTGTTCCGTTCTGATCGGTTAGTAAAATGGCAAGTGGCGAGTTTTCCATGAGCGACCTGAATTTTTCTTCGCTAAGTTTGAGGTCTCTTTTGGCATTGCGTTCTTTTGTAACATCTTGCTGAACACCAAAATGCCCGGTTATGCGCCCTTTTTCATCGTACAGGCATATATATTGGCCCGTAACGATCATGGGTGTGCCGTCAAATTTTCGTTCTTCTGTATCGATTTGTAATTTTCCGTGGTCGAAAAATTGACGCCATACTGTTTTTCCGTGTTCGATATCGTGTGCAAATAAATCTGCCGGAGTGAGGCCAATGAAATCCTCTTTCTTTGCTCTGTACTGATCCAGCATGCATTTGTTGATTTTCGTAATGCGCTGATGGGTAAAAACATGCTCGAGAACTTCCTCTTTGTTTGTGTTTTCATTCCAGTAAACCGGCTCATCGAGCATCATAAAGAAAAATCCTTCGTGCGATTCCTGGAAAAATAGCTCGAGCCGTTGTTCGTTTTCACGCAACCTTTTTTCAGTGGCTTTTTGCTGTGTAATGTCTTTTACAACAGAAACATAGTTGTATTCTGTTTTGTTTTCCTGTATGGCAGATGTGGTTACATCGCACCAAATTATTTGCCCGTTTTTGTGTAGGTAACGTTTTTCAAATCGCGTTTGACTTTTTTGTTGGGTGATACGGGAATCGTCGGAAAAGTTTCCACCAAAATCATTGCCATACGTTATGCTTTCAATTGTTTTGTTGTAGAGCTCATCAGTTGTGTAGCCCAGCATGTTGGCAAAAGCCTGGTTGCACTCAATAAATTTTCCGTGGCTGTCTATTACTGTAATTCCTGCATTCGATGCGGCAAAAACAGATTCATAGCGTTTGTTGATTTTGTTTATTTTTTGTTGTTGTTCAAGGGCTGTTTGAAGGTTTTTGTTTTGTGTCTCCAGCTTAATGTTCTGTATGTTAATCTCCTCAACAAGCTTTTCAAAGTCTTGCAAATACTCTTTGTCAAAAGTACGTTTTTCGTTTTTGTGTACTTTCTCTGCTTTTTCCCGTAATTGTGCGAGTTTCTTGTTTAAATCCATCCCGGAATTTTTGAAGATGCTGAAAACTTGTTCCGGAATTTGCTTCCGGACTTTAGGCCGTGTAAACATAAAATACCGGGCACCATGAATAGTGTCCGGCAATATTAAAAATTACAAAGCTAAATTTACGTATGGTTTTTTTAAATTGCTATACGTTATTTTACCTGATTTGGAGAATTTCGCTGTAGAAAAGTGGAGGGCATTATCTGCCCCGGTTGGTCTTTCTGTCTTCTTTCGGAGCTTTAATTTTAACAGAGTAAAACGAAAAAATGCCCAATGTACCGTAATAAATAGTAGCATCAAAAAAGCCTCGTTTAATCACTTTTTCATAATTCTCTATATCCAGTTTTTTGTCAATTCTTTTAATGGGTAATTTATCCCAAAATAAATAAAAGTCTTTTCCTTTTTTGATGGTTTCGGTTTGGTACTTTGAACTGTCGTAATTGCCATGTTGTTCTTTAGTTACTGCACAAGAGGTAATTAATAACAGGGATAGGATTATGGCTAAAATTATTTTGAAATTCATAGTTTTTTTTCATTTAAAGTTGATTAGCGATTTGCAAATATTATAAAATATAACGGTTTAGTTGGTTTTATTTTATAAAAATGAAAAAAAATAATAAATAATATGGAAATTAATTCTTTTTACGAATCGTTTTATGACAAATAATTTTTGATAAATCGCAGTCAAAAATAAACTTTTAGCTTATATTTTGAAAAGGTTGTTATTCTTCTGTTTTTTGTTCAATATCAGTGCCTTCGTTAGTTTTTGTGCCTGCATCTGTAAACTGAGATTCGTCTTCCGGATCAATTTTGATGAGCGACTGTTCCATGTTGTTGTAGTTTTTTATCACATTAACCGTTAATAAAGCTAATGGAATGGCAAGTAAGCTGGAAATCATCGATAAAATGGTAATGTTCGTAAAATCGTTTATGGAATCTGCATTTCTTGAATAACGGAAAATTATTTGACCAAAAATTCCGGAAATAAGCCAAAGTGCCCACCACCAGCCGATATAATTTGAAAAATTGAACTGTCGTTTATTTTGACTGAATTTATTTAGGAATTTTGTTGTTTCTGTGTAAAGTTCTTGCATAATTCGTGCAGGGCGACCAAGATTTACAAAGGGAACAAACCAACTGCCGGCAGCCCATCCTTCTGAAAAGTTTAATTTAGTAACACGCTGGTGAAGATTGAAATAGGCTCTTCTGAACCACATAATGAATGTTATTCCGGAAATGATATATGCTATTATGTAAAAAATGCCAATAAACTGTTCCCTGCTGTCATTGGCATTGGCTTCTTCCATAGTGATTTGTCCTCCGGCAGATATGGATTCGAGCATGTTGTATTGAAAATAACTTGATGCTAACGCAATTAAATCAATTGCTGTGACTATCCAAATTAGGGTTATGGCTGTTCTTGCCCGCTGGTCATTATTTCTTAATTTATTCATTTTATATTGTTTTTTGTTGGCAAAAATAGCAATGTTTACATAAATTGAACTAATTTTTGCCAATAATGTAAGCATCGCTATTTTTTATAGCCTTATATCATTAACTGAAGTTTCGCACTTGACAATAAGCTGTATTATAACGAATTATGTAAAT
>CAYPSX010000288.1:0-4283 GCA_964413185.1 uncultured Bacteroidales bacterium
AAAAATGCATCGGCCATGCTGTTCGTATCGGCCAAAGTTTCGCATTTGGCGCGCTTACCACAAGGTAAAGTGGAAGCCAAACGCCGCGTAAAAGCCATGGTCGCCAAAATGGACGAGCTGGGCTTTGGCAACTGCACCAACACCGGTGCCTGCGAAGCCGAATGCCCCAAAGGCATCAGCATAACCAACATTGCCAAGCTGAATTGGGAGTATTTTGGCGCCAAAATCAGGGATTAAAAAAAGTCAATAAATTATAAGAAAAACCGGGGCGTGAGTTCCGGTTTTTTTGTTGCAAATATTACGGCTTAGGATATTTTGGGTTGAGTGTTCGAGGTATGAAAAAGCCTTTTATACAATTAATGTTTCTAATTGCAATTTGTATATGGTTTTTTTCCTTAAAACCTGAATTCGGATATAAATCTTTACCTTCGAAAAAAACACCTCTGACCGAATCAAACTCATGCTTCTTTTCATCCTTATTAAATTGGTGAATGGTTTCAATTACCGCACAGTCAAGATCTCTTAATAACAGGTCTCCTTGTTTTTCAATAGGTTTGTTTACAGGTATTTCTATGCCGTGTTCTTTATTTAATTGAACGAGCATTTGAAAGCCTGTTTTTAATATTTTCAGATATTCAGAATCTAAAAGATCCAAGCAATGGCCTAAATCTATCACAGCGCCAATTACAGACGGTTTTGTAATTTTAGTTTTACATTTTGCAGGATTTCTTTTTAAATCAGTAGCATATTTTAGTGCCCGCTCGTAGTTATTTTCCCAAAAATAAACACCACTACCTAACCAGTCATAGTCATTCTCGCTTGGTCTGAGTAATTCCCCTTTCTTACTAACGACAGTATTTCTAACGCTTTCATCGCATCCATGAAATCCTAGAACAAGACCCGCTCTTTTAGAATACATATTTATTTAGTTGTGGCGTATTCTTTACTTAATTTCCCGCGTCTATCATGTATTCCGGAACGAACAAGAAAGTCTTTGGCTTCTTTTTTGGAAGAGGTTATTTTTTGAGCATATTCCTTAAAAGCGATCAAATACTCTTTATGTTCTTTACTATTCATTACTCTAAATTTTAATCGGTCGTTTCAATCCCTAACCAGGAATTACGGAAACAATGCCCAAAAATACAAAAACCTACATTAAATACAAAAACTACATTAATGGTATAAAACATGGATAACACTAAATCACTCAAAACACAGAGCGCTTATCCATTGACATGACAGGTTTTCGGGTACATAAACACATAGGTGAGATATACGAGTTGCTCAAATTTCAAATAGTCTTTCCGATGGATATTCACCTCCCCGCATATCTACGCATGTATCCCGGATCTGATTACTGTAAGTGCTACTCCGGCACGTTCGACAAACTCTTCTTATGTGAGATTTATCTCTTCTCGGCGCTCTTTTACAAAAGTTCATATCGACTTCATTATATGTTTTAACTGAAACGAGATTAACTGTTTTTCAATTCGTTCGCGATTGTATTGCGAATATGGTTAGCTTAGAATTAAAAGAAATGATTAAAAAACGGCCTAAAAAAAGTTACGGGAAAAGGTACATGGCCTGTTATAGCTGGATTGTTAATTTTTGTTATAATAAAATAGATGATCCATAGGACGCAAACAAGGATCAGTCTCAACTAAAAGAATTACATAGATTAATCCCAAAAAAAATTGAATATAATATAATAATAATAATAATTGTCCGTTCAAAAAATAGTTTTTAACGAAAAATTGAAATTTATGTATTTGAAACAAATCACTTTTATTCTTTTAGGTTTAATGATTTTGGCCGGGTGCCAAAATAGTAAGAAAGACAACACGCAAGGCCATCCGGATGAGCAAATGCAAAATCCGCAACAAATGAAACCCGGACAGCAGATACAGCAATCCGGCGATGCTGATATTTCCGATGAGGAGCTCAAAAAATTTGCAACCGTTAACAGCAAAATGCAAGCGATTAATCAGGAGATGCAGCAAAAAATGACACAAATCATTGAGAAGAACGGAATGGATATGAATCAATTTAACCAGATTCAACAAAACCAGCAAAATCCGGATAGCGATATTGATGTTAGTGAGTCGGATATGAATAAATACAGAGCCATCATTAATGAGATGCGGGAAGATCAGGCTCAAACTCAGAAAAAGGCGCAAGATATTATTGAGAGCGAAGGGCTGACAATGCAACGATATCAACAAATCGGGAATAGAATATCTAACGATCCCGAAATGCAAAACAAGCTGAGGGAAATGCAGTATTAAGAATCAAATTTTAACTTTAAAACACAATATTTATGTTTACAATTAAAAAAGTAGGTTATTTATTTTTGTTTATCATTATTGCTAACAGTGCGTTTTCACAGGTTCCAACGAACGATCAAATCAGTGATGAAGAGTTGGGCATGTTTGCATCAGCAGTACAACAAATTCAAGTGCTCGATCAGCAAGCACAGCAAGAAATGGTGAAGGCCATAGAAGAAGAGGGTCTTAATGTGCAGAAATTCACTGCCATACAGAAAGCCGAAGGAGATCCTCAGCAGGAACCTGAGGCCGATGAAAAAGAACTAGAGAAATATAATAATGCCAGGCAAGAGGTCGTGAAAGTTCAGCAGACAGTGCAGGGTCAAATGGAGAAAAAAATCAAGGAAACCGGTCTTTCAGTGGAACGGTACCAGGTTATCTCGCAAAAAGTGCAACAAGATCCCGAGTTAAGGGAAAAAGTACAGGAAAAGATGCAACCCGCACAAGAATAGGCGATAAGGTTGCTTAAATGCATGGTAAAAATGCATGAGAAGTTGCGGCTCGTTAGCAGAAATGCTTATGAGCTTTTTGCAGCTTTTCATGCATTTTTTTTGTGCAATAGAAAATGATTAGAGAACGCTGCTATGCAGGCGGCTTTTGCCCGACTGATACCGTTTTTTCACCTTGCCCGAAATGACACGGAATGCGCTTCAGACTTTTTCAGCAAGCTCCAAATTTTGGCGCAATTTTTTGGTCAAAACACAACAAAAACTGTTCATTGCACACCAAAAAAAATTCAAGGCGATGCAAAAACAATACAGTTCAAATTCATACCTTTGTAGTTCTATTTTGACAGATTAAGCAGGGTTTTGATTTTTCGCCTTTTTTTGCCCCGACCCTTAATGAGAAAGCCGAAAAATCAACCCGTTCCCTTTAGATCCAAGGGCAAATCGGTTTGATTTTGGCAATTTCCTTAAATGTGTCAAAGTAGATGTAGGAAGCGAAAAGTTTAAGAATGTAGAATTGGCCTTGTAGAGGACTCAAATAAAGCAACGTATCTTATGGAACTAACCGGAAAAGTAATCAAAATAGAGCAGCCTGTAACCGGAAAATCGAGCAAAGGGCAGTGGAAAAAACAGGAGATTATCATCGAAACCAACGATAAATTTCCGAAAAAAGTCTGTTTCATGTCATGGAACGATAAAGTACCGCTCGACAAGTTTAAGCCCGGCCAGGAAATTACCGTGCATTTCGATGCCGAGAGCCGCGAATACAATGGCAAATGGTACACCGACCTCAAAGTGTGGAAAATTGAAACCAATGCCGCCGGCAACACCAACACTCCGCCGCCACCACCACCTCCGGGGTTGGATGACGTGCCTCCCGACGACTACGAGAAGCTGGATGAGAATGATTTACCGTTTTAAACGTTCTCCGCTGTTTACCGACCGGCTTTACTGAGCTCCCTACGATCGGTTGTACCGCAGATTTTTATATCAGCCAAACTTCAACTGATCGTATCTCATTTCAATGATTTTTAAATAGCTTCCTTTCATTTTATCTGACAAAAATGAGCGTTTAACCCAATCTATAGCCTTGGGTTTGTTTTTCACCATTCGTTGAAATGCAGCATTGATTTGTTTGGAGGTAAGCGCTAAGCTTTCTCCCAGTTGTTCAAAATGATTTCGACTGAGTTTTTTCTTTTTACCGCTGAGCGTCAATGCCAACTCCTCTTTATCTTCCGGTAGGACGATGGCTACATTAAGCAGGTCGTATGCCGGAGACAGCACCCAGCCGGAAGTGCCCTCGATCATGGAAAAATTTTTCAAGTGCATATCATTATTCCCGGTCAGAAATGAAAACAATGCCAACTCGAAGTAAAAAATTTTATCGAGCAGTGTATTGCTTGAATAAGTGTCAATGGCCTTTCCAACCTTTTCCATGGAGCTTTTGTATTTGTCGAATGCTTCGGTAATTTGAAACATATCAAGCATATGTATTTTCTCGTTTTTCCCGGTT
>CAYPSX010000289.1:0-4183 GCA_964413185.1 uncultured Bacteroidales bacterium
CCGAAAAGTGCAATACAAGTACCCAAAGCGCATTTTTCTTTTCAAAGAATGAGACCATCGTACAAGGCCGTTCGGAGCGAAATCGAAGCACAAAGAACGACAAACCATCACAAAGAAATATACACCGGGAGCATAGTTTGGCAATACTTCGTTAGAAGAAAAAAGCATTTCAGTGACCTGAAAGAATTTGGAGGCTAAGCTGGCTTTTTGGCTTTGGTTCCATCTTCGTTATTTTATGTATCTTTGCAAATAATATCAACTACTATTACTAACTAAATTTATATTTATCATGAAAAAAATCATTATTATCATTATTGTTTTGGCTGGCTTTTTTATGGCTTGCGGTTCTCCGGAAAAAGAATCCGGAAAAAAATCAGAGAAAAAAGCAAAAACGGAGAAAAAAGAAAAGAAAAAGCTTGATGTAAAAACCTATTGTAAGGTAGTCAATGAAGAGAGAGCAATACTTATGGAAAAATACTGGGATAAATTTAAAGGAAAATCCTATGAAGAGGCAAAAGACATTTATGCTGATTATCAAAAAGAAGTAGATGCCGTTTATAAAAAATACGGCATTGAAAACAAGCTTGATATATCGAATTATTTCAGAGGAAATTTTAGAGAAATACAGGCATTCCAGAAAAATAACCCTGAATATAAAGAATATGACGAGTATAACGATGCCAAACGCAAATTAATTGAGTTTGCATCTGCACGAATCAATTAGTTGGCAAAAACAATTCATTACAGAAACAAAACCTTCGTCATACTAAGCTTGTACAACGAAGGTTTTATATTTTCTTTTTAGTACTTATTAAATCCAGCGAACCAGATTCAGTTCCATTTTATATTTCAAAAGATCGTTTTTGGGATACATTCGAAGGCCAAATTCAAACATTCCGGGGTCTTCAAGCTCAAGGTCGATACTATAAAAATGTATATTGTCAACTGTTTTATCGTATTTTAAGGTATAGGTTTCTTCTGCAACCTTCATACTCGTAGCATCGGCTGTCAATACCATATCAATACCAATTTCTTCCGGTTTTATTTTCTGCATGCTCAAAACGATTTCTCCATGATATTTATTCCCCGATTTATACAGGTGTTTTGATGTGTCCGGAAAGTCGACATTGACAACTTCGATATTCTCCCAGTTCTCATAGATATGCTGTTTCCATATTGCTACATCAGTGGCTTTTTGGAAATCTTTAGCTACTATTTCCTTACCTGCCTTCATGAGTGGATTATAATACTGCTCAATATAATCATTCAACATGCGCAGGGTGGTAAATCGTGGCGCTACACGGGCAATATTGTTTTTAATATATTTGATCCATTCGTTGGGGGTGCCATTGTCATTTCTGTTATAGAAAAGCGGAATTATTTCATTCTCGAGCATTGCATAAATATTTACGGCATCAAGTTCGTTTTGGAATTCCTGATTTTCGTAAATTCGTTCTTCCTGAAGTGCCCATCCTGCTTCAGGTTCGTAACCTTCGCGCCACCATCCGTCAAGCACACTAAAATTGAGCACTCCGTTCATGGTTGCTTTTTGGCCGCTGGTTCCTGAGGCTTCGAGTGGTCTTGTAGGTGTATTAAGCCAAATATCAACTCCTTTAACGAGTTTTTTTGCCAGTTGAATGTCGTAATTTTCAATAAAGATAATTTTTCCGGCAAATTCGGGCATTTGCGACACACTTATAATGTGTTTAATCAAATCCTGCCCCGCTTTATCTTTGGGATGAGCTTTACCGGCAAATACGAATTGCACGGGCATATCCGGATTATTCACAATTTCTTTTAACCGCTCAATATCTGTAAACAGCAAATGTGCCCGCTTATACGTAGCAAATCTACGTGCAAAACCGATAGTAAGGGCATTGGAATCAAGTGAGTTTAACACCTGCATTATGCGTTTGGGGTTATCGTTTCGTTTTACCCAGTTGTCTTCAAAACGTTGCTTGATATAATCGACAAGTTTTTGCCGTAGCAACTGCCTGATGCTCCAGATTTCTTCATCGGGCACATCATAAATCCGGTTCCAATAATCGCGGTTTCCCAGTTGCGAAAGGAAATCTTTGCCGAAATATTCGAGGTGCAATTTTTTCCATTCTTTGGCTGTCCATGTTGGATAATGTACCCCGTTGGTAACATACCCAATATGCAATTCGTTGGCAAAATATCCTTTGTAAAGATTCTGGAACATTTCGCGACTAACTTCTCCATGTAACTCAGAAACACCGTTCATTTCTTTACACGTATTGGCAGCTAAAACGCTCATTGAAAACGGTTCGCCATAATTTGTAGGGTCCATTCGGCCTAATTGCAGCAAATTGTCCCAGGTTATGCCTAATCTTTCCGGCATATGGCGCAGGTATATTCGCAACAAGTCTTCTGTAAACACATCGTGGCCGGCCGGAACAGGTGTGTGTGTAGTAAACAGCGAAGTGTTTCGTACTACTTCGAGTGCTTCATCGAATGTGAGGTTTTTTTCTTTTACCAAATTACCAATTCGCTCCAGATTTATGAATGCTGCATGGCCCTCGTTAAGATGGTATATGTTTATATCATAACCTAAGTGTTTAAGTAGTCGAATTCCGCCAAATCCAAGCACAACCTCTTGTTTTAAGCGATTTTCCCATTCACCACCATATAATTGGTGTGTAATGCTGCGATCTTCATCGGCATTAAAATCGTTGTCGGCATCGAGCAAATACAATGGATTGCGGCCTACCATAAGTTTCCACACTTTAAGATAGACTGAGCGACCCGGGAAATTGACAACTACCAAAAGCGGGTTGCCAAATTCATCGCGTAATAAAGTTACAGGTAAATCATTAAAATTATGTGGTTCCAAAATAGCTTGTTGCTCTCCATTAATGGTCAGTTGTTGCTTGAAATAGCCATATCGATACAAAAACCCAACAGAAATAAGGTTTAGTTGATTATCTGAAGCTTCTTTCAGGTAGTCGCCGGCAAGAATACCCAATCCGCCGGAATAGATTTTTATATTATCATAAAATCCATATTCCATGCTAAAATAGGCAATGGTTTTTTCCTTATTTGGTTGTTTGGATATGTAATCTTTGTAGGCTTTTTCTATCTTTCGATATTCCTGCATAAAAGACTGATCTTCAAGCAGTGTTTCTATACGGTCTTTGGTTATTTTATTTAGTAATGCGATTGGGTTTCGGTCATTTTCGTACCAAAGCTCTTCGTCCATTGACTTAAACAACTGAATGGTTTCAAAATTCCATGTCCACCATAAATTTTGCGATATTTCTTTCAGTGTTTCCAACTCTTTTGGCAGGCTGCCTTCTATCACCATTTTGCTCCACCTGGGTGGATTATTAATTTTATCGCTTTGGAGTCTTGGTTTTACAAAATCGAGGCTTGGTCTGGGTTTGCGCGCCCTTCCTTGTGTCCTTTCGCAAGCAAGTTCGTAGGCTTCAAAGTATTTTTCAATCAAATTTTCCCATAATGCCTGTTTTGCTATTTCGCGGGCTCCTTTTCGTGCTGCATCTTTTTCTTCCTGCGTAAAGCCCATGTACGTTTTAACATCATTAATTACATGTTCAATTACGTCGTTATCATTATTATCATCGCGTAGGATTACACTGGCTCCTTTGTTTATTCTCAGTTCTTTGTGATCAATCCATTTTCCATAGCCGGCCAGAGATGTTGTAATTGCCGGCACACTATAAGCCATTGATTCTAATGGAGTATAGCCCCATGGCTCATAATACGATGGAAATATGCCCAAATCTGCTCCCAAATACAAGTCATAATAATTCATGTTGAATATACCATCATGCTTATCCAGGTAACACGGAACAAAAAGCGGGAATATATTATCTTTTTCGTGGATTTTATGTTTTTCGATAGTTTTTACGATAGGATCAAAGTCGCGGTCGTGAAGAATATGCGTAAGGTATGGCTGCCTGATGCCGTTGGTATTTCCCTCCTCTATGGCATTTTTTAAATCGTTGCGAACCCCGCCATGGTTTGCAGGTATTAAAATTAGCGGTACTAAAGGAGTTTCCGAATTAACCTCATTTATTTGGTTGAATGTTTCTAAAAAGATATCTATTCCTTTATTTTTCCATTCATACCTTCCGCTTATAACTGAAATGATGGAGTTAGGGTTTATTTCTTTTCCATAGAGTACATTCAGTAGAGAAAATAT
>CAYPSX010000290.1:0-4173 GCA_964413185.1 uncultured Bacteroidales bacterium
CCAAATCGCGTACGGGTTCTAATTTCGGAAAGTTTATGACCGGATTGGTTTTCAATGAAGTTTCTTTTGTTCTGTTCAAGATATTGGTGAGGCTCAAGTCTTACAAGGTTCAGCCAATCCCGATACGCTTCGCTATCGTGGATTTGTTCGACTAACAAAAACCCCAAATCGCAAAGCGATTTGGGGTTTTTGAGTCTCACGAAAAAAGCCATCGGAAGTCCGATGGCTTTGTATTTTTATTGGAATTCTAACTATTCAACAATTACGCGTTGAGTAGCTGTTCCCTGGTTTGTTCTTACTGTTACGAAGTATACACCTGTAGTTTCATTTGTCAGGTTAATAGTTCCGCTGTTTCCAAGAACTTTGTGCATAATAATTTGTCCAACAGTGTTGGAAACTGTTACTTCTGCATTTTGGTCAGCAGTGATGTTTACAATTCCGCTTGTTGGGTTTGGATAAACGCTGAACTGGATTGTTTCAACCGGTGCAATGAAGTTGGTCGGGTCTCCCCAAATGTCATCAAGTACTAGTGTCTCTTCTGCTAATGTGAAAGCACGGTTGTCTCCGCCTTCCCATTCGCCGCCGCCCCAGCCGCTGTTTATGAAGTATTTGTATTCATAGTCGCCGGGAAGTAACATTCTTGTAACGGTATAAATTGAATCTTCATCTTCATCAGCCATGAACATAGTGTTGTCTGTTCCTGGTCCTGCCCAACCATTCATGCTGCCTGCAACAATTAATGTGTCAGCTGCTGGATCGAAAGCTCCATCAGCAAGGGGCACAGTCATGTCTACGTTGAAAGTAACTTCTTGGAAAACTGCATCGAATTCCTCGAAAATCACATCATCAACATAATATTCTGCAGTTCCGGTTTCTCCTCCATTATAGAAGTTATAGGCTGCAAGAGCATTTGTGGTTCCGGTTCCGGTGGCTGTATGACTAAAAGGCCACTGATAAACATATTCGCCGCCAATATAAAGGCTAATCAAATCATTATCTAAATCAATGTAATGCTCAACAGCTACCCATGCGTCATTATCATAGCTGAATTCAATTGATTCGCCACCTGCCTCAAGGTGTCCGGTTCCTTCATTAAAGTAACACTCAAACGCCCAAATATCAAGCCATTCATGTTGAATGTTGTAGTATCCGCTACTACCTGTTTCTACATAAATTTGGAATGCACTGTAATATTTGCCGGTAGTTAAGTCTCCTAATGGAAGGCCCATGTCATTAGTTCCTGAAATGAACATAGAGTTTGACCCGCTGTTCGCGTAAGTTGTACTAATTACAGCATCTTCTGCGGTTCCCGGGGCATCTGACCAGGTGGTCCATTCCGTTGAATTATCAGCAACATAGTCACCGTCAGTGAAACCTTCGAAGTCATCGCTAAAAATAACCTGAGCATTAGCAAAGAAGCCCATTAGCATTGCTGCCATAAATAATAGTGTAAATTTTTTCATAATTTAATAAATTTTAGAGTTAAACAATTTTCTTTCGCAGCTCTAATTTAAGTTATATATATTAGAAATCAAAAAAAATGTGAATTTTTCTAATTGGAGCCTGCCAGTAACGAAAACGTTTGCGGTGGTGTAATGTTATTATATTGAGGAAAGTAAAATTCACAATTATTTTTTTAATTTGATTGAAATAAATATTGATTCTCAGATATTTTTGTGAATTGAGCGGAGAAAACCATAAAAACACGATCTCGAAAATAGGAATCAGTTGTTTTACAATAACTGAATTTTAAAAGATAAGCTATGGATAATGCCTCTGTGATAGTTTTTCTATATTTGTGGCTTGTTTTAGCAACACTATGATCAAAAAGCTATCATCTAACGAACAAAAAACTTTTTACCTGCACCTGGCTTATTCCATTATCGAAGGAGTTGTTCGCGGTGTACTTATTCTTAATGAGTTTGTGTTAATTAAAAGTCTGGAAGGGAGTAACTACCAAATTGGCTTTTTATTGCAGTTTCAGCACATGGTGCTTATTCTTTCGGTTTTTATGAATGAATTTTTGCGCCGCACAGTCCGTAAGCGCAAAATGCTTAATTCTATTGCTATTGCAACACGGGTGCCGTTGTTGGCTTTTGCTTTTTTTCCCGCAGTTTCGCAAAATATTCCTGTCATATACCATTATATATTTCTAATTGTTTTTTTAATCTATTTCCTGGCCAACCCAATTGTTTTTCCCACAATCAACTTATTACTGAAAAATAGCTACACACATCAGAATTTTGGTAAGTATTACAGTTACGCTGCTACTGTCAATAAAATTGTAATGTTGCTGGCAACTTTTGGTTTTGGAATTTGGCTGGATTACGACCCGTATATATTTAGATGGGTTTATCCGTCATTGGGTATTTTGGGAATAGCATCTATTGTTTTGCTTACACGTATTGATTATACACCGAAAGAACAGGTTTCCAGACAAAAGTTTTGGTTGTCGGTGAAGAGCTCATGGGGCAGGATGAAGAATATTATTCTAACTCAGAAACCGTATCGTGATTTCGAAATTGGTTTTATGTTTTACGGCTTTGCTTTTATGACCAGCGCTGCTGTGCTCACCATATTTTTTGAGCGCGAATTGCATTTGAATTATTTCAGTATTGCAACGTATAAAAATGCACATAATATTTTGGCCATTCTATTGCTGCCATTTTTCGGAAAAATAATCGGTCAGGTCGATCCACGCCGGTTTGCCGTTTATACTTTTGCTTCGTTAATGTTTTTTATTTTGTTTTTGGGAATTACGTATTACTGGGAAGATTGGGTAATGATTGGCCGTTTAAAGTTATATTTCTCTATTACAATTGCCTATTTGTTTTATGGAGTTTTTGCGGCCACAATGCCTTTGTTGTGGAATATTGGATCGGCATATTTTTCGGAAAATGAAAATGCCGGCGATTTTCAGGCTATTCATCTCTCATTGACAGGCTTTCGTGCGCTTTTTGCGCCAGTTGCCGGGGTTTTTGTGTATGAATTGGTCGGATATTTTTATACATTTATGGTTGGGGTTGCTGTGTTACTCATTGGTATTGCAATTATGTATTGGTCTATGAACAGGCACAAAAATCCCCGTAAAGTATCCTGATTTATTTTCTTTTGTATACTTCCAGAATTGATTTATTGTCGCTCGAGCGCTGAAGTAAATACTTTTTTCCCGGCGAATAGGTGCGGATTTTTGCAAACCCGGCAGCTTGTGTGGGACATCCTCTCGGGGTATTTTGACATGTGATATTCATTCTGCGTTTTTCGTAAAATGATATTACCGAGTATTCCGGAGCGTATCGGTCTTCTTTTACAAATAGCAAGCTGTCATTTTTACTAAAATATGACTGGCTGAGCTCCACTGATTTTTCTATGCGCTGCAAATCGATCAGTGTAAAGTCCGGAAAAGAAAAGATGGCGAGTGTTGATGCTTTCCTGCCGTAATCTATCACAAGGTGTTTTCCCGAAGGACTTAATAAGATTCCGTTTAACCTGAATTTTCTTTCTTTTTGGTTGTGGGTAAAATGTGGTGGTGGGACATTTGTTAAATGTTCGTAACCTTCTTTTTGTGCAAAGCTATCGGAAATTGTAAATACAATGAGGAATATAATTGCTGTGTACTTCATTTTTTTCTTATTCATTTACAAATGTTTATCGAAATGCAAATGTAGGAAAACTCCTTGCTTTTTCGAAAATGTTTTTCTGTTTTTTGATAAATAGACGATGTAATCGGTTTGATTTTCAGTTCACCCTGATAAGCATCTTGCCGGGCATTTCCTTGTTTTTTTACTCAAAATAGATGAGTTCCTCATATTTTTTCTGATTTAAGAAACTTTTTATTATCGAACGAACATCTTTATTGTCTTCTTGTACATCAATAATTTCGTTTAGGTCTGAGATGCTTTTAACAAGGTCTTTTTCTGCATAGCCGTAACCTTTGTAAATGCCATTTTCAATTTTTACAACGGCTTTTTCGCTGTTGTCGCGACCTTTGTCAACAATAAAGAACGATCTGTTTGGCATTGATGTAACTTCCATTACCTGTTTTACACGTGCATTATAACTCTCCGGCGGTTCAATGCCTAAGCATGCACCTTTGCACATCCCTATTTGGTGGTGAAAACATGATGATGTTGAGTTGTATAACCCGCATAATTTTTGACAAAGTTCATATTT
>CAYPSX010000291.1:0-4170 GCA_964413185.1 uncultured Bacteroidales bacterium
TTAGCTATTTACCCAACTGCGAAACATCAGTAAATTACTAATTATTAATAGAAATATTTGCTACATTTATTGTAATTTGTTTTTAATTTATATCGTTTAAACAAAATTATAGTATTGTTAATTGTTAATTCTTAATTGAATACCAGTTTCTCGTTTTCCCCAAAGGTATCATATCCTGAGGTAATGACGCGTTCGCCGGGTTTGAGTCCCTCGAGAATTTCATAATATTTCGGATTTTGCTTGCCAATGCGTATGGGTCGGCGTGAAGCGCTTTCTCCCGAATCATCGACCACGTACACCCACTGACCGCCGGTGCTTTGGAAAAAGCCGCCGCGGGCAAGTGTTACAGCTATATTGGGTTGCCCCAGTTGTAGGTTGATGTGATAGGTTTGGCCGGTGCGAATGTGTCCGGGAATACTGTCAGTAAACACCAGATCAACTTTAAAACGGCCGTTGCGCACTTCCGGGTATACTTTTTTTACCTGCATTTGGTACACGGCACCGTTCCTGTTGAGCGTAGCGGTCAAATTCCGGCGCACCCGGTCGATGTAGTGTTCATCTAACAGGGCTTCAACTTTGTAGTTGGTCAATACATTAATTTGCCCGATTCGTGTGCCGCGGCCTATGCTTTGCCCGATCTCTGCATCGAGCATGCCCAACTGGCCATCGACAGGGGCTTTCACGTTCAGGTTATCCAGTCGCTCGTGGACTAAAGTTAATGATTGACGCATTTTGTTCAGGTCGGTTTCTAATTGTTTCATCTCCGTAACCATGATCAACGAATCATTTGCTGCCTTTCGTTTGTTTATTTTTTGCATTTCGCTGGCAAATTCATAGTTTTCTTTGGCTTCCAGAAATGTTTCCCGGGAAACGAGTTGCTCCTCATATAGGGATTTCTGTTGCTTGAAATGCCGTTTCTTCTTTTGAATGTCGAACCGCGATTCCAGCAAGCTACGTTGCGTTTCAATCATTTGGTTCTGAAAATTGATGCGCGTTTGCCTGAGCATATTCTCCTTTTGCGCCAGGTTCGATTCGCTGTTCATAATCTCCTGGTGCACTGTGCTGTTTTTGAGCTTCAATATTACATCACCTTTTTTGACCATGGCGCCTTCTTCGATGAGCCTTTCTTTAACGCGCCCGCCTTCCTCAGCATCCAGGTAAATGGTGGCAATAGGCGCCACCTGGCCGATTACGCGAATGTAGTCGTTAAATTGCTGACGTTGAACTTCGCTAATAGTGAGTTTTTCACGATCGACTTTCAGTGTACTGGTATGATCGGCAAACAGCATATTGAGAATCAAATACAGCAATATGCCGCCTCCCGTGATCCAAAGGATATGTTGCTTTTTTGTTCCGCGTTTTTTTTCGATTGTCCGGTCCATAATTTCAATTTCAAATTATTGATCATTAAAAAGAGCGTTTACCCTGATAAAACGCCAGTGTTTGAAAGTTAATTTTTTGCAAAAGCTGTGTGCGCAATAAATTCGCGGCTGCTTTGGCCATGTTGTTTTTCACCGTATTGTATTCAATTACACTTACCAGCCCTTTGGCCAGTTTTTTTTCAACGGCCTGATAGGCTGCTTTTTCCGCCGCCAGTTGTTTTTCTAATTGTGCAATTTGGGCATTCCGGGCTTTTAGTAACTGAATGTCGGATATCACTTGCTCCAATAACTTGTTTTTAGCAATTACCTTTTCGTTACGTGCGATTTGCAGTTCCATGCGGTCTTTTTGTATGGTCGATACGCGGTTCCATTTTTGGAAAATTGGAATTCGCAGGCTAAGGTAAATATTTTGCGATGCATTCTGCTTCAACTGGTTGCTTAAAGCGATGGTTTGCATGGCATCGTTGTCCGGGTCATTGGGGAATTGCAGCTCTTTGCGCGAGTCGGCATAATTGGTCGAAAAACCCGCACCCAAAAGTAATTGGGGCAATAATTTCCCCTGATCAATGCGCATTTGTTTTTGGTGTGCGCGGATATTCATTTCGGCTTTACTAATTTCAGGTATATGGGTGAGCGCGTTTTGATAAACTTCATCTGCTGTCGGAATAATTTCAGGAACTTCGGTATCTGTCTCATAGTCGATATTCAGCGTATCTCTCAACGGGAATCTCATAATTTGTTTCAACTGTAAATGCGCTTGTTCAAGTTGATTTTGCACCACCAGCACATTATGCTGTTCAGCTGCCAATTGTGCCTCCATTTGCAGCAAATCGGCATGGGCTTTTAAGCCGGTTTCTACCAGTTTTTTCGATTTTTTCAGGTTCATTTTCGAAAGTTCTGCCTGGTTATATGCTATTTTGAGCAGTTCCCGGTAATAAACCACATCGAAGTATGCTTCCATCGTCTGAAAAGCGATATCCATTCGCAATTTCTTTCCTTCTTCCCGGGTTATTTGATGGTTAATTTTTTCGAACTTGATCCGGTTTTGCTTCACCAACCCCTGAAACAAATCGACTTCGGCTGAAACATAAAGATTGCCTGAAAACAATCGCTGCTCCACAAAATCGTTGGTCGTAGGGTCAATGGATTTACCAAAAAACATATTGCTCCCGGCACCGCTGTAAACAGAAGGCAATAAATCGCGGCGGGCCTGCTGGTAATCGGTATGCGCCATATCTGTCCTTATTCCCTGGTTGACGATCTCCGTATTGTGTTCCAGCGCATATTCAATGCATTTATCTAAAGTATTGGGCTGCCCCGGTACATTTTTAAAAATGCAGGTCACCAGGATTAAAACAGTAAAAAATGATATATTTATTCGTTTTGACATTTTCTGGTTTTTGTTCTATAAAGCCAATAGGAGTGCCAAAACACGTAAAAAGATGTATATCAAAACATAAAGACGAATAGCCATCCTGCATTTGTAAAAAAATCATACATCCACATGTCAAAAAATTTTACACTTTTTTGATTTTGCCCCCAAAGGAGCTTACATTTACAAGAAATTAGTGCGAAACCATGCCAACGAAACCCGCCAAAGGAAGCATTTTAATTATTGATGACAATAAAAGTGTACTCAGGGCACTGGATATGCTGTTAAAATTCGAATGCGAGAAAGTCAAATGCATCAGTTCGCCTAAACAATTGCCTTCATTGCTGCAAAAGGAATCGTTTGATGTAATTTTGCTGGATATGAATTTTTCGGCCGGTGTAAATACCGGGAACGAAGGATTGTACTGGCTTCAGCGCATTATGGAAACCGATCCCGATACTTCTGTAGTGATGATTACCGCTTATGGCGATGTGGAATTGGCTGTAAAAGCCGTTAAAAAAGGCGCTACCGATTTTGTGCTGAAACCCTGGGATAATCATAAAATGCTCAGCACGGTAAGTGCTGCTTTTAAGCTCAGGGATTCCCGCAAAGAAGTAAAAAACCTGAAAAAACGGGAGCACCGATTGATCAGTGAACTGAACCGGGAACAAAAATTCATTATTGGGCACTCGCAGGAAATGACCAACGTGTTAAATATGGTACGTAAAGTTGCTGTAACTGATGCCAACGTACTCATTACCGGAGAAAACGGAACGGGTAAGGAGCTGGTAGCCAGAGAGCTGCACCGGCAGTCGAAACGTAAAGACCAGATGATGGTAACTGTGGACATGGGTGCTATTGCCGAAAACCTGTTCGAAAGTGAGCTGTTTGGCCATGTGAAAGGCGCCTACACCGATGCTCACGAAGATCGTACAGGAAAATTTGAACTGGCCCACAAAGGAACCCTGTTTTTGGATGAAATAGGCAACCTGCCGTTACCGCTGCAAGCCAAATTACTCAATGCCATTCAAAACCGCGAAATTATCAAAGTTGGTTCAAACCAGCCTGTGCCCGTAGATATTCGCCTCATTTGTGCCACCAATTGCGATATGGACAGTATGGTGGCATCAGAACAATTCCGCGAAGATTTGCTCTATCGCATCAACACAATTCACATAGAAGTACCGCCACTGCGAAACCGTTCCGGCGATGTAAAAAGCCTGACCGATTTTTTTATGCAGAAATACACACATAAGTACGGAAAAACAGGCTTAAAAATTAATTCCGCAGCGCTGGCAAAGCTTGACGAATACAACTGGCCGGGTAATGTACGCGAATTGGAGCACACCATTGAAAAAGCTGTTATTTTGAGCGATAG
This sequence comes from uncultured Bacteroidales bacterium, assembly GCA_964413185.1. Classification (GTDB taxonomy): domain Bacteria; phylum Bacteroidota; class Bacteroidia; order Bacteroidales; family Salinivirgaceae; genus Salinivirga. The sequence continues at coordinate 4,133 of CAYPSX010000291.1, forward strand.
CAATGTGTTGAAACCGGATGATTTTCAGTTAAAGAACC
>CAYPSX010000292.1:0-4166 GCA_964413185.1 uncultured Bacteroidales bacterium
GAAAATAACAAATTGTTTTCCCGATTGTTCCTTAATTTTTTGAACCATGGCCACATCGGAATGCGTATCGCCACAAACCAGGTTTGTATCCTGTTGTAGTTCAAGTTTCAGGGTATCATTTAGGTAAATGATTCCATCTCCTTTGTCAAAATCTTTTGCAGCACCCGATTCACTGTCAATTGTGAGGATAATTTCAATGTCTTTGCCGGTATCTTCTATACGAAACCATTTCTTTTCCGGGTCCATTTCGTTGACAAGTGACTCTACTGTAAGCAGGAATTTCAATGATTCGTTTTCAGGTACAGAGCCATTTACATCTTGTCGGGCAATGGTGGTTTGACCAAATTTGAATTGAATACCCGAACCGATGAGTGTGAATTTATGGTTTTCGGGTTTTGAGACCAGTTGACTCAGTTTTTCATTCAGTCTTTCTATTTTGTATTGCTTTTGGTGGTCGATGGGAAGTTGGCTTCTTTCGCCGTTCACTACATACTCTCGTCCTTTTGAAGCGGCATAAATAAAGAGTTCATCGGGCGTTACACTTACGTCAATTAATCCGGGATTCTGTAGCGGAGCCGATGTCAAAATAACAGAATTATTGGCGCATTTTTTTGCAAACCTGCTCAAATACACTGCATTGTAGATCGATTGAATAGACGATTTGTACCTTCCGCAGTAATTATTAATTGTTCCGTCGCGATCGGTATAAAAGCCATTGAACGATTTGTCTTTTAGGAATTTGAGTCCTTTTTCAACTTCTTCTTCAAAACCGGAGTGTAGGTTTTTCATGTGCTCCCGGAGTGCTTTTTCTCCCTCTTCAAGAAAGATGATGTCTTTTGTTAGCTCATCAATTTCGTACGATAAGTCTACGCTAATGTTTTGTATCTCATCGAGCTTCAGAATATACTGCTCATCTTGCTTTTTGATGTTTTTAAGTCCGGAACGATATTTTTTCAGCAGGTCGATACTTTCTTTGTCGATGAGTGAACTATCTTTTAAATATTGGGAAACGATAATCTTTCTGGTTTCCCGGCTTTCTTTCATTGTATTGTAAAATTGGTCGAGCGTTTCAATCTTCATGGGTCGGGTTTTAAAAGTTTTCAAATGTCTGCTAAATGATTAATTCCCCGTAAAATAAACAGAAAATCCATCACAGCCAAATAATTCTATTCAGCAAATACGTTATGTGTATTTGGTTTTATGTTATGATTTTTTGAAATTAATTCCCAATCAAAAGTTTGAAATTTTGAGCTCCAGCACTGCTTGTAACGATATAAAACCCTGGTTTTAGCCGGGGTAGTTGTATTTGTTTTGTTTTTTCTGTGTACTGATGAATTTGTTTACCGTTCACATCATAAATTTGAATGTTAGATGTATAGTTTGTAAAGTTTAATGTGCCATTTGATGTGTTCGGGTTTGGGTATGCAACAGGAGTTTCGGCAATTGGTTGCAAGACAGATTGTATTTCATCATCGATCATTTGATAATTTTTTATTTTATCGTCCCATGACAAGTTGGCCTGAACAATCGGTATTCCGTATTCCGGCGTGTAGAATTGGAGGTTTTTTGCAGAATCGTTCACCACATCTTCCTGCATAAGAAACCATCCGCCAATAGTGGGTTTTGCATACAAATCTGCTTGCATGATGCTGCTGTTTGCAACTTTAAAAGCCGGAAAATCGTTTTGAAATGTGCTTACATATCCAATAGCCTCTACCATTGAGCTCGATGTCATCGTAATTTCAAGCCTGATCGAGTCTGTGAAAGGAATAGTTTGGTTGAAATCTTCCGGCTCACCGGCTATGCTGTAACTCATGGTTTCCTGACCGCCTTCGCCAACGGTAAGCGGGAAATGAAGCATTTCCTGAGGTTCGGGCAATATTATGGGTACATATTCTTCGTTCATGAGTGCCAGAATGCCCAAAAGTTCAAGTATATCGCCGTTTAAGTTAACACACAAATAGCTGTTATCGTCATTTTCCATAACCATGGTGGTTTCGGGCAAATCTTCAAGGCCGGTGAAATCATCTTTACTTTTTATTTCGACAATATCGCTTGTGGTGGGAACGATTGCTGAAAAGTCCCATAAATCCGGGTCAATCTCCTCAACAGGAACCCACGATGCACTATCATACTCTATTTTGAGTGTGTGGTAAGAGTCACCGATTTCTCCAAGATGAGTGGTTGTATATGAAATATCTTGTGCAAAAAAGCTCGAAAAACTAAAAATTGTAATCAAAAAAGTTAATGTTGTTTTCATTTTAAAAGATTTATCGGGTTCAAGGGATTGTACCGAAATATCAACCCTAAAAATTCATATTTACATCAAAAATATAAAAAACTTCAGGTAAAATGCAACTATTTGCCTCCATTGATACTTTATTAACATGAATTTTCATTCATAAAAAATCATTATCTTTTTTTGAAAAGACTAACTTTGTATATTATGGACAGACAGAAGGCTAGTTATAAAGAAGGTGTAATATCCATATTCGTTAATGTTGGGTTGTTTGGCATTAAACTTTGGGCAGGAATTGTGTCCGGTTCAGTTGCGCTTACTGCCGATGCCTGGCATACCTTATCAGATTCCATAAGTTCTGTAGTAGTTATTGTTGGCGCGTGGCTTTCTGCTAAAAAACCAGACAGGGAACATCCTTTTGGGCATGGCCGATGGGAACATATTTCGGCCATTTTCATTGGTTTCTTTCTTGGTATTATAGCTTACGGTTTTGTTGTTGATGCTATAGAAAGCTATCTAAATCAGGAAACAGCGAATTTCGGCACACTCGCCATTGTTGCAACCGTAATTTCGATAATCGGTAAAGAAGCACTGGCACAATATGCATTTTATTTAGGTAAAAAATCAGATAGTTCAGCTATCAAGGCAGACGGTTGGCACCATCGGAGCGATGCTTTGTCGTCTGTTGTAATACTTGCCGGTATCTTTTTTAGTAAATACTTTTGGTGGATCGACAGTTTGCTCGGTTTGCTAGTAGCTATATTTATTTTGTACGCGGCATTTGACATCATTAAAAAATCCATCAACAAATTATTGGGAGAAAAGCCAAGTCCGGAATTATTGGAAAATATTAATCGTGTAATAAAAAAAGCACATCATGAGGATATTGATCCGCATCATTTTCATATACACAATTATGTAACGCATAAAGAAATAACATTTCATATTAAGCTCAATGGAAACAGAACCATACAAGAAGCACACGAATTAACCACAAAAATTGAAGAATTTCTTTATCGCGATTTAGGCATAAGAGCGACTATTCATATTGAACCTGAAGATTACGAACACAAATTTGATTGAATGATAAAAAATATCCTTTTGGTAGGTTTTGGCGGATTTATTGGCAGTGTGGCCAGGTACATGGTTTCAAAGCTCAATGTTTCTGTCGATTTTTACGATATTCCCATAGGTACATTAACTGTAAATGTGTTGGGAAGTTTTATTATTGGTTTATTAGCCGGAATTGCCACTAAAAGTCCCATTTTAACGGCAGATTTACGCTTGCTCCTAATGGTTGGTATTTGTGGCGGGTTCACAACATTTTCGAGTTTCACCAATGAAAATCTTACACTGATGCACAACGGGCAACTTTTACAGGTATTTCTATATACAGCCCTCAGCATTATTTTGGGGTTTGGTGCCGTTTTTTTGGGTTACACATCATCAAATTTATTGTAATATGGAAAACACCAGCTATAGTGTACTGAAAATATATGCCAGCACAACCGATAAAGTGGGGTCGAAATTATTTTATGAGTACGTAGTTCGTTTGGCAAAAGAAAAAGGAGTTTCCGGTGTAACGGTCTACCGGGGAATTATGGGATACGGCCAAAGCAGCAAACATATTCATTCCTCAAAGTTTTGGGAACTTACAGAGAAACTACCGGTTACCATTGAAATTGTTGACCAAACATCTGTTGTCGAAAATTTCTACGATATTTTGGAACCCGAGCTCTCCGAAATGCCCAAAGGATGCCTTGTAACTTTGGAGCCTGTTGAGATTAAGCTCATGAAAAAAGGCTCTAAATAGTGTCTGTCCATAAGGTCGGGGTGTCCAGTGAATAAATTCCATTTTCAAGGCTTTATTCACAAGCCTCAAAATATTCAATGGTGCTCATGAGCTCCCTTTGGTCGGTTCGAAACT
>CAYPSX010000293.1:0-4152 GCA_964413185.1 uncultured Bacteroidales bacterium
AAAACAGCGCAAATCTGTATTTTATTTAAATAAAATCTTGCGTAAATCAGCCTAACCCGAAAAATTAGCTTCGCTGAGCTCGTCCTTCGTCCTCGGTTCATGAATTTTCTACGACTAAGAAATACCAACAAATTTGGCAAAACAAGATAGCCCAAATTTACCTTCGGTGAGCTCATCGCTGCGCTCTTCGGTAGGTATTTCTAAGTCGGGCTTACCCGCTTTGCCACCCCTTATCCCGTCGCACATTCATGAAATTCGCTTCACTCTTTCATGAATAAAGCGGGTTAAGTTGGAATCTGATTCGAATTGTGTCATTTTTAATTTGGGAACAACGAAAATCACGAAAGCCACGAAAAAAGGGCTTCTCGCAACAAATGCTACGAGAATATCACGCTACGGGCGCAGCGACTTCTTACGTTGCGTTCGTTGCGTTTTCGCTGCGAGCGCCGCGTGAAAATATATGCTGCCAAATATTTATCGCTACATATAGCATAAAAAATCCAGTATTCAGCCAAAATACTGTGCGTGGTCTCTAATTTAACCATTAAGTTTGGATATTACTTGTGAAATATCATCTTCATTTCTTGCAATTATGAAGGATCGATGAGGAAGCGACTCCAATAACTTTTCTTGATTTTTGGGTATTGGTTCATCGTGGTACTTTGTTTCAACCATTAAATCATCACCAAAAATAAAGTCTATTTCTGACTTGTCCTGATAGATATACCGCGGCTGAAGATGTTTGAATCGCAAAAAAGCATAATTTTCAAAAAGACTTCCAAAATCCCGATAACCTGTAAAAATATTTCGTATTCCCAGATCAGCGGCATAGATTTTTTTTGGCGAAAGAATGCGTTCATTGGTTTTGCCGTATCGATCCATCAAATGGATGATATAGCTATTGGAAAAGATATTAAGATAACGCCTTGCGGTATCAGGCGAAATAGAAAGAATTGAAGCTATTTTGTTAATGCTGATTTGCTTGCCTGCCCTTTCCATTAGCAACAGAAAAAAGTCTTTTATTAGCTGTTCATCTTTTAAATGATGATAAGCAATAATATCTTTATATAAAATATCATCTACTAATTCCTTAAGGTATTCCATATCCCCGGTTAAAACATATTCAGGAATGCCCCCGGTTTTTAAAAAATCATCGAAATAGGATCCTTCAAGATGTTCGTCCTTTTTCTGTATATTTATGTTTTTAAACTTTAAATATTCCTTAAATGTCAGCGGTAATAACTCTATGGTGTATTGCCTGCCTGTTAGATAGGGTTTTTTACTGCGTATGTGAGCGGCACTTGAAGATGTTGCAATAATTTTTACATTTTGGTTATCAACAATATTTTTAAGTTGAATTTCGAAATCTTTTTTATAGGTTACCTCATCCAGAAACAGATAAATTTTTTCTGAATATTTAAGTTTTTGTATACTTCTATATTGATCGATAATTTCAGGTATGGCATATTTTTGCAGCATATAATCATCAAGACTGACATAAAATATTTTTCGCGGCTCAATGTGTTTTTCATTGATTAACTTGTCGATAAATATTCTCAATAACGAAGTTTTGCCAATTCTTCTTAGACCTGTGACAAATAATACATGCTTTGATTGAAAATTTTTTTCGAGTTTTTGTATCGGCTCAACTCGTTCTATAAGGCCTTCGGTGGTGTATTTGTCTTCCCACCAGGGATTATATCTGTAAAATAGTTGTTCCATTTGTTTTTTTGCAAATATATGAATTATGTGATACAATCGTATATTTTTATAGAAAACTAACGATTGGTGTCGTATAGTTTGGGCTTTTGGAGGGTAGTACCTTTCCTTGCAAAGTCAAAGGGAACAGCTAAAAACCTGCGACCAGCTTCGAGCAAATGAACTCCGCTGCATGTCCATCGCCGAAAATGGGAGGAAACGCATCTACCTTTATGGATTTAAACTTTTCGTATGCTTCCAGAATGCGGCTTTTATCGGCATCGGCCAGCACAGCTAACCCGGTTTCCAAAATTTCTACCCACTCGGTTTGCGGGCGCAAAATGATGCAGGGTTTTTGGAAAAAATAAGCCTCCTTTTGCACGCCACCGGAGTCTGTAATAATCATTTTTGCATTTTGTTCCAACTGTATCACATCAAAAAACGAAACTGGTGGAATAAGATAAATCCCTTTGTGATTTTCAATGCGCTGATACAACGTTTTGTGTTCATCCTGTTTCAACATTTTACGCGTTCGGGGATGCAACGGTAGAACAACAGCGGTTTCATCAGCAATGGTCAAAAAAGCTTCAAATATTGCATTTAACCGTTGGGGATTGTCTGTATTGTGATCGCGGTGAACCGTTGAGAGAATGAAATTGTCTTTCGGAATTGAATGCTTCTCGAGCACTTTGGACTTTTGCGCGGCCAAATCGGCGAAAAAGAGTGAATTATCGTACATCACATCACCACAATGAAAAATGCCCGGATTGTCCGGAGAAAATGGTGCATGTGCATTTTTATCAAAACCTTCGCGCGCGAGATTAGTGTACCCGGTTTTTGTTGGCGAAAACAGCAATGTAGAAAGATGATCGCAGGTAATGCGGTTAATTTCTTCGGGCATTTTGCGGTTGAATGAACGTAATCCGGCCTCGATGTGTACGATGGGAACGTGCAATTTGGATGCTGCAACGGCTCCGGCCAGGGTTGAGTTGGTATCGCCATACAAAATGATGTAATCGGGCTTTTCTTTGATCAACAGTTCTTCAATTCCTTCGATCATGCGGGCCGTTTGCTTTCCGTGACTTCCGGAACCTACGCCAAGGTTATAATCCGGTTTGGGGATGTTCATCTCCCCGAAAAACACATCAGACATGTTTTCATCGTAATGCTGGCCGGTGTGGACGATAACTTCTTTGATTTTGTCTGAATATTTCAGTTGAATAGCCCGGTTCAAAGCTGCTGCTTTGATTATTTGCGGACGGGCGCCGATTATAGTGAGTAGTTTTTGCATTTTTGGGCTCTTAGCGATTCGTAATTATCGATAAATAACTCGCAACTGCAATATTAATATTTTTATTGGGTAAACTCCATTAAGAAGATTTAGGAAAATAAGTAATCTTCACTTTTCTTAATGCCTTAATGGCTAATTCTTGTTGTGTTTTGTAACAAGATTATCACAAGTGCATGTTAGCAAATGACGTTATTCTCCAACTAACCATTGTTCAAATTCAGGGTTTTTTGTCACTCCTTTCTTTTCTTCATAAACTTTTACAAGTTCTTCCTCTGAGCAATAGTAACCCAGAAGAATATTTTCATTTGCCTTATCTATTAGGATGTAAACTTGCGTTCCATTATCAGAATCTCCAAAAAATGAATATAAAAGACCATCAATTACCGGCGATAAGGTTGGATCACTTTCAATAAGCACCTGTTCTATTTTAGTGTAGCTTCCATTTACTAACTTTTTAATCCTTTGTTTTAATTCAGGTAACTCTTTTACTACTAGGGAATACTCTTCAAATTCTAAATCTCTTAATTGCTTATCGTTGCTGCTGCAAGTAAGAATAATTAAGCTCATTCCTATTACTAAAATTTTTCTTATCATAAATAATTATTTAAGGTTTAACTGCTTGAAAATGCATGTAATCATAGTTTTTATACCGCCCTAAATTATACCACCCATGTTTTTCCATAATATTCAAAAACTTTTCATATTCCGGTCTTGCAAAAAGCGCCTGAGAACATCCCATTTTTAAACTGTTCTCAACATGATTTAAATCAATAGCAATTGCCCAAGAATGCGTTGAATAACTAGAGCCTCCTCGCTTCTTTCTTAAATTATAAAGGCCTCCATAATTTTTATTTATTTTTAATTTTTCGATTTTCTTTTCTCCATAATACGATAAAACTTCAGTTAATGCATTCTCAAGAGATTTAGCAACCTTTTTATGCACCAACAAAGATTTAACTGGGCTTTCTCCAAAATATAGAGTAAATGGCGAATTTATTCGAATAAAATTAGTTTTATCTCCTGGTTTACCATAAACTTTTTCAATATCCCTCTCACCTGGTCTCTCTATTTTCCCTTTCTTAATTTCCTCTTTCTTTTCTTCTTTCACCCCCCGCCCCTTCTTCAGCTTTTTCATCAACTCATACTCTTCGTCCACTATCCAG
>CAYPSX010000294.1:0-4150 GCA_964413185.1 uncultured Bacteroidales bacterium
GTGCGCATTAACGATAAATATGTGACAGGGAAGAAAATGGTTGTTTATTAAGAACAAACAATCATTTCAACGAATAAATAACCATAATCCCATATCAGAATTATATTTTGGTGTGGGATTTTTTTGGGTTTTACCAAAAAAACGTCCTTCATCGTTTTTATGGCTAAATAAATTCAAGCTTTTTTGTAGTTTTACCGCCGATAAAAATATTAAATATGCGTTACCTCAGAAATTTTGGAATATTTGCCGGTGCATGGATTCTTGCTATGATAGGTTTTACATTGGCTTACAGTGTGAAAGACCATTCATTATATTTACTTTATTTTATTATTCCGGCTGTTGTGCTGGGGCTCATCGGCGCCTTAGTTACGCTGGGTGAAAAATGGTATCGGCCAAACCAGCGAATTTGCTGGCTGGCAATTGCACTCATGTTAGGGGCAGATCAGGCTATAAAAATTTATCTTTTCGGGCTCGACTGGGAAAGTATGCGTATCCCCATTATTGATCCGGTATTTTATTTCGATCCATCACACAACACCGCTGGGTCCTACCTTTGGGTTTTATTGGGCATTGAAAATGTGGCTACTGTGCCCCACGTAATTTTTGTCTCGTTGCTGGCATTCCTGCTTTTTGAATACTGGCGGTTCTATACGTCGCAAAAATCCATTACTTTTTGGGCTAAAGGTTTTGTGCACCTGTTTTTAGTCGGAGCATTTGCCAATGTTATCGACAATATTTTTCACGGCGGATCGCTCGATTACATCACCATCAGGCCGTTTTATACTTTCGATCTGAAGGATATGTTTATCACCATGGCCGAAATTTTTGCGCTTGTGGAGGTTATTGACCAGAAATTGTACAAAAAGTCAAAAGACTTACAAGATTTTAATTTTAAGTTCATCAAAAATGATGTGAAATCCTGGTTCAAACCAACAAAAACAGATAAGAAATGAACTGCCCGCTCTGCAATTCAGTCAATACAGCTTTTTTTTACAAGGATAAAAAACGAAAATTCAGTGGTTGCAATAATTGTGAATTAATTTTTGTTCAACCGGAATTTTTGCCCGACTTGAAAAATGAAAAGGAGCGTTATCAACTGCATGAAAATAATGGGCACGATCAGGGGTATCGCGATTTTATCGGCCGAATAGTTCCTGAAGTTGCAAAACGAGTGTCAACTCCGGCAACCGGTCTCGATTTCGGTTGTGGCCCTTCTCCTGTGCTTGCAGGAATGCTTGGTTCGGCAGGCTACTCAATGCAGGTTTACGATCCGTTTTTTATGCCTGATCCGCATGTGCTGAAAAATCATTATCAATTCATTACAGCAACCGAAGTTGTGGAGCATTTTCATGAACCCGGTAAAATGTTCGCGGAGCTGCTTAATATGATTAAATCCAATGGAATTTTAGCCATTATGACCCGGTTGCGCACGGCAGATATTGATTTTTCAAACTGGCACTACAAAAATGATTTTACACACGTGGCTTTCTTCTCACAAAAATCATTTCAATGGATTGCCAATCAGTATAATTTAGAATTGGAAATAGTGCTCCCTGATATTGTTTTGCTCAGAAAAAATAATTGATGCATCCGTTGAATTCGAATTCTCTTCAAAGCGATAAATATCATTTTTTTTAAGAGGAAAAAATTGCATATTTATTGTTGAAAACAAATAAACAACATTATGCTGCAAAAGAAAGAAATTATTATATGTTTAGGGAGCTCCTGTTTTGCCCGCGGCAACAAGAAAACCCTCCAGGTAATCCAAAATTTCATTAAAGACCATAAGCTGGAAGATTACGTGTTTTTCCACGGCGGCCATTGTTTTGGGCTCTGCGAAAGAGCACCTATACTGAAAATTGATAAGCGCACCTACGAGAAAGTCGATCATTTGAGCGTGATAGACATTTTGAGTGATGAATTTGAAGGATATTATTAATCGTTATGAAGTTTTGAAGCATCCGGAAAATTCGTGTGTTTTTTCGGAAGATGATCAAAATAAATGGATGCAGGTTACAACAATTAAAATGGGATAGAATATGCAAATAGTCAAAACCATAAAAGAAAAGTGCAAACTCTGTTATGCGTGCATCAAAGTTTGCCCGGCCGATGCTATAAAAATTACCGAAGGACACGCTAAAATTTTACCCGATCGGTGCATTGCCTGCGGAAGCTGCGCACAGGTTTGTCCTTACGATGCCATTGAGTATCTCGATGGAAAAAAATCTGTAAACGGACTGTTGAAATCAGACGAAGAAATTGTTGCAATTTGTGCCCCGAGTATTTCAGGTGAATTTAAAGATATTACGAACTACCGCAGTTTTGTCGGAATGATCAAAGCTTTGGGGTTTGAAAGAGTTTGTGAGGCTTCGTTTGGCTCAGACCTTGTCGGTTTGGAATACCGGAACCTGTTCGACGATTTTAAAGGTAAATATTTTATTACTGCCAACTGTCCGGCAGTTGTGAGTTTTGTGGAGAAATATCATCCTGATTTGCTGGATAATATGGCGCCACTTGTTTCGCCAATGCTGGCAACTTCGAAAGTGGTGCGAAAAAAATATGGCGAAAACGTACGTATCGTATACATTGGCCCTTGCATAGCTGCTAAAGAAGAAGCATTGCGTGTAGATGGCGACAGCCGTATCGATGCAGTACTTACTTTTACCGAGTTGCGCCAGCTTTTTAAAGATGCCGGTGTAAACGAAAATAATGTGGAATATGCCGATTTTGATCCGCCAATTGGGGCAAAAGGCTCATTATTTCCCATTAGCAGGGGTATGTTTCAGGCTGTGGGGATTAATGAGAATCTTTTAACCGGCCGACTTATCTCTACTAATGGTTCTGAAAATGTGATTGATGCTCTCGAAGAATTCGAGCAATTCACTGCGCTGAAACAACATCTTGACCTGTTCCACTGCGATGGTAGCTGTATTATGGGACCCGGCACCTCCAAAGGCGGCAAGAAATTTCTGCGCCGCTCGCTGGTTATCAATTACACCAAAAAACGCATGAAGAATTGGGATAAAGGAGAATGGGAACACAACGTTGAAGAGTACGAAAAACTGGACTTTTCAAGGGGGTACACCAATCGGGACACACGCAAGGAAGATCCACCCGAGGAAGAAGTACAGGAAGTGCTCAGAAAGCTGGGCAAAGATGGCTCTGAAACACAGGGCGGCTGTGGTGCATGCGGCTATGACTCGTGCCGCGACTTTGCCGTTGCAGTTTGTAATGGCCTGGCGCGCATGGATATGTGCCATACGTATGCGATTGACAATAAAAAAGACTACATAAAAAAGCTTAAAACAACCAACGAGAAACTGGCCAATACCAAAAATGCCCTCAAAGAATCAGAAGCAACAGCCCAAAAAGAGAAGGAAAAGCTTCAGGAAATTTCAACCACTACCAATGAAATGTTCAATAAATTGAAGGCTGGTATCATTATCGTTGATAGCGAACAGCGAATTGTTCTTTCCAATGATTCTTTTATTGCTCTTCTGGGCGAAGATGCCAGAGAAATTAGCGATGTTGTGCCCGGTTTGGTTGGTGCATCATTGGAAACACTTGTGCCTCCCTATGTGAAAAACTTTTTTTCTTATGCCCTGGAAAACAATAAAACCGTTGAGAATAAAGACATTCATTTGAACGATAAACTGCTCAATATTTCCGTTTTTCCCATTAAAAAACACACCATCGCCGGAGCTGTTTTCCGCGATATGTACGTGCCCGAAGTACAGCGCGAAGAAATTATCAGCCGCGTTTCAGAAGTTATAGACCGTAACCTTAATATGGTTCAGGAAATAGGTTTCCTCCTGGGCGAAGGTGCTTCAGAAACAGAACGTATGCTCAACTCAATCATTCAATCATACCAAAAAGGAAAAAAGAAATAGTTTATGAGTGCATTTTATACGGAGGTGAATTGTCAGCAGCGCAACCACGAAGGAGAAAGAATTTGTGGCGATGTGTTTATTTCCAAACGGCTGCGCGAAGAGCGACGAACTATTGCTGTTTTGTCTGACGGTATGGGGCACGGTGTGAAAGCGAATATGCTGGCCACGCTTACTGCTACAATGGCCGTGAATTTTACGCGCGAACACAAAGACTACCAGACCACTGCTGAGATAATTATGAATACGCTCCCGGTTTGCAG
>CAYPSX010000295.1:0-4146 GCA_964413185.1 uncultured Bacteroidales bacterium
AAGAAAACTTCGAGAACAAGGCTTGCGAACATTTATTATCAGGAGTTTACATACGTAAATGACTGATGATGAATGTGAGCGTAACGCAGTTATCGGAGTTTTCTTGCAAAGGCTATGTATGTTTATTTCGGTACTCGGTTGGTGTTAATCCTGTATGCTTTTTAAATGCAGTATTAAAAGAAGATTTCGAGTTAAATCCGGCATCAAACAGAATTTGCTGAATGGTAAGTTCATTTTTTGTAGCATTTTTTAATCGTTCTTTTGCCTTTTTGATGCGATATTCATTCACAAAATCAAAAAAATGTTGCCCCATATACCGGTTAATTATAACAGATGTCTCACGCGAGGGCATTTCAAGCCGGGAAGCGAGATCCTGCAAACTGAATTTTGGTTCAAGGTAAGGCTCTTGTTCAGCCATATATTTTTTGATCTGTTCTATCCGGGTTTTTATCTCAGGATTTTGTTGGCTCTCTGTTTCTTCGTATTTACCTGGTTCAAGATTATGTATTATTTCTTTTGTGGTTTGCAAATTCGGGTTCACTCCCCTGAATAATTCAGGATGGTATAATGCTTTAAGCACAAACCAGCACAACATAAACAATGCTATTACCAGTAAACTGATATTTATCCATTGAAGAACATACTGGAATTCAGCAGAAATTATCATTTCTTTTGCGATGGTCAGTGGAAGCGTAAGTGCAAAAATTATAATAAGCTGATATAACAGATTGTAAATCGAAATGTCTCCACCTGCGTAATTCTCAAGATATATTGTTTTGTGTTTTCGCAATAAAAGAATAGCGGCAATGATGTAAATTATTGCTTGCAGTTTTAGCAGGAAAGCGCTAAATATCCATTTTATTTTAAAAAAGTAGTAACCAATTAATTCATTTCCATCAAATAAAAAGCAAAAGATTAGGATTAAAGCATATATAAAAAATGGAATTGCATGTAATAAATGCCTGATTTTGAAGGTGAAGTTTGTATGGCAAATCGATAAAACATAAAGATAGAAGGTGGGGAAGATTAAAAATATTGATGTGTTAGAAACTGATAATAGCAGGCGTGAGTTTATGAATAGTCCGCTGATATCGATAGCACAAAGAATTATAAAGCCTGCAAGAAGTATATTTGCAGGCTTGTTTTTGGTTTTTACGGTCAGCAGGAAAAATGACAGCAGCAACGAAATAAAGAGAGAAAATAGCGCAATTATTTCTACTATACTAAAGTTATTCATTACTGTTGTTTTCTCTTGTCAGGTTCATCTTTTTATCGCCCGGGTTGCAAAGAACGAAGGAAGGTATTTATCAATAATTTTTTCGCCATTCCAATCGTCTTCGTAAAAGTCGGTCATTAAAAAACCGATTCTTAACTGCTCGCCAATTTGCTCAGTTAAGCTATGGCCAAATTCTAACGTTTCCTGTTTTTCAATTAATTTATCGAGCTTTTCTTTCGGTAATGAGTTCAGGTCTGAATAGGGCTGGGCGTAAATTAACTGAAGAGGATTAATGTCCTGGTCAAACTGGAAAATAATTGGATTTATTAATCCGGTCATTAAAACCCCGTTAGATTTTAAAACGCGAAAACATTCTTTCCAAACCGACTTTACGTTATCTGTAAAAACCACCGAGCAAGGATTGAAAACTAAATCAAACGACTCATCAGCCAATACCGACAGATCTTTCATGTCGCCCTGGATGGTTTTGATATTAAGGTTGCATTCTTCACTTAGTTTTCTATCCTGGCTTAGTTGATTCTCAGAATTATCAAAAATGGTAACCTCGGCGCCCAATGCTGCCAAAATTGGCCCTTGTTGCCCGCCTCCGGAGGCTAAACCAAGTACTTTCAGTCCGTTTAAATCGGGGAACCATTGATGAGGAACAGGCTTTGTGGGCGTTAAAACAATGTCCCAAACACCATTTTTTGCATGCTCAATTTCTTTTTTAGAAACGGGAATGGTCCATCGCACTTTATTCGCAACAAATCTGTCCCAAACGTCTTTATTGTATTCAGTTGTGTTCATTTCTGTAAGTTCCGGGTTGATTATTAAATTCTTTATCTACGATATTTTGCTAAGTTATTGTTTTATGCTTTCCAATCATGCGAAAATCAGCAACGAAGTGTTTTTTAACAGTGGTAATGTATTAAACGAACATCTATTCTCGCACTTTTACGCTGTGATTAATTGCCTTTAGGACGTGTCTTTTTTTGAGAACTTCTTGAAGACATATCAAATGATTTGGTGATCTGTATATCAGGAGTGTTATCGTAAATTTCCCGTAGTTTAGCAATATTATCAGCGGTAAGCGACTTCATTAATTCACTTATTTCGTTTAGTGTTTCAATATGTTCTGCTGTTAATTGGTCGTCATTTTCAAAAGCATAATCCAACATGGGCGCATATCGATTGATGGGATATTCGGTTCCCAACACAGATGCCAAATCAGGACTAACTTTCCCTACTATAGAAACCAACCCTGAATACCTGCCGGGGAATCCATATTGTTTAGAATCAATTTCCCCATTTTGTAAATTTAACCATAATTCGTTACTAAAATCAAATTGTTCTCTGCTAAAGTCAATCATAGCTGTACTTGGATCAACAAGCATCCATCGCCGGTGGCTTTCATTCCATACTTCACAAATGGTGTGGCTCAAATGAAATCCGGGTCTTAAATAGGTAACATGTCCTGTTCGAACCCTGGCCGGAATACCGCGATGCTTTAGTATCGATGCCAATAAAATTGAATTATGCCTACAGCCTAATATCAACCGATCTTCAATTTTCCGTTCTTTCATTATTCCCGAGGAGTCATAGGAAACAAGCCCTTCCAAAATCGTTTTTACGGACGGATATCTGGCTGTCTCATTCCATCTCTCTTTAGGAAATTGATTGCGCACTTTTGGTAAATGTGCATAGGGATGAACAAATTGCGATCGGATTAAATTGCAAAGCTCTGGTAATGAATCCGGAAGATTATCATACAAATATGCATATTCGCCCGGATCGGTAAATGAACTGTATTGTCGATAGAAATTCAATAGTGAGGTATCAACAGCTGCATTAGTGCTTTTCGTTGAAAGTTCATCAGGTTCAGGTGTGCTTGTTTGAGCACTGCAAATTCCCATCAGAATGGAAATCAATAAAACAGATAGTGTAGTTTTCATAATTAATAAATTTAAGTAGTTAATAATATTAACCAAATTGACAAAAAAATTATTTTTTCGGGTCGATGTATTTTTTGAGATCGTTTACATACGCTTCAAATGCCTTCACTCCTTTGTCGGTAATTGACAACATGGTTTTCGGGTAATTATTTTTGAAGGTTTTTTCAACTTCAATATACCCGGCTTCCTCCAGCTTTTTTATTTGTATGCTGATGTTGCCTGCCGCAGCTTTGGTTTCTTCTTTAATATGCGTAAACTCAACTTTTTCTGAGCTCACCAGCATAGAAATAATCGCCAAACGTAATTGAGAATGTAATAACGGATCTAAATCACTGTACATAACACTATTCTTTTGCGTTTTTCAAAAAATATCCGGGGACCAAATAACAGCAAATTAATGCCGCTCCCGTGATTAACAACATATTCTCGTTGAGAACAAATGTAGTGGCAATAGAGAATAAAAAGAACGCAATGCCTCCCAGAATTACCGGTTTATATTTTATAAGAAATCCGGTAATTGTCGTGGCAACGCCCAGTGTCAACAAAAAAAACGGTGGGGGAGGCACTTGCAATTTAATACAAAGGATTACAGTAATTGGTATTGATGCACCGGTTACTTTCCAAAGAATATTGCTAAAACTGTCCAACTGGCTAAATACTTTTTTGTTCTTTTTCCGGTCAATGAAATACTCTATTAAAAAACCAACACCAACAAATGCAATATAATTGCCAATTGTAAGCAACATGGTCTGTTCATAAGCTTCATAACTTATTATGATTTTTGCAATAGCAAAATGCGAAAAGCTGGCTAGGCTCATTACCCAACCCCAAAGCAGAAAGATTTGCGCATTTTCTTTGTAATTCATTTTAAAATTTGCAATGTGCTTTTGAATCAAATCAAAGCTCTCTTCCGGTGTAAAACTATTTTTTTCCATATTTCCAGTTATTAATTTAGTTAAGTTGACACAAATATAAAGT
>CAYPSX010000296.1:0-4077 GCA_964413185.1 uncultured Bacteroidales bacterium
CCCATTCCGACTTTTACCTGTACCAAAGCTTCCGGATTGTCAGCTTTTTCGCGAAGATGCACTTTCGACTGAAGGTTTTCTTTCATCTTACGCAAGTCAGCTAATGATTTAACTTTTGCCATTCTAATTTCCTTTTGGTTTAAAAATATTGGGTTATTTTGTGTATTTGATTGATTCTAAGTTCTCTGTAATCATATCTTTGAGAAATCTTTTGACTTCGGGATGACTGATTCTCGTGCCCTCTAACTCCTTTTTTATTTCCCGCGCGTCAAAGATATATTCATTTGATTGATTGGTATGTATATACACCACATCAATTTTTGGATCGGTGCTCGCTAACATCGTTAAAATGCCCGAAATATCGCCAATAGCGGGACGATCCACGCTTTTATGTTTGAAAGCAGCTTTCACTATTGTGCCTTTTTGGACTTCTGATTCAATGGATAAATAGCCTCCTGTACGTTCTGCATTAAGCTTTAAGAGCGGTAACCCAAGGCCCACTTTTCTTGTGGTGCGGCTGGTAACAAACGGGTCGCAAACTTTTTCCAACATATCAGCAGGAATGCCTTTTCCATTGTCTTTTATGGTAAGCAGGTATTCATCTTTTTCCTCATTTTCATCAACGCGTATTTCTATGAGTGTTGCTCCTGCGCTAATGGAGTTGTTTGCTATGTCAAGGATATGTTGCGACAGTTCCTTCATGCCAATACAATTTTCCGGTTTCCTTCTTTTTTGAGCGCCATCCGAATTTCGTTAAAAGTTGGTTCTTGCAATTCAAATCTGCAGGTTGCATCGCCAATGTTTTCTATAAAGTGGGCATCGGAGCTTTGAATCATGCTGAAGTTATTGATGACAGGATGCATTTTCTCCAACTGGGTTTTCGTTGTAAATTTTGACAGTTCCAGGGCGTCAGCGCTAATGTCGGGTGGAATAAACCCTAATTGAGATATTAGACTGTTCGTTGGCCTGTCGATGTGTGCAGGAATGAAAATGCCATTTAATTCGTGTACTTTTTGTTCTATTTGATCGATTGTCTGATTCAATGCAGTAATTAACCACTTACTTATTTCTCCCGTAATTTGTTCATTACGATCTACAATTACCTGGTAGCCATATTTGTTGGGGTCGTGTTTAATATCGGGTAAATGCTCATCTATATATTCCTGAAAAACTTCTAAAGATTTCCAATCAGCAAAAAAAGTAAGGCAATGTACTTCCTCGCGTGTTGTAATTTCTGCACCGGGCAATATGGTTATGTTTTTCTCCAGGCCGACTTCATGCATTGTTTTGCACATTAGTGTGCTGTTATGATCTGTAATCCCAAGCAGCTTTATGCCTTCCCGTTCAGCCTTTTCGATAATGCGCAATGGGCTCATTTCAAGGCTTCCGCAGGGAGATAAAACAGTATGTGTATGTAGGTCTGCTTTATAGGATTGCATAATGCTATTTGTTCAGAAGGTTGTATAGTTTACCTGTTACTTCAAAAGTTTTTTCGTGTGTTCCAAGCAAGGGAATGCCTTCTTCGTCAGCATGTTTGATGGTTTCTTCATCGGGTTTGAGGCCTTTTACAATAATAACTGCTGCTAATTCTTTTAAGGATGCAATGGCCATTACATTTTTGTGTGTTTGCAATGTTACCCATACGTTACCTTCATCCGAATATCCCATCACATCACTCAGGAGGTCGCTTACATAACCGCCTGTGATTTCTTTAGAGATGTGGTTTTGTCCGGCATAAATAGTGAGGTCAAGTTCTTTTATTATCTCAGATACTTTCATCTTTGGCTCCTTTCTTTTTACAATTTTTTTCCAGGCGATTATCACCCCAAATTTTTTCTATTTTTTTATGTGCTGTTTCTTTTGATAGTTTTCCATGTGTTTGCATGTGTGCCTGCATGAAAATACAATCGGTAAGTGCTGCCTTTTTTTGAACAATATCCTCGGCAAGTGCCTGGCAGGTTGGTGCACCGCATGCCCCACAATCAATTCCGGGAAGGAAGCACATTAAGCGACGGGTTTTTTCCATTTTGAGCAGTGCCCGGGCCATGTCTTCATCAAGTTTGAGCATGGAGCGTGGTTTAACAGCCCCAATTTTCATGTTGGTTGTAAGGTAGAAATAGGTTTTTTGATCAAATATGGGATTGTTCCCGGCTGATTTTTCTTCATCTTTTACATAACGATCTGATCGTAATTTTAAGCGTTCGGCTGTGAGAAACCTGTTATTAGTATTTAAAATTCCTCCGGCACAACTTTCATCGCAGGCGCGTATTTCTATAAAGTCTATGTTGCTTATTTCTTCATCTTCCAGTTGTTCCAGAAAATCCATGGCGTTGTGTACGCCGTCAATGGCTATGCTTCGACCTTTTGCATGTGAAGCTTCGCCGTTGGTCAGGCTCCACAGGGGCGCTTCGGGGCTCATTGTGGGTTTGTCGGGAAGCTGTTGATTGCCGCCTTTGCCTTGTTTCAGCGCCCTGAATATGCGGTTAAAAATAAAATCCATGTTAATTACGCCATTAATTTTTGATTGCGATTCGCCAACCGGGCTTTTAATGGCCGCAATTTTTGCTGCGCATGGAGTAATGTAGAAAATGCCGATATCTTTGTCTTTTAACCCCTGATCCATCAGGTGTTTACGGTAGAAAAGCGCCGCAATATCCAATGGCGGTTTTAGTTGCATTATATTGTTGGCCAGGGAAGGAAATTTTACCTGGATTAAACGGATTATTGCCGGGCAAAACGATGAAATTACCGGCCTGTATTCACTTTCTAGCTGATATTTTGGGATTTCCTGTTTTAACAGATCAGCCCCGTGTTCTACTTCAAAAGCATGCGTAAATCCCAGGTCAAGTAAAACCGATGCTATTTGAGAAGCATAGTATTTCGAAGGAAACTGCCCGGTAAGTACACTTGGATAAAGTGCTACGCGATGTTTGTAATTAAAAATAGTGTTGAAATCGTCCTGCTCAACCTGAATGGCATCTACCGGACAGGCTTTCATGCACATGCCACAATCAATACATTTGTGTTCATAGATAAATGCCTTGCCATTTTTTACCCGAATGGCTTCTGTAGGGCACACAGTCATGCAGTGCGTACATCCGTAGCAAATATCGTGGTTTATTTTTAGTGCATGATGAAAAAATTGTGCTTCCATAGTTACTAATTCAGTTGGTTGATAATGGTAACAGATGTTCCTTCGTCTACAATACTTTCAATGAACATTTCATCGGCATTCTTTTTCATGTTCGGAAGCCCCATTCCTGCTCCAAAACCCATTTCGCGAACCGCTTCGCTGGCTGTTGAATAGCCTTCGAGCATAGCCTCGTCAATGTCCTTTATGCCGGGTCCCTGATCTACAATGTCAATTTTAATTCTTTTGTTATCAATATCAACGGATATTTTGCCTTTGTAGGCATGAGCGCAAACATTTACTTCGCCTTCATATAGTGCAACTACCACACGCTTAATGATTTTCGGGTCGACATTGATTTTTTTCAGCATTTTTTTGACTTCGCTGGAAGCCACGCCTGCTTTAGAAAAATCACCTCCTGATATGGTAAAATCGATTTTCATTTTAGAACAGAGGTTGAATCTCGTTTTTATATAGCAATCCTGCAATATGAAACATCGAAAATGGCGATTCTATTATCGTGATATAATTTTCACCGGCCAGCTCAAGCATCTCTTTCGTCGCTTGTTTCCCACGAGCCAAAATTATACAGCTAATATCGGCCATTTCGGCGGTGCGTACCGATTGCATGTTGGCCAGTCCGGTTAATAATATTAGGTTTTCGGAATCGATTCGCAGCACATCGCTCATTAAGTCTGATGCAAAACAGAAGTCGTATTTTGTTTTGTTTTTCGGATATGTGGCAATTTTGCCTTTGATGATTTCGGAAATGGCGGTTATGGTCATTTTTATCAGTTTTGCATATAGTAAAACAAACCGTGAACCATTTTACGGCTTTTAAATATGCTGTACATCAGGTTTTAGTTCTACAAGGATGTATTATACAACATGTTTTTAAAAATAAAAAGGCTTCCCCCTAAAAAGAAAGCCCTTATGTCTTTATCTGA
>CAYPSX010000297.1:0-4007 GCA_964413185.1 uncultured Bacteroidales bacterium
CGAAATATTTTTCGTATCTGGCTTTGTTGATTCCGGCTATTACAGCATGCTTGTCGCGTTTGTCAACTTGATACGTGGCTTTTTCTCCGCCCAAATTAGAAAAATAAACTTCGAATTCTTTATCACCATCAACCATAAAAACTTTAACCAGATGGCCTTTTTCATCATCATTCAGGTTAAAATGGCAGGCAGGACAAAAAAATTCGTATTCCTTTCCCTGCTCTACTTTAAATTCGGGGTTGGTTTTAATGTCATAATTTCCAACTTCAGGGTTTAAGAAAACAATTCCTTTTTTATTGTCTTCGCTTTTTACCGCAAGCACCAGGTTATTGTCTACAACAAGGCTGGCATTGCACATTGGGCAATAATAATTACTCATAATAAATCCTCCTTTAATTTAGTTAGTATATAATTTTAGCCATAAAATTACTTTGTGAGGATTAGATATTCAACAACCAACACTCCGCCACTAAACCAAATTCCTCCTGTGCAATTCATACTTCACCTGCCATATCAAAATAAAACATAACAAACAACGCATCTTAAGATACAACAATAAGAAGGGGAAGTCAAATTTATTTTTTTGGCATACAGGAATTTTCATTGTAATTTGAATGAAAAAGAAAATGCATTGAAGTTCATTTACTCCATAAAAAGGCTCCTGGCTGAGAAGCGGCACACACGCTCTTTTATTTTGGTTTTGAGTGCGCTGGCAGGTATTGGTGCGGGCATAACTGCATTGATACTGAAAACCGCGGTGTTTGAGCTGCAGGAGTATCTGACCGGAACGGTGTGGCAGCGAAATTCATTCTATTTGCTTTTTGTTTACCCGGTGTCGGGCATTATTTTACTGGCTATTTTTCGTAAATATGTATTTCACGATCAGACCCGGCACAACATAACCAGTTTACTCTATGCCATATCGAAACAAAACAGCCATGTGCCCGGGCATAAAATCTATTCATCGGTAATTGGCGCCATCATTACTGCCGGATTTGGCGGTTCCATTGGACTTGAGTCGCCCATTATTTCTTCGGGCGCATCCATTGGCAGCAACCTGGCGCGCCGCTTCAGGCTGCGGTACAAAGAGGTGACGCTTTTGCTGGCGTGCGGGGCATCCGGAGCTATCGCGGCTATTTTTAACACGCCCATTGCGGGCATTGTGTTTTCGTTCGAAGTGCTGTTGCTCGATTTGAACCGCTTTTCACTCATTCCATTGCTCATTGCATCGGTTACGGGTGCGTTGACCACCTGGGCATTTTACCCGAACGAAATTCCGTTGCATTTCGATATTTTGCATCAATTTACCATGGCAGATCTGCCGTGGTACCTGTTGCTGGCTGTAATTGGCGGCCTTGTAAGTCACTATTTCACACGAACGTTTATTTACCTCGAAAAACAATTCGACCGTTTCCAGAACAAAATAGCCGCCAAAGTTTTTGGCGGACTAACGCTCGGATTGCTCATTATTTCGTTTCCGCCGTTATGGGGCGAGGGTTTTCGGACAATTAAATCGCTCATTGCCGGCAATTTGACCGAACTAGCCAGCGAAAACCTCATTGGACTAACCCTGAATAACTATGGATTGATGGTTTTCCTGCTCATGCTTGTTTTTCTAAAGGTTATAGCCACGGTAACTACTATCCGCAGCGGTGGAATTGGCGGTATTTTTGCGCCGTCGCTGTTCACCGGTGCCATTCTGGGTTTTCTTTTTGCCTTTGGACTGAACCAGACAGGCCTCATTGAACTTTCCACATCGAACTTTACGCTGGTGGGCATGGCTTCTGTGCTCGGGGGTGTTTTGCACGCGCCGCTCACGGGCATTTTCCTCATTGCCGAAATCACGCGCGGCTACGAACTTATTGTGCCGCTCATGCTCACCACGACCATTTCGTACATTACAGCCAAAAAGCTGTCGCCTTACTCCATTATCACGTACCAGCTCGGCCACCGCGGCGAACTCATCACGCACCACAAAGACAAAGCTGTGCTGCATTTCCTTGACCGGAAACGCATTTTGGAAACCAACTTATCGACCATTCGCCTCGACAAAACCCTGGGTGATCTGGTGGAGATTATCGCCCACTCGAAGCGCAACATTTTCCCGGTTGTTGACCAGGACAATCATCTTGTCGGGCTTATTTATCTTGATAAGGTGCGGCGCATTATGTTTAAAAAAGACGCCTACACCATGCCTGTATGGCATTTAATGAGCACACCGCCCGATATTATTGAAGAAAAAGACACCATGAACGAGATTGTACAAAAATTTAACCGTGCCCGCGCATGGAACCTTCCGGTTGTGGAAAACGGCAAATACATCGGCATGGTTTCGCGCTCCAAGCTGTTCAGCGCTTATCGCGATGTGCTGGTAAAGATTACGGATGAGTAAGGGGGAGTGTTGAGTAGAAAGGATTATTTTTTAAATGCGCAGTTTAATATACAATGGTATAAAATAGGGTTTGCTGTTATCGTGTATTTTTTATTTTATTGCATTTCCAATCGGCTCCGCGATGGAATCGCGAACCAGCGAGGGGAGAGCTGTCGGGAAACAAAAAGCTATGGAAATTACCATTAATTACCTTACATGCTTGTTCATGTACATATCTAATTGCATGTTTGTTTGCCGAATATAAGTTTTTATGGTTGTTTGCCTCGACACTACAATATCGCCTGTCCAATATGCGGTTAGCCATCTTTTCCAGAAACCCGGCGGCTGTTCAAATTCCTGTTTTTCTAAATCCTCAAAATCCAAAATATCAATATCAGGAAAAACGGAATACTGACTATTCCGGTAACAGTAACTTTTTAACTGCCGTAGTTTTGTATTGTATTCATGCAATTGCTCCGGGGATATTTCCATACCATAGAAAATTATACCCTTTCTCAGCAGCTTGTTGCCTGTGTTGATAGTATCCAAAATTAATTTTCTCAATGTGTTGCTCATTTGCGAAGGGGTGTTTTTTAAATTGATGCAAATTATTGGTTTAAAATTAATTTTAAAGAACGTTTCTCCATAATAATCATAGGCACTATTTTTTATTAATTCAACAAAATTCCGATCGCAGGGAGCACCTGCCAATACTTATACAAAATATTGGTAGTTGTTTATTCTAAAAAGTCATTAGTTTTTACAAGTTTATATTCAGGAGAAGAATCGAAGAATATATTTAACAGATTCAGATGTCCTGCACCAAAAATCACCAAAATTTTATCAGAAGGCTCTACGTGTATTCTTTGTATATTTCTGAAAATTTTTAAGTTTCGACTAAACCATCTGCCTGTCTCAAACTTAACCCCCATAAAATCGCCTTTTTGGCTTTCATACTTAAAAGGTTCTGTCAAGTAACTTCCTAAAGACTTTTTAATGTTTTCAGGATCATTTAAATGCTTAAGTTCTGCCAAAATCCCTTGCGTTTTAAATATTTTTTCGGAACCAGAAGCTTTCCCCATACTGTTTTTATAATAGTTTTCAAATTTGTTATATTCTAAAGTGTCGTTACCCGAAATAAGTTTCTCGATCCTTGCATCAAAATCGCCCCATTCATCAACAATACAACGTTTTTATTCCCATCATTTTTGCCAGCCTAAACCCAATCTGTTCTTCCTCTTTCCTAACTAATTCATGTTTACCCTGCAGGTAAAGATTATACATAGAATCCATCAAGGTCTGTTTTTGGGGCCGAGCCTCAATTACTATGATGGTGGGTTTAAACTTTGCAAGTTTTTCAACAATCTGTTTGATTTCTACCTGATATTTATCCTCTAATACATCAATTTGATCTGTCTTCTTAATTTGCTCAGAGTCTAAGTTTGGAAAATTGAAATGAAAAACTCCTAATGTTGCCACCTCAATTGGTTGAGGATTTGATTCTTGAGCCATTGTAAATAAGCTCAAAAACAATAGAACTAATGTCAATATTTTATTCATTTTATTTCTGTTATTTATTATTTACTAATGTTTCGCACTTGATAATAACTTATTTTACAGAGATATATGCAAAGCA
>CAYPSX010000298.1:0-3995 GCA_964413185.1 uncultured Bacteroidales bacterium
AAAGATATGGCGGAATCAACGCCGCTACAATACGTCGCAGGCCGAAGGCTTACGTTTATAGAACGGTAAAACGCAAACGGAAACACAAACCCGGAGGGTTTGAACGTTTATAAAAAAGCAATTGCACACGAAAAGCGACTCCGGAGGAGTCGAACTTCAATGTGGTTTAAATGCAAAGTTTTGAGTCGATTTTCAATACAGGAATTTCGAATTGAATAAAGCCCGTAGGGCTGAAATTATGGTAGAATGATTGATTAAAAATGGAATATCGCCGCGACGTATCGCAAATTATTAGTATTAAAGGAATTATCGGCGAACGTGTATCGAATAAAATAGAATTAGTTCCGCAGAACTTTAGTGAGGGCTGCACTTTTAGCGAAACTCTCACTTCTTCGCTAACATGCAATCTGTGAATGATGTAACAATTGCCCATAGTTATGTAACAGTTGCCAGGCATTGTAGCCGTACCTTTATGTCAGCAAAATAATCTTTTAACTTAAAAAGAAAAAAATGAAACTATTAAAATTTATTCCGATTTTAGCAATGTTATTTGCTATGTTATTGCCGGGTTGTAATGACGATGACGACGCCGATGACAACTACAACGATGACAGTACTGCCCCTACGGTGCTTTCCACCGATCCGGCAGCGGATGCCACAAATGTAGTTCTTAATAAAAGAATTACTGTTACATTCAGCGAAGCAATGGAAGCTTCAACAATCAACACATCATCTTTCACATTAAAAGTTGATAATGAGATGGTTGACGGAAGTGTTTCTTATTCAGGAAACATCGCAATCTTTACTCCAACAGATATCTTAACAGGAGGTACTGTTTACACTGCCATGGTATCTACCGGAGCAGAAAGTCAGATAGGGGTTTCACTGGCTACAAATAAAGAATGGAGTTTTACAACCGGAAGCACATCAGCAGGCATTTCTGCAGTGGGTCTTGGAGCCGCCGGAAATTATGTAATTCTGGCTAAAACAGCAATCAATAACAATCCTACTTCCACTATTACAGGAGATTTGGGATTAAGTCCGGCTGCTACATCTTACATAACCGGATTATCGTTAACAAATTTTACCGGTTATGCAACTTCTGCACAAGTTACCGGTCAGGTATTTGCATCCGATATGGCAGATCCAACGCCAATAAACCTGACTACGGCAGTCGAAAATATGATAACAGCCTATAACGATGCTGCAGGACGCCCAACGCCTAATTATCTTGAACTGGGAACCGGGAATCTGGGTGGCAAAACGCTTAACCAGGGATTGTATAAATGGACAAGCACGGTTACAATACCAACGGATGTTACTGTTTCCGGTGGAGCAGACGATGTTTGGATTTTCCAGATTTCAGGAGACTTGAATATAAGTGCCGATGTAAACGTAATTCTTGAAGGAGGCGCCCAGGCTCAGAACATTTTCTGGCAGGTTGCAGGTGAAGCTTCTTTTGGAGCGAACTCCCATTTTGAAGGTGTTATTTTGTCGATGACAGGTATTACTTTTCAAACAGGAGCATCATTTAACGGAAGAGCTTTAGCGCAAAGTGCTGTTGTTCTCGACGGTAATACTGTCGTAGAACCATAAGTGCGCATAAGAAAACTCCAATAACTGGATGATTTAGAGTCAAAGTATTTCCTGGTGAGGACTTCGCATTTAGCGAAATCCTCACTTTTTTGTTAATATGCAATGTGTGAATTATGTAACTAATACACATAGTTGTGTAACAGTTTACAGGCAGTGTTGCTGTACCTTTATGTTATGGAAATATCCATAAATTTAAAATTTAATAACTATGAAAACAATTAAAAAAAGAAAACCAGGGGTTGTAATACTATGGAGTCTGTCATTACTTATGATAACCTCGTTAAGTTATGCCCAACAATCAAAAAATGCTTTGTTTTTGAACGCCAACCAGGCCATGTTCAATGCGAAAGCCATGCAAGCCGACCTGCTTGTCCCCAACGAATACAATAAAGGGGTTGAGTATTACACAGATGCTGAAGAGTATTATGCAGATAAAAAAGGCGTAGAGAAAATAGAATCATCGCTCAGAGAAGCTGAAAATTATTTTAACCGGGCTGCTAAATTTAGTGTTTCGGCCAAACTTATTTTTGCTAATACACTTAATGCTCGTCACGATGCTTTATCGGCCGGCGCCGATGTTTTTGCCAAAGAAACGTGGCTCGAAGCAGAAGAAGATTTTAATGATGCCGCAAAAGAATTGGAAAAAGGAGACCGCGACGACTCGTACGAATACTCCACAGAAGCAATCGAAAAGTACCGTAAAGCTGAACTGTCTTCCATAAAAACCAATTTATTGGACGAAACCCGCGCCTTGCTCAAGAAAGCAGATGATGCGAACGTTGATCGTAGTGCACCCAAAACCCTGAAACGGTCAAAACAGTTGCTGGCACAAACCGAAAAAGAACTCGAATCGGACCGCTACGACATGGATTTTCCCCGTATTTTGGCCAAACAAGCTAAATACGAAGCCAAACACGCCATTTTTCTCAGAAAAGCCATTTTAGACATTGAGGAAAAAGATATGGAGATGGAAGATGTAATTCTAAAATATGAAACACCCCTTATCCAAATTGCAGGAAAATTTGGATTTGTAGCCCAATTACATGAAGGTATCGAAAAGCCTACACAAGAAATAGTTAAGCATATTGAGAAGTTGCAGAAAAGTGAGGCAGGGCTTGCTGCTCAAACGCGCGAACAGGATAATGAAATTTTTCATCTGGAATCGACTATTGCGTTATTGAAAAGACAAAATACGGCGCTCAACAAGGAGTTTAATGATGCAATTGCCAGGCGTACCGATGCTATGAAAAAGCAAACCAGGGCGTTAGAGGACGAAAAAGCCGCCCTTGCTGCCAAAATTGAAAAACAAAGAAAACTAGATGACCAGTTCGATGCCGTTTATCTAATATTCGACAATACCGAGGCAACAGTTATTCGCTCCGGAGACGAAATAGTTATACGTATGCATGGTTTTGGCTTTGATGTGGGCAAATCGGAGATTAAACCTGTGAATTTCGATCTGTTGACTAAAGTACAAAATGCCATTAAGATTTTTCCCAAAAGCAATGTGGTTGTCGAAGGATATACCGATTCTTTTGGTGGCGATAAGGCGAATTTAGAGCTTTCGCAGGAGCGCTCAGATGCGGTTACGCAATATCTAAACGCAAATTCCGACAACAAAGGAATTAGTAAGATAACATCAGTGGGTCATGGAGAGAACAACCCCATAGCCAACAATGAAACAGCAGAGGGGCGAAAACAAAATCGCCGTATTGATATAAAAATTCAACCTGTTTTATAATTCTGATTAATAGAACTATAAGCCATTGGAAGGAGCATGTGAAAGCTTTTCCAATGGCTTTTTTATTTTTCAGTGTTTCTCATGATGTACTTGCTATAATCTTTTATCATGGGTTTATAGGTTTCATTGAATAATCTGGAAGAAATAATAAAGTCGGCAGTAGCACGATTACTCGCAGTTGTAATGTTATATAGCACTGCAATTCTCAATAGCGCTTTCACATCCACGTCATGCGGTTGTTGTTCCATAGGATCCCAGAAAAAAATGAGGATATCAATTTGGCTTTCCGAAATCATGGCTCCCAGTTGTTGATCGCCACCCAGCGGACCTGATTTCAATTTTTTGATTAAAATTATGTCATCTGTTTATAATTTTGATTTTAATGGTCAGATGGAGCTCGTCATGATATGTCCAATCTAAGCTGCATGCTGTTTGCGAGCTCGTTATAATCATGTTCGCATGTGTATTATTTTTAGTCATGGCTCGGTTCATCTCTTTTATCCGTTTGCTCGTTATTCAATATGTTTTCAACAAGTTTGCCGGTTGTTCCTGTACAAACTAATTCATGTTTACATAGAACTACCAGAAAACTGCCTTTTTTTAAGTGCTTGATTCGAAAAGTTCAAGTTCAAGGCTTGGCCTTTCTGAAAATCAAGGA
>CAYPSX010000299.1:0-3971 GCA_964413185.1 uncultured Bacteroidales bacterium
TTTTTGGGAAACGTTTGCGGGCTTTAGCCCAAATTCTGAAATAATTAAATTGGACAAGATGGAAAATAGTTTGACCGGACGTTTCTATTGGGAATTCCGATTTATGGAACGCAGATTTGACAGATTTGGCTGATTTGCGCTAGATTTTATTGGGATAAAACGCTGATTTGCGCTGTTTCTTATGCCACTCCTACGGAGTTGGGTGTTTCGGGTTGCTAAACGGGCTACCGATATTTCACGCCTAACGGCGTTATGTCTCATAAAAAATCCCGATAGGGATGAAATATCGGTAGCAGCGATTAATAAGAAACGAAAATCGTCGCGGCGGGAAATAAATCAGCGAAGCACAGTTGCCATCGGCGAAATGAAACGAGTAAGCAATCTATCTAATATCTAAAATCCACGATCCATTATCAAAATCTATGATCTATTTTCAATATGACACCGCATGGGCTTTAAACAAAAAGCCCGACAAACGCAGCCGGGCTTTTCAAGTTTTTCAAAAAGTCGTTATTTTGTTATGATGATGCGTTTTGTGAATTTCTCGTTTTCTGTTTTAAATACCACAAAATAAACGCCCTGCGTTGCATCTGTCAGGTTGATTTTTTCTTTACCCTCAACATGAACCGTTTTAACTATTTGACCCGCAGAATTCACTATCTGAATATCACTTTCATCTTCGCATTCAACATAGAAAATGCCTGATGATGGATTCGGGTAGATGCGCACCTGATTGCTTTCCGGTTCATAAATGCCGGTAAAGGCAATGTTCTCTGTGAGGTCGCTGCCATCGACGGTTATTGTGCCGCTCAATTCATTGTAATTGCCAAATGATGCGGTGTAAGGATATTCGCCGTTTAGTAGATCAATGGTGGCAAGGCCGCTTTCATCGGTGTAAATTGTAGCGCTGTTGATGGTTATGGCTGCATTTTCTGCCGGTTGCCCGTCAGCAAAAACTTCAAATGTAACGGTATATCCGCTGAGCAATGTAACGGTTGTGGTTACGTTGTCTCCATCTACAACCAGTTCACTGGTATCGTTTACAAAACCTGTTTTCGAAACAATCATTTCGTAAGTTCCGTTGATTAATTGCAGTTCTGCCAGCCCTTCGGTATTTGTAAGTGCTTCCTGCTCATTAACCGTTATTGTTGCATCAGCAATTGCAGATGCAGATTCATCTTCTACCGTAACGCTGATGGTGTACAGGGTGTGAAGCGTTATTTCTATGGTTGCATCGCCTGTAACGCCAAGAATATCATCCACAGTTTCATATCCATCTTTTGAAATGTTGTAATCGTACGTTCCAAAGTTCAGGTCAATGGTTGCCAGGCCGCTTCCATCTGTTGTGATGGTTTGTGCGTTTGTTGTAATTTCGGCATCGGGCAGCAGATTTGCGTTTTCATCTGTTACACTGAATGTAATAGTGGCAGTTAATCCTTCTATGGTTTCTTCTACTGTTGCTCCAGCTCCGTTAACGGTTACGCTGCCCGTTTTTTCTGTATATCCGAGCTTCGTAAGTGTGTAGTTGTAAGTGCCGTCAATCAACATTATGGAGGCTTCTCCGTTTGTATTTGTCGTTATTGTGGAACCGGAAATGTGAATATCAACATTTTTTGCAGCATTATTTTCCTGGTCAGTTATGCTGAATATGACTTCGTACTCTGGATTTATAGTGACATCAACTGTCGCGGCATCATCAGTTATCGTCAATGATCCGGAGCTGGTTCCAAACCCTTCTTTATCAGCGGTGTATGTGTACGTGCCATTCTCGAGTTGAACGACGGCTGCTCCGTTGGAATTTGTCAGGGCTGTTTTTCCTCCCACTTGAATTTCTGCATTTTCCAGCGTATTTGTGCCATCAGTAACATTGAATGTTGCTGTGTATTCTGTATTTGGATAGGCATCGTCGAATGTCATACCTAAAGCAATTACAGGTGCACTCAATGTTGCTACAGAACTTACTGATGCGCCATTCGGGTCAACCAGAACACAGCTTTCCTGTGATGATTTTTGTGTATTTGATTCTCCGATGCTAAATGTTTTCAGAATGCTTGAATTGGTTTGATAGGTTCCCCAGAAAGCCAGATTTACAAGATAATCACCACCTTCGAGCAACATTTCACTTGATCCGTCGTGTACAAAAGGTATATAAATGAATGAAGTGGTGTCATCAAGCGTTAACGTGCGGGTTGTAGATGTAATAACCACTTCCCAGCTGGTTTTTAACTCGCTGTATTTGTATAGTTCAGCTACAATACTGGCTTGTCCGGCGCCTATAATGCCCAAAACTTCGGAGTTTTGTTTTGGAATGTATGTGCGTATTCCATTCACGATGTATTTGTCTATGCGGTTTCCATCTCCGTGGAGTCCCGGGTCGGGTAATGTTGTTTTAAAGCCAAGGCCTCTGCCATCTACATGTAAAGTCCAGTCCGATGGTGAAATGGAGCCTGAAATAACTGTTGTATCTACCGGGCATAATGTGCTGTCGCCAATAATCATTGTACGTTTCAGGGTGTCATTTTCAGGTCTTTCGTCTGTTTCATCGGCTGTGGCATAATGCACGAAAGTATATTCTCCTTTTCCTGATGGAGCCCAGGTTTGCGAAATGTTTGTGGTGTCCTGATCGCCAGATGAGAATTCATCAATAGCTGTGCTCTCATAGCTGGCATCGACCTGCCCGTTTTTAAGAATTTCTACTTTGTGCCTGGCGTTTGTTAGTTCCATGCTGCCATTGTTGTGCAGCGCTCCGTTAAAGGCTGTGAAGTCTTGTGTAACAAACCAGGGATATTCGTAGTATCCTTCTTTAAATACCCGGGTTGGTTCTGCCGGAAAGTCGTTGTTGTTCGGGTTGTATGTTTCAATATATTGGTTCCAATAGTCGTTTAGTGCTATGTCGTAGTCTATTGGTACAACGAAGCGAATATCGTCTATTTCCCAGTGGTAATGGCTTAAGCCTTGTAGATGAATGCGAAAAGTTACATTACTTTCGCCTGCCACAAGGGCCGAAACATCGTAGCGGCTCACATGGCCGTTGTTTGTTCCTTCTGCAATTGGAGCGTCGTGTACGCTTATGGCGGTCCAGTTTTCGCCGTTGTCTGTAGATATTTTCAGCCATGCATCTGATTCGGAAGTAAATGCGCAGCAATATCTTGACCATTGTTCAAAGACTACATGTACAGCATCGTAGTTTGTGAAATCTATCGGGATGGTAAATTCCGCATCGGCATCCATGTTGCTCATAGTATTTGAGCAGTCGGGCAGCGTATTGTAATAACCTGCCTCCATCATTAAAAAGCCATTTTCGGCTGAACTTGATTTGAGTGGAACTTGTGGGTTTTGGCAATAGTCGTCGCCACTGCCGGGAGATGTAAATGTGCCGCGCGGGCCGACAGTGTCCCAGCGCCAAAAATAACCCTGCCCGGTGTAGTCATGCAGTTCCCAACCGTTAGGAGCATTTCCAGGGGTTGGCTCACCATTGTCTGAGGTGCCGGCCCAGCGTTCGCCGCTAAAATTTTCGTACCAAATAATGGTTTCGTTTGATTTGGCCTTTTGTGATTTAATGGCCAGTGTGTTTTCTTGTTTTTTTAACTGCTGTGCAAAGGGAGCATTTCCTGTTTGCCCGAAGGCAGCTATTGATATTATTGCAGTTAAAAATGCGATAGCTATACGTTTCATAGTGGATATTTTTTAGGTTGATTTTATGCGAAATTTTGAATTTTAGGTCGATGTCAAATTTATGTTGTTTTCAAGAGGTTTAAAAATTAAAACACAAGTTATTAAAATAGCAGCAAAAGTGAAATAAAATTTACCACCATGTGAAATTTATTATTGAAATGTTTTAGATATTAGTCAGAGCGCGAGGTAATTTTGTTGATAGCCACATTTTCGAGTTTTATTACGTTTTGCAACCGAACTAGCACCCTGACTTTTCGCCTGTTTCAACAATGCATCAATAGCCCGGTCATTTATGG
>CAYPSX010000300.1:0-3959 GCA_964413185.1 uncultured Bacteroidales bacterium
TCGCTCAGATACGAATAGTTTAAATTTGTAAATTATTATAAAGGAGGAGTAAATGAGACGATTTAAAAAATTAGTAATAAGCGTTTTTTTGCTTTTGTTTGCATGCCCCAATTTACTTGAAGGACAAAGATTAACCGCCAAAGCCAATGAAGGAAATTTTCTGTTTCGCCATTATCTGATAAACGATAGCCTGACAGTTGCTCAATCATCATCAAAATTAGTTGTTGTTACAAAGCAAAATGATATCATTATAAAGAAGAGCTCAAACGATAGTTTAAACGTTCATGCCGAAATAGAATTAACCTCACTAACGGGAAATATTGCTGAAAAATATGCAAATCGTTACTGGCAGTTGGAATATGTTCAGCGCAAAAGCAGTGATTTATTACGCACCTATTTCGATGTGCATAAAGTTAACCGAAAGTTTTTTGGTGGTGGTTTTATCGTGATTGGTTATATTAATGAAAACTATTATAAAACCATTAATCCCAAGGCTTTTATCGGCACCCCACGTAGAAATGTGGTCACAACTGTTTTTGTACCTGCAGATTTGGATGTCTGTATTTATGCAAAATATGGAAAAGTAACTGTTACGAATTATACACAAAACTCTATTTTTCAGCATAAATACGGAAAAGAAGTTGACATAATACAGCAATAGTTAAAAAATGATCAAAGATTTAAAATCAAAATTATATACAGATGAACGTACGTAGCTGGATGAAACCTTTAATCTACATATCAGGAATTTTAGGCGGCTTACTACTGGCCATCAGGCTCGTAGGCATCATTGCCGTATTTCCGCAGAACGACCTTTTCCTGGGTTTGGGTCTGGTGCTGCTTGGTTTGGTGTGCCTGCCGCTTTTTGTTATTGATCGTCACCAACACCGTGAGAAGATGAAGCGCATTATTTATGGCGATGGTCAGAAAAGGGAGCGCAAAAAGGTTGAAGTACCGCATGCCAATAAAAAAGGTTCCAACGGCTGGGACATGAATAATTCACCTTTTCGCCAACGCAATTCCGGCCTCACCTGGGGCGGCGGAAATGTGCATGCCGCCAATGCCAAAAGAAATAAACGAAGAGGATTCCTGAAATAAAACCCAATGGTATGCTATACATCAAACTCAAAACAGCGATAAAAAACAATTTCAACCGGAGAATTTCAACCTGGATCAATCTTGCGGGCCTGACTATTGCGTTTATGGCCGCGTTTAGCATCTTTAGCTATGTGGGCTATGAGCTGAGTTATGATACGCACTACCGAAATGCCGACCGCATTTACCGCATGAGCGGAAAAATTATCATCCCGGATGAAACCAAAATTCATGCGGTTATCGGCCCGGAAATGGCTCCTGCACTGAAATCTTATTTTCCGGAGGTAAAAAACTACACGAGGTTATTCCCTTTCAAAAAAGCCATTGTGCTGAATACCGACACCAGCAAGTTTCGGGTCAAAGAGGCCTATTCTGCCGACCCGGCGGTGTTTGATTTTTTCGATCTACGGTTCATCTACGGTGAGCCCGCAAATGCACTGCAGGTACCACGCCAAATTGTTATCGATCTATCGTTGAGTGAAAAAATATTCGGTAAAACCAATCCGGTAGGTCAGACTTTACAGTTTAATAATCATCAGGTTACTGTGGCCGGGGTTATTGCCGATATGCCATCGAACACGCATCATCAGTTCACTGCCTTGTTTTCGCTCAATAAAAATGCCTATGACAAGTCGAATCTTTCAGGCCCAAGCCTTTCCGAACTATATTGGATGCCATCGGCTTTTCATTTTATTTTGCTGGAAAAAGGAGCACAAATCGAAGATATTACAGAAAATTTCAATGGCTTTTATGAAAAATATATGGCCGGTTTTGGCGACGCCATACACGCCACGTTTGAGCCTTTGGCCATTCCTGTAAGTGATTTGCATTTTTCGCCGCACATGAGTTACGATTATCCCAAAGGAAATTTATTGTACACATACCTCCTCGTATTAACGGCTCTTTTTATTATTCTTATTGCCGTTTTGAACTACGCAAACCTATTGATTTCGAAAAACATAGCCCACACAACCGATTTGGGCATACGAAAATTACTGGGCGCATCTGAATGGCAAATGTTTTTGCAATTTAGTTTCAATGCTTTCGTCTTAATATTTACGGCAAGCGTTTTAGCGGCTGTTGTCCTCACAATGATATATCCTTTTGTAGATCACTGGCTCCGACCGGATTGGGTTGCATTGAACCGGGAAGTTGTGCTGGCAGCAGGTATAGGCGTAACCATCGGGCTCAGCTTACTGGCTGCTACTGTGGCTTTTTTGCAGCAATTTCGCCAAAAGGCCATTCGTCTTTTGCAGAATGTGCCTGTTGGCTTTACAAAGATGAAAGGAGCATTTCGGGGCAAACTGTCTGTTATACTGCAATTTGCCCTGGTTATTGTTCTTTTTGCAGGTGCCATTGTTACAACCCGGCAATTGAATTATATGCTCAACCAGGACAAGGGCTTTAATGATAAAAATGTGCTTTTGCTGCGAATCAACAATGTAAGGCCTTCAGCCTCAAAAATTAAAACGCTCAAATCAGAATTAAAAGCCGTGCCGGGTGTTCATTCAGCAGCTTTTGCATCGAAGGCACCGGGCGATATTTTAGGTACAGTACATTTTCAGATTGAAAAGGGGCAAAAGCAGATGGCGCGGATTGTCAAGGTAATGAATATCGATGAAGATTACATACCATTGATGGAAATGAACCTCAGCCGAGGCCGAAACTTTAGTGAAAAGCTGGATTTTCGGAGACCCAACACAGTTATTTTGAACGAGGCATGCTACAATTACTGCGGGCTCTCCGGCAGGTTAGACTCTATGCAACTTGATGGTATTAAAGCGATTGGCTTGTTGGACAACCTGCATTTTCATTCCCTGCACAATGCAGACGAACCCATTGCTTTTTTGCCTGGAGCACAGGGTGATGGTGTGTTACATTTAAAAATCGGCCGGCAAAATCAAACCGAAACAATTGCGCAGGTTCGTTCGGTTTGGGAAAAAATAATTCCCGAGGCTGATTTTCATTTCGAGTTTCTCAGCGACCGCGTGGCATCGCTCTATGTTGATGATCAACGCAAAAATAACCTGTTGCAATTTTTTGCACTCATCAGCATGCTTATTGCCCTGATGGGATTGTTCAACCTGGCATCGGTCATTATGCAGAAAAAGACCAAAGAAGTGGGCATCAGAAAAGTGAATGGAGCAGAACCAAAGTCTTTGATATGGCTGCTAAATAAGCAATTTGTTGTATGGATACTGGCTTCATTTGCGATAGCTGCACCCATCGGCTGGTTTCTAATGGAGCGGTGGCTTCAGGGTTTTGCCCACAGAATCTCCATGAATATCTGGCTATTTCTGCCGGCATTGATTATTACGCTGGCTGTTGCGGTCATTACAGTAACCTGGCAAACCTGGCGCGCTGCATCGCGTAATCCTGTATATGCGCTGAGGGATGAATGAAAATATGTAAGACCTTATTGAACGAACACAAGGGTCAGCATCCGCCGGAATGTCATGGTTTTTTCATTACAAAAACACTTAATTCCGGCTCCCGGAGGTGGGGTCAGGTTGGTGCGGGATATCCACCCAGAACGCATATATTGCCGCTATTTCCCCGGTTTCTTATAGGTTATTAACTGATGTTTCGCAGTTGGGTAAATAACTAATATATAATCCATTGGATGATGAAATAATGTCGCACCTGACGGCGCTCGAACGTTATGTCATAATGCTATTTCTACCATAATTTCGCACCTATTGGTGCTTTCCGAAATAAACTAAGCCTCGTTAGAGGCGATATTATGGTAGAAAAATTGATCAAAAATGGAATATCGCCGCGATGTATCGCAAAATAGGATTACAAAAGGAATTATCGGCGAACGTGTGATGGGTAAAACAGAATTGATTTATATAACTCGTTGT
>CAYPSX010000301.1:0-3899 GCA_964413185.1 uncultured Bacteroidales bacterium
CGCCTGTTTGAAGCTTTTGATACTTTCAATGCCCTGAACATCAAAGAAAATGTATCAAAAGACATTCAGTTTGAACAACGCCGTCCACAAGGCACAAGCAATTTCTCCGGGCTGTTGCATGCCATTCAGGGGAATTTGGAGATTAAGTTTTTGTATCAAAAGTTTTACCAGGAAGAACCGGAAATGCGGCACATTGATCCCTATTTACTCAAAGAATTTCGCTACCGCTGGTATATCATTGGCAAAGACCACAAAGACGGCCACATAAAAAGCTTTGGTTTAGACCGTATTCAGGGGTTTGAGTACACCAAAAAACGTTTTAATCCAAAACCAAAAGATGAAATTACCCAGCGCTACAAAGACTGCTATGGCATTGTATCACCCAATGCTGAAAAACCATCAAATATTGAGCTTTCATGTACAAAAATCCAGGGAAGATACATACAAGCCCTGCCACTGCATCACTCCCAGCATACAATTAAAGAAACCAACGATGAAATTGTTTTAGGATTGAAAGTTTATCTCACTTACGACCTCTTTATGGAGCTGCTGAGCTATGGCGAAAATGTGAAGGTGCTGAAACCGCAAAAGTTGGTAGAAATCATGAAAGACAAACATAAAAAGGGATTTGAGCAGTATGAGTAGCTTGAGAAGATAACTGTATCTATTTATCTTTCAATAAAACTATGACAAAAAAACATTTCAGCACGTCATACTTTGACGATGCCCGATGCTTTTTTTGTGTCAAACGATAATTCGCATGGCGCAATTTTACATTATTGACTTAATAGAAATAAATAAGATATGAGCACACTCAAAACAATCATATCCGGCATTGGCAGCCGGGGAGAAAAGCTCGTAAACGAATTAAAAAGTCAAGGTTTCTATGAAGCTGATTTCATGTCCAGTGAGGAGTTGATTGAAAACAGTTCCATAAATATTTTCATCCTCTACATCATTTATGATCCGGAAGATAAGGGTGCGGAAATGGTTGATAAAATTACGATCGCGCATGTGAATAAGCGAATCATTGAGATTATCCTGACCGACAAAACCGATAGAAAAACGCCCCATTACATCGTAAATAACTTGTCGATTGATGTGGCAACAAAAAAGATTTCAACCTTCATAAAAACATTTACCGATTTGGGCAGATATTCAGCACTCGCCTGTATTGATCCGGCCGATATTATGTACTCATTAAAAAATGCGAAAAGATTACAAATGCAGGAACTGGATTTTGAGTCAGATACTGATTTTGATGCTTTTAACAAGTTCCATTTTCTTCAAAAAACGTTCAAAAAGATAGAGACAGTTTGGGTTCAAATTTACATACAGAAAAACGATAGCTCATTCAGGAACATCCATGCAAAATTACTCGATGCACTGGATTTAATTCTGGACGAAGATGTTGATATTTTATGGAATGTGAGTGATGAAGGTTTAATATTAAATGCCAAAAACAAGTATGTTGTGATATATTCTTAATCTAAAATATGATAGTCAATAAATTTTGTTATTTTGTGCAAACACTTGGTCAAATGAACCGAGCCATGACAAAAATTTTGTCATACACCGGCATGATTATAATACGCCTGAGAAACCTGTTTGGCAGGAACTTAGTTCATAATGGCGAGCTCCATCCGGCAACTAAAACCAAAATTATAAACGGATGAAATTTTTTTCAAACAACCCAACAGCTACGAGCTTCAAACAGACTTTATATTGAAAGAAATTATTAAAGATAAACAATGATGAAAAATAACACACCTTTTTATCTCCTGCAAGGAACCATCATTCCTTCAAAAGAAAATCTGAACGATTTACTCGAAATCAATGAAATATTCGAGAATGACAGCCTCATTGCAGCTCGAAAAAACGCATTTAATAAGTTTTAAAGTTACCTGGATGTGTTTCTGGACAGTCTCGGTTGTAAATACAGTTCATACAACACAGCCATAAAAAAACTGGATAATTTTATCAATTCACACCGGGTCGAATATCCTATGAACTACCCTGATCTCGGAGAAATCGAGGTGGATTTTGACAAAGGGCTGTTTATTTATCTGGTAACCAACCCGTCAGACACATACACCACCTTAGAAGGCGAGTTGATATACAACCAAAAAATTCTTGTCCATTTCTTCAACGCCAAGTTTGAGAGATATTGGGGCGCGGCTTTTGACGGATTGCGCACAGAGTTCATTTTTTTCAAAACCAACAACCTTGATACAGCCCAGGAAGTTAGAGAAATAAAGACTTCGGATAATCATACTTCGCGTATTCTTAGTTCGCCGATAGCGTTTCAATAAAGATAAAAACATTGACATTCATTTGCCTAATTAACTGCAATTACCGATATTTGATTACACAATGCTATAAACTTGCACTTATGAAAAGATTTGTATCAATAATCCTACTCAGTCTAATTGTGTTCCTATCATCAGCCCAAAACACCGAAAAACGCCTTGCCCTGGTTATTGGAAATGCCGCTTACCAGCATGGGGGAGCGTTGAAAAATCCTGTGAACGATGCCAATTTAATGGCACGAACCTTACAAAATCTGGGGTTTGATGTTGATAAGTTCACCAATGCTACATTGCGGCAAATGCAGGTAGCCACAGCCGAGTTTACCAATAAAATAAAGAATTACGATGTAGCATTGTTTTACTATGCCGGCCACGGCATTCAGGTGCAGGGGAGTAATTACCTGATACCCGTTGATGCCAAAATGGACAACCGCACCATGGCCAAGTTTGAGGCGCTGAACATTAATTTTGTTAATGATGCTTTTCTGCAAAACCAGGATAACGTGAATATTATGGTGCTCGATGCCTGCCGTAACGATCCTTTTCGTTCGTGGGCACGTGGTGGTGAGCGTGGTTTCAAAAAAATAGACCAAACCGCCAAAGGTTCCATTATTGGTTATGCCACCCAACCCGGTGCCACGGCCTCTGACGGCACAGGACAAAACGGGCTGTACACCAGTATGCTGGTTGAACAAATGAAAAAACCGCAGGATATAGAAGATGTATTTAAAAACACCCGCATAGCCGTGAACCAGGTCAGTACAGAAGGCCAGTTGCCCCAGGAGTGGAGCTCGCTCATGGGCAATTTTTATTTTGTAAAACCCACCGGCAATCAGGCTACTACTACCACACAAACCTCCGGGGGGCTTGTTGTGGGCGATGTAAAAGCAGAATACGGCGAAATTGTAATTAATACGGATATTGGCGGTAAACTCTATGTAGATGACGATTATAAAGGCAACCTGCCTGCCAACAGCCAGGGCAATCGCCTTACACGGCAGCCCACCGGCAACCACAGCATAAAAGTAGTGGGCAATGATGAAACCATTACCGAGTTTGTGACCGTTTACAAAGACCGCACGGCCAAAGTGGAAATAAAAAGCAAAAAAGCCCCTGATTTACCCAACGTTCTATACGACAAACGAGACGGTAAAACCTACAACATCGTTGAAATAGGCAACCAGGTATGGATGGCCGAGAACCTGAATTATAAAACCAGTAGCGGAAGCTGGTGTTACAACGACAACAGCCGCAACTGCGACCAGTATGGCCGCCTGTATAACTGGCAATCCGCCAAATGGGCCTGTCCGGATGGCTGGCATTTGCCTTCGAAAAAAGAGGTTGAAACGTTATTAAATAGTTATGGTGGCGAGGGTAATCATGCTTACCTGGCTTTAAAACAGAAGGTTAGAGGTGGGTTTTCGGCCCTTTTGGGTGGCTACCGTTACCACCATGGGAAATTCTACCACCTTGACATCCGCGGATACTTTTGGTCTTCATCGGAGAAAAATAGTGCCAACGCTTGGGGGCTTCGCCTTGGTAGCAACTACAAGAGAGCCAAAATGGACAACAATAACAAGAGTACTGGTT
>CAYPSX010000302.1:0-3873 GCA_964413185.1 uncultured Bacteroidales bacterium
ATGCGCACGGCACGGTCTATTTGTTTTGTATGGCGTTTCACAACGGGCGGGTCAATCATTTTTGTTCCGAGCGAAACTACGCCCAAACCTTTAGCTTCTGCTTTTATGGCAGCATCGACTATTTTCATGGATTTCTCCAGTTCTTTAGGTTCCGGTGCAAATCCATCGTGAATAACTTTAATCTGGCGCGGATGAATGCACCCCATACCTTCGAATCCGAGTTGTTTCGATTTGCGTACATTTTCAAAAAGGCCGTCCATATCGCCCACATCGGAAAAAACCGAGTCGATGGGCTGAATACCGGCAGCTTTGGCCGCATTTACCAGGCGCATGCGGGCATACAACGACTCTTCGGCTGTATTTGTGCGCTTTACGCCAATATCAGCCGTATAATCTTCAAGCCCGATAGCCATAGCCACAATATTCTGACACGCAGTAGCAATTTCATAAGCTTTTTCTATGCCAAGTGCACTTTCAATGATGGGCATGTAATAAACAGGCTGTTCAACTTGATTTTTGGCTTGTAACCTTTGTACTTCCTTATCGAGGCGGCAAATATATGCGGGGTCTTCAACTTTTGGAATTAAAATGAGATGCACATTATGCGGAACAACAAAGCTCAAATCATCGATTCCCATATCGCCCTGATTGATGCGCACCATGCGTTCTGCGCCGTAAAAATTGACGCTGCGCAGTGCATTCCGCACCATGAAACGTGCTTCGTGTTTTTTGGCCGGGGCCACGGCATCTTCAAGGTCAAGAATTATTCCATATGGATGATGAATACCGGCATTGAGCATCATTTTTGGGTTATTGCCCGGCAAATACAGGCGGGAAAGGCGGTCGCGCCCTGCAGAAGATTTATACTGATTGTATGATTTAAGCTCAGGCAAAAACTCCTCAACAGTATCGCTGAATTGTTTCACGGCAGCTTCTATGCGTGCCGCAATTACCCAGTCGAGCGCACCGGTATCTTCAATATTTACATCGCAATGTTTTACGCCCAGTTTTTCGAGCGTTTTTGTGGCTACGCTACGAATATCATCGCCAAACAGCTTGTCAACTTTGCTTTTTAAATTTATGTTGATGCCGCCCGAAGTTTTTTCTTTCACTTCAACATAGCAATCAGATTTGATTTTCGGACCTTTATTGCCCGCATATCCTTCATTCATAGTAGTGTTTTTTGTAGTTATTTTGGAGCATCTACAAAATTAAAAATACTAGATATATTTGCAAGAATTATTTACCGGATTAATCAGAATTCCTGACGGGATATATATGCCCCTGTTTCTCCTTGATTGCAGAATGTATTTCCTTCCAAAGAAATTGTCTGTTTCATAAATTCCTGGTAAGTTAATGAAGCCGGTTTTTTATTAAATTCAGGTATAATCAGGGGTCGATATTATTCCATTCAAACAATTCAGTTTTTTTCTGGGATTGCGAGGCACAAAACAGGTAAAACATTTCGTTTGATGGGTATTAATTTTAGATGCCAAAGCAATAAAAAAAGGGAACAAACTCTGTTGCTTTTTCGCAAAACCGGAGTTTATTCCCATTTTCCCTAATCAGTAAAAAATCAAATCTTGTACTTGTGGAGCAGGTTGAGCGCATACTCAATATCAATTGGTTTGTACAAATATTCAGCCGCGCCTAATGATTTGGCTCTTTGAATATCTTCCTGCTCGGTTTTGGCACTAATAATTATAACTGGTACTTTGTTGGTTTCTTCTCTTTTTTTCAGTTCTTCTAAAACATCAAATCCCG
Source organism: uncultured Bacteroidales bacterium (assembly GCA_964413185.1). GTDB lineage: Bacteria > Bacteroidota > Bacteroidia > Bacteroidales > Salinivirgaceae > Salinivirga. Next base: position 1,765 of record CAYPSX010000302.1, read on the forward strand.
ATTTTTTAGGCATCATTAAATCCAGAAAAATGGCATCGGGTTTTACCTTGTCGAGTTTTTTCAAGGCTTTTACACCATCTTCCGCCACAATAACATCATAACCATTTTCTTCAAAAAAGCTTTCCATCAGAAAAGTCGATGTTGAAGAATCATCTACCACCAATATTTTTTTCTTGTCGGCCATCACGATAATTTACTATACAAATAAACAAAAAAATCTCTATAAATACATATAATTACCAACGAGTTATACAGTGATGAAACACGATTACCACAGTTGCAAAAATGAGCTATATCAGTTTTTGTTATGATACAGGCCGGATTAAGCTTTTTTTGTACCTTTGAAAAAAAGTTTTACAGAAAAGGGAAGCGATGCTAAACCATTTATTTGATGATAAAAATACCATTACTTACAAAGCCGGCGAAACTTTGTGTAAGCAGGGCGCAATTGCCAATCAGCTCATGCAAATTACAGATGGTTATGCAAAAGTTTACATAGAGCATAAAAGTAAAAATGTTGTAATACGCATTATTCGTCCGGGAGATTTTGCAGGGCTGCATAATTTGTTCAACACAGATTACTACACCTATTCGGTGACTGCTATTTCGCAATGCCGGGTAAAAGCCATCAGCTTTAGTGAGCTACATGAGTTTTTACACAACGAAAATACGATCGGCCATACAATAATCCGACAAATAAATAATAATGCAAACAGCTATTTTGAGAAACTCATCAGCCTTACACAGAAACAATTGCACGGAAGGCTCGCCGATGCCATTATACATTTGTCGGAAGATGTTTACCGGGCCAACGAATTTGATTTGAATTTGTCGCGAAAAGACATGGCTGAGTTTACCGGAATGTCTACAGAAAGTGCCATACGCATTATGAAGGAGTTTCACAACGATAAAATAATAGAGCTCACAGGCAAAAAATTGCGCATCATAAGCATGAAACTGCTTAAAAAGCTCAGCGATTTAGGCTAAAACTCCTTAATTTGTCAACTGAAATGGAAAGATAGAAGGATTTTATGAGTGATTTTGATAAGTACCGTACAATTAAAGAGCCTTCAAAAGGTGTTTTTAAAGATAAAGGGAGCAAATTTTATGCTTTCGCCTACCCAATTGTAAACGAAGATGAATTCAAAGAAAACCTGCAACATTTAAAGAAAAAATATTACGATGCCCGGCACCACGTTTACGCTTTTCGCATTGGTTCCGACAAAAAACTGTACCGGGCATCCGATGACGGAGAACCTGCCAACTCATCGGGACCTCCCATTCTCGGGCAAATACAATCGTACGATCTTACGAACATCATGATTGTGGTTATTCGCTATTTCGGCGGAACAAAACTGGGCATTCCCGGGCTGATTAACGCCTACCGCACCGCAGCAGCAGATGCCATTGAACAGGCAGACATCATTACAAAAACAGAAACAAAAATATTGCGGATTTATTTTGAATACCCGGACATGAACAATGTAATGCGCATTATAAAAGACCAAAATTTAACCGTTGCCCGCCAGGATTTCCAAATTAGTTGCGAAATTGATCTTTCCATAAGATTGCGCGACATAGAACAGGTAAACGAACGGGTAAACAAGCTACAAAACATAAAAGCGGAGATTTTATAAATGGACTTACTCAAACAACTTTGCGAAATACATGCACCTTCGGGAGAAGAATTCCGGGTGCGCGATTTTCTGATCGAATACGTCAATGAAAACGCTGCAAACTGGGCACAAAAGCCCCAACTACTTTATGGTGATGACTATCAGGATTGCCTTTTAATGATATTTGGCGAGCCCAACAAAGCTGTAATGGCACACATGGACAGTGTTGGCTTCACAGCCGGTTACAACAACCAGTTAATTCCCATTGGCAGCCCGGCCTCCAACGAAGGCAGCACCATTCGCAATGAACTTGGAGAAACCGCGCATGTTTATTTCGACAACAGTCAGAAAACCTGGCAGGTAAGCGAAGACAAAAAACTTGAACCCGGGTCGACCTGGACATGGGAGCCCTCATTTAAGCAGGAAAATGAATTGGTTGCATCGCCATTTTTGGATAACCGCCTGGGCATTTACACGCTTTTACAGATTGCGC
>CAYPSX010000303.1:0-3772 GCA_964413185.1 uncultured Bacteroidales bacterium
AATCGGGACTCAACGACTTTGAGTTTCGAACCGACCAAAGGGAGCTCATGAGCACTATTGAATATTTTAAGGCTTGCGAATAAAGCCTTGAAAATGGAGTTTATTCACTGGACATGATACATTGAGCAGGTCGAAATGCAGAAATTGGACTTTTCGGGCAAGCACTAAATAATAAATATTACTTTTGCCCAGAATTTAAAACTAAAATCAATGGGACTTCAATGTGGAATTGTTGGTCTTCCGAACGTCGGAAAATCAACGCTTTTCAATTGTTTATCAAATGCAAGAGCACAATCTGCCAATTATCCGTTTTGCACCATAGAGCCAAATGTAGGTGTAATTAATGTGCCCGAGGAACGATTAATTGCGCTGGAAAAAATAGATAAACCAGCTAAGGTTGTGCCGGCTACTATAGAATTTGTCGATATTGCAGGCCTCGTAAAAGGCGCCAGTAAAGGCGAAGGCCTTGGAAATAAATTCCTGGCCAACATTCGCGAAACCGATGCCATAATCCACATATTGCGCTGCTTCGAGGACGACAATGTTACGCATGTCGACGGGTCCATCGATCCCGTGCGCGACAAAGAAACCATCGACATGGAATTGCAGCTCAAAGACCTGGAAACAATTGAGTCGCGCATTGAAAAAGTTGCCAAAAAAGCGAAAGCCGGTGCCGACAAAGTGGCAATAAAAACACTCGACATTCTCAACCGGTACAAAAAAACACTAGAGTCCGGACAAGCAGCAAGAGCTGTTACACTAGATGAAAATGAACAGGAACTCATGAAAGACCTGCATTTGCTTACAACCAAGCCCGTGCTTTACGTTTGCAATGTAAAAGACTCAGAAGTAAAAACAGGCAACAAGCATGTTGAAGCAGTAAAAGAAGCCATCAAAGGAGAAAAAGCCGAAGTGCTAACCATTGCTGCGGCAACCGAAGCCGATATTGCAGAACTGGAAAGCTATGAAGAGCGACAAATGTTCCTTGAAGATATGGGGCTTGCCGAACCTGGTGTAAACAAACTGATTAAAGCTGCTTACAAGCTTCTTGACCTGGAAACTTTTTTCACAACGGGCGAAGATGAAGCCCGGGCCTGGACATTTCCCAAAAACACAAAAGCACCGCAAGCTGCCGGCATTATTCATACCGATTTTGAAAAAGGTTTTATCAAAGCTGAAGTCATCAAATACAACGATTACATATCGCTAGGATCAGAGCAAGCTTGTCGCGAAGCAGGAAAAATATCAATTGAAGGTAAAGAATACATAGTAAAAGACGGAGATGTAATACATTTCCGCTTCAACGTCTAAATAGTGTTTGTCCATAATGTCCGATATCTGCATTTCGACATGCTCAATGCATCACGTTGTTGCTCAAATTTAAAATCCTCACATACCCTATGTATGCTGCGGTTTTAAATTCTCACACGCTCCCGATAAAATGCGGGACAGGCTTTGATCTCGAACATTCTGAACTAAACACTTCACTTTATAGACAGAATCTAAATAGTGCCCGTAATAAAACTCTAATAATTGAAACCAAACACAAAATATTCACTTATGCGTTTTTTTCTTATAGTTATTTCGTTTTTAATAATTAGCAACGTGGCAACAGCCCAATCCGTTCCCAGTGTAGCCGGAGATAAACCCAAATTAATTGTTATTGCCGTTGTTGATCAAATGCGGTATGACTATTTGTACCGTTTTAGTGAAAATTTTTCAGAAGATGGTTTTACCAAGCTGATTAATGAAGGTACAGTTTGCAAAAACACAAAACACAATTATTTGCTTACACAAAGAATCCCCGGTTATGTAACAATACTGTCGGGCGCGGAACCCGCAAGTCATGGGGTAGTTGCAGACCAATGGATTTCCCGTGTAAACAACCAAATTATAAACGCGGGGAAAGATGACAAAACACAGTCTGTTGGCGCGGATGCACAGGGTTTAAACTTTTCGCCAAAGCATTTACGCACATCATTTTTCTCAGATGAGCTATGCCTTTCAAACAACAGCCGTTCAAAAATATTCTCCATTGCCATGGATGGCGATGTGGCTGCAATGGCCGGCGGGCACACTGCCGATGGCGCCTATTGGATGGACCACACAACAGGCCATTGGGTTACATCAGACTTTTATCGCGACAGTCTGCAAAAATGGGTCAATGACTTCAATAATAAAAAATTGGCAGACATTTACTTAGACCGCAAATGGATACCACTTCAGCCCGAAAAAGAAGTGGAAGATTCAGGAAAGTTTACCGTAAAAAGTTTCATGCACAACCTCATCAACCTAAAAAGAATTACAAATAATTACAGAGTACTAAAGCGTACACCATTTGGCAATACACTCACAAAAGATTTTGCCATTTCAACCATAGTAAACGAAAACCTGGGCGGCGATAATGCTACAGATATACTGATTGTAGGATTCAATGCATCGGGGCACATCAATGAGAAGCACGGCCCCATGTCAAAAGAAATTGCCGATACCTATCACAGGCTCGACCGCGATATAAAACATTTTCTTGGATTTCTGGACAATAGCATAGGTAAAGAAAATGTGCTTTTCCTGCTCACTGCTGACCGTGGAACCGGCTACAGCCCCGAATATTTGAAAAACAAAGGAATACCAGCCGGGGAATTCAACCACAAAAAAATGCTGGCCGTACTGAAAAGCTACCTCAACATTATATACGGCAAAGGAAAATGGATTCAAAGCTACAATGCCAAACAAATTTATCTGAACCATCGGCTTATTGAAGACGCCAAGGTTGATTTGTACGAAATGCAGGAACGTGTAGCCCGCTTTCTGATTCAATTTTCAGGCATTTCGCACGCTATGCCGGCAACCATAATGCAAAGAAGTAGTTTTGCATCAGGAACCAACTACCTGATGCAAAATAGTTTTCATCAACAGCGGTCTGGAGACGTTATCATTAACCTGGAGCCGGGATGGATAGAAAAAACCGATAAAAAAGTTCTTCAAAACTCCGGCTACAACTACGATGTGCACATACCTTTAATTTGGTATGGCTGGAAAATGCCACGCCTTACAATTTATCGCGAGATTAAAACCAGCGACATAGCCGTAACATTATCAGAATTTTTAGAAATTGCTCCGCCAAATGGAAGTACAGGAAACGTTATTGAAGAGCTGATCGGGCGGTAACCAGTTCATGAATTAATGCCGGATTTTGTTCAGTCGCATTACCAACAACAACCATATTCGCACCGGATTTCCATGCGGCCATTGCTTGTTCCGGGCTGCGAATACCGCCACCAACAATTACAGGAATACTAACTTGCGCACTAACATCACTGATAATTTTATCAGGAACAGAAAACTCTGCACCGCTCCCCGCCTCCAGATACAACTGCGACATTCCGATCATTTGGCCGGCAAGTGCCGTGGCAACAGCAATATCCGGCTTATCGACCGGGAGTGGAGCTGTATTGCTCATATATTGAACTGAAGTCGTTCTGCCACAGTCAAAAAGCATATAACCGGTAGAAAAAATATCAATCCCGAAGCTTTTTAGCTTAGGTGCAGCCATAACATGATGGCCAATCAAAAAGTCAGGGTTTCTGCCCGAAATCAGGCTCAGCAGCATAAAAGCATCTGCCGAATGACTGACTTGAAAGGCATTGCCGGGAAATATAACCACAGGTAAATTTGTTTTTTGCTTAACTAATCCCAAAAATTGATCAAAATCGTTGAACAATAAACTCCCCCCAACCAAAATCCAATCAACTTTTTCTATACTCTTTGC
>CAYPSX010000304.1:0-3726 GCA_964413185.1 uncultured Bacteroidales bacterium
CCGGTCATTTATGGCCGGGTATGATGTTTCGGGAGGTTTGCGGGCTTTAGCCCAACTCCTCCTTCAGCATTTTCAAGACATGCTTATCAATGGGAAATGTAAGATCGTCAGGGTCAAGTAAGTCGATTTTTGCCCAACGGAAACTTTGCGGATTTTCATCATCTAAACAAAAATCAAAAGGGGTAGAGGCGGTCTCGAATTTCAGCGGATATTCCAAATCAGCTTTATAATAAATTGAAATAAGCTGCATATTTTCGTAAAACCAGCCTTTTTGGTAAAAATCGGTGGTGTAAAAATGCCTGATGTTTTTGACGGGTTGATTCAGCTCTTCGCGAAATTCCCTGCGCAGGCAGTCAATTGTACCTTCGCCTTTTTCGAGTCCGCCGCCGGGAAATTTGGTCATGCGCATATTTAAACGGTACTCGTCTGTGAGTAATAATTCTTCTTTTTCGTTGATTACCAGTCCGTAAACCCGTATGTTGAATTCCGATGTTCTGTGTGGCATAGCTATTTATTCAGGAATGATATTATTTGCTCTTTTTCGTCGGGGTGAAACCATTGCGTGTCTTTGTTACGCCTGAACCACGATAATTGTTTACGCGCATATCGCCGGGTGTTGCGCTTGATGAGTTCTATGGCTTTTTCGAGGGTTGTTTTTTTATTCAGGTAATCGAAAATTTCCTGGTAACCAACGGTTTTTAACGGTACGAGATGTTGAAATTGTTCAACAGATTTTGCTTCATCCAGCAATCCTGATTCCATCATAATATCGACCCGCTTGTTGATGCGCTCGTGAAGCTCGGCCCTGTCCATATCGAGTGCAATGCGAATAATGTTGAAGTTGCGTTCGCGTTTTTTTTGTTTTCGAAATAATGAAAACGGTTTGCCGGTTTGCCAGTACATTTCTACGCCGCGAATGAGGCGGGCTGTATTATGAATGTCGGTTTCGTGGTAATAATCCAGATCAACCTCTTTTAAAATTTTTTGTAATGCTTCTTTACCTTCGGTTTCCAGTAAATCAGTGGCTTTTTTTCTGATTTCGGGTTTGATGTCGGGCATGTCGTCAATTCCGGAGCACACTGCTTCAATGTACATGCCGCTGCCCCCGGTCATAAACAGGATGTTGTGTTTTTTGAATAACTGCTGTATGCGTTCGTGCGCCTCGTGTTCATAAGCAGAAGCATTATAGTTGTCGTGAATGCTTTTATGTTGAATGAAATGGTGCGGAACTTCAGCCAGTTGATGGGATTCCGGTACGGCGGTGCCAATGGAAAGCTCTTTAAAAACCTGGCGGCTGTCTGCCGAAATAATTTCGGTATTGAAGTGTTTTGCCAGTTCAATGGTCAGGTCGGTTTTCCCTATGGCGGTTGGCCCGGCTATAACTACCAGTGTGTTTTGCATGCTGCAAATTTACCGAAATGCATTCAATTAAAAAAGCGTGTTGCCTTGTTCTGCGGGCATCAAAATGGGTAGAAAATCAACCTGTTTTTTTTTATGATTACCCTAAAATGAAGTACCTTGGCTGCATGAAATTTTTCACGGTCAAATTATTGCGCATAATCTTTTGGTTGATGCTGGTAGCTTTCCTAATTGTGTCGTCCATCCCAAACGATACAATAAGCAGAACTGTTGATACCGATTTTGTTGATTTCCGCCTCGATTATTTGCTGCATTTTGTAGCTTACGCATTTATTGCCATCATGGCTTGTATTGCTTACCAGCCAAACTGGAAAGTTTTTCTCCTGTTAGTGCTTTTCGCCATGGCCGAAGAAGGTCATCAATATTGGGTTCCATCGCGAACGCTCAATCCAATTGATTTCTTTTTCGATGTAGTAGGGCTGTTAAGCGGAACTGCAATTGTGTATTTTTTTAGAAAGAAAAGAAGACGCTGAAAATGGGGGAGCAGATTTTGAATACGATTGCAATAAAGATGTTTGAGTTTGAGTGAAGAGGAAAGAATGATCATCTTAGCAACTGCAAAACCACTTAAAAGGGAACGGGTTGTTTTTTTGCTTTCTTCATCCAACTGGCGGATCCGGGGCAAAAAACCGAAAATTTAAATTTAAGGTTTAATCTGTCAAAGTAGAATTAATAATGTGCCATTTCGGTGTATATGGAAATTGCAAAACAAACGTGGCGCTCTTATTCCCGGAGGGATTACACATTTATAGAAACAAGAACCGCAGACGGAACACGACCCTGGAAGGGTCGAACATAATTTACCGTACAATAGTCACGGCGTGTGTGTTTCAATTACCTGTCTGAAAATAAGAAGACATCCCATTGATTATGTTTAAACCCATACCGTGACTTATTCATGCAAAAAGCAAATTATTCAATTTCGGTAAAAATGTTCGATTCCAGCTTCGACTACTGGGCTACGCCTAGGCTGCACAGCTAACACCCGAATCATTTCCCGTTTCCATTGCCATGTTCTATAAACGTTTGATGCCTCCGGCATCATTTCGGAAACTCTGAGGTTGCTTTACAATAAAACCGGTTCGGAATTTTTCTGAATTCCGGGGTTCGATTTCGTTTTCATTGCCGGTGCCATAAATTAAGTATTTCCTTTTATTCGATTCAGGTACTTTGAAAATGCATTTTCTTTAATGCTCCTCGAATCCTGGGATTGTTCAACTTTTATTTCGCCATTTTCGTTCCGGATGTAAAATTTGAATACAAAACCTGCATCTTCTCCTATGCCCATTTTACCAAAGCGGAGGTCGGCAAGGTAAAGCCCTTTTTCATCTTTATTTACATGATAATATCCTTTAGAAAATTTGATGAGCTTTTGTAGCGCTTTGTTTTCTTTAATGTCTTCAATTAGGAACTCATTTCGGGGTATAAATTCAAAATCTGCAGGTATTTGTTTGTCGAAGTTTGAATAAAGCGCCATGTAGTATCCCGAATCGGTTTCAGCCATGCCCATCCACAAAAAGTTGGTGAGTGGAAGAGGAGCTGTTTTGTATCGGTTATACGTGATTTCTTGTTCTGCAAAAGCTTTTTTAAATACAGAATTAATATGCACCTTATTTACGACAGTTCCGAGCAGGTAAAGCGATGTAAGAAAAATCAGTCCAGGAATGAGTTTGCGTCTTACAGGCGAAGTACGCTTTATGAAAAGTATAGTAAGCAATACAATAATAAATGGGACCGTGTAAAAAATATCAACAATGGCCATGGTTCCAAACTCTACGCGATAATTGGAAAATGGCAGAAAAGCTCCTGTTCCGTAGGTAGTGAAATAGTCGAGTATCGGATGCGTAAAGGCAGCCCAAAAAATGAGCATAGTCCATTCACGTTGCTTAATATCCGTTTTTTTCTTGTGAATTTGATGAATGAGCCAACCTAACAGTGGAGCCAACAGGAAGGCAAAAATAATTGCATGACTAAAGCCACGGTGAACAAAAAGTCCATCCACCTCGCTGTAAAACGGTGTAACTAATATATCGAGATCAGGAATCAAACCTCCAACAGCACCCCACATGATGGCTTTATTTCCGGCTTTTTTTCCGAGAACCATTTCTCCTACGGCTCCCCCGAGTACTGTTTGTGTTACTATATCCATTTTTATATGCTGGTTGATGTATTGTTGAATAAGTAAACCTGAGTTTAACCATATTGTTTAATTCTACTTCGGCAAAGTTTGCAAATATTACGAACAAAGCTGATACTATAATAGATTATGCATATGTTTATTATCCTAAATTAAATTATTCGTTTTCA
>CAYPSX010000305.1:0-3706 GCA_964413185.1 uncultured Bacteroidales bacterium
AGCCTTGAAAATGGAATTTATTCACTGGACACCCCGACTTTATGGACAGGCTCTAGATATAGACCAAAAACTGAAGAAGTTATACAACATTCTGCATTACTAAATTTAAAATTTTTGATTCTCGGAATGGTGTTTCTATTTTTAAACACCTCCCCGGGAATTACAAATTATTTCGTGATTTTTACCTCGCTTACTTGAATGCTTTTTCCTGAAGCCCGTCGCCTTCAAGCGCCAGTCGTTTCAGGTAGTCTGGTGCGTCTTTGCCAGTAACGGCATCAACATAAAGTTTGGCCAGGTACATGCCCAACATGTAGCCTTGTCCGCGCAAACCAACAAATAGTCCTTTTGCCGGGTCAATAATCATTTTGGGTTCTACGTAAAAGCCTGACCAAACTGCCTGAAAGCCAACTGATGAAAGCTCCGGGAGCCAATCTACAAATACTTCCGATACAATTTCAAAGAAATCTTTATCGTTAATTTTTAAATTTTTGTCTGTCTCCAACGCTTCAATGGCTGGTGATGCGCAACCGATAATTTGTCCGGTTTCGGCAAGTTGTTGTCCGTAAACGGCTGTGAAACCTTTGTAGTGGCGGCGGTCAATGACCATGTTTAATGGTTGCCCGTTGATTCCCAAATTGGGTAGGCGACGTGTGATAAAGGCCTGGTGTTTAACGGGGAATAATCCTGTGTCGATATCCAGTTTATCTGCAAATTCGCCGGCTGCTCCGCCTAATGCATTTACAAAATGTTTGGTTTTGTACCGAACGTATTTTCCTTCATGCGTTTTTACAAGTGCAAAGTAGCCTTTGTCTGTTTTTTCAACATCAATCAGGCGTGCATCTTCATGAATGGTTCCGCCATTTTTAATGCCTATTTTTCGTATCAGGTCGATGACTAATCCGGGGGTTGCCTGCCAGCAGTCTTTTGTGACCAGCGCTGCCATGTATTTGTCGTCGCTCGGACTAAAGCCGGGTGCAATGTATTTGGGGAAGTCTTTGGGCTCAATCATCATGGCATCGCTCCAGGCTTTGGAGGCTTCCAGTGCATCGTAAGTGGCTTTGTCGTGGGCAAGGGTTACATAGTTGATGTCTGTCATGTTGATGTTTGAAATTCCCTGCAACTCCTTAAATATTTTACGATTGTTCGTAGCGATGTCGGCCAGCTCAGGTACACTGAAAACCGGTCGGCCACCGGCAATGTTGCGCCATGAAGAGCCTCGTTCGTAGTTGATTAGAACAGGATTTTCCCCGGCTTCTGCAAAGTAACGGAACAATGCACTGCCGCCAATTCCTCCTCCGGCTACCAATACATTTGTTTCTATGGTTTCTACTTTGTTGCCGTTTACATTGGGAATTATTTTTTCGTGAAGGTCATTGGGGTAAATTTCGCCCATGCTAACCTGGTTCGACATGGGGCCGCGTGGTGTTGCTTCTCCAACAATTTGAATGCCTGATCCGGCCAGCGCTGTTTTTAATCTTTTGATGCAACGTTTGCCACGACAGGCACCCATTCCCAGGCGTGTTGTGTGTTTGATTTCATCGACGGAAATGAATTTCCGGTCGCCAATAACTTTCATTACCTCTTCCATGGTTACATCGTCGCAATGACAAATAAATTCTTTGGATTCAATGTTGTTGGACGATGGCGAAAAATCAACGCTTTCCGGAAAGTTTTCTTTCACGATAAATCCTCGAGCTTTAACAAGTGCAGGGCCGTGAAGATCGTTTGACTTAATTCTTGCTAAATGGGTTTTGTTCGGTTTTTTTACGACTTTTTCCAATTTACCGTCGCCTACTTTTTTTCCATCGTTATCCACCAAAACTACTTCAGCGCCTTCTTCTACATCATACTCTACCGGGAAGAATAGCCAGTCTTTTTTGAGGTTGTAACCAAAAATGGCCAGTCCCGGGCATAACGTTACGCATTGCATGCAGCCAACACATTTATCAAAATCAATTACAGGTACTGTGCTTGACGATGTTTTTGTAATGGCATCGTGCGGACAGGCAAATGCGCATGGATTGCAGGCAAAGCCATACGTGCAGTCGGCTATAACGAATGGTTTTGCCATTCGTTCCTGTGTTGGTAATTCTGGTTCTTTAATTACCTCTATCGGGTGTTGCTGCGAATCTATATATTCTTTAGATAGTTTTAGGTATTCATCATAATTGTAGCGGGTGCCCATTTCTTCCATAATTTCGTAAGCAACTTGCTTGCCACGGAGCACGGCACTTGTTCCTTCTCCAATGCGGATGGCATCGCCTGCGCCATGAACGTTGCGGCCAAATACCTCTTTTCCCTTGATTAGTAAGGCATCGTCTTGCACCAAACCTGTACAGATGTTAATGGTATCGATGCCTTCAATTATGCGTTCTGTGCCCGGTACGGGTTTGAAATTTTCAGCTTCAGCAACTACGGCGCCAATAATCCCGGTGTGGTCTTCATTGGGAATGGCTTTTACCAAAATGTGTGATAAATAGATGGGAATGCCCAGGCGACGAACGCGGTTGGCTTGCACCGGGAATCCGCCTTCGTGGGGCTGTGCTTCCAATATTGCTTTAACATTGGCTCCGGCCTGAACAGCCTGATATGAAGTTAAATAACCAATATTTCCGGCTCCTACGGTCAGTATGTTTTTTCCGAGTAGTGTATGTTCGTTGTTCATCATTTTTTGTACAACGGCAGCCGTGTAAACACCCGGTAAATCATCGTTTTCGAATGATGGCATAAAGGGAACGGCGCCGGTTGCAATAATCAGATGCTCAGCATCAACATAGTAAATTTTGTCGGTTTTTATGTTTTTAATAGCCAGGCGTTTTCCATCCAGCAGATCCCAAACGGTTGAGTTGAGTAAAATACCGTCGTTATTGTCCATTGTGAGTTCTGTAGGGATATCAAAACCACGCATGCCGCCAAATTTTTTCTCATTTTCGAAGAAGAAAAACTGGTGCGTTTGCATGGTAAACTGTCCGCCAATCGTGTCGTTATTGTCTATAACAAGGTTGTCGATGTTGTGTGCATTTAACGTTGCTCTTGCTGCTAAGCCCGCCGGCCCGGCGCCCACAATGGCTACGGTGGTTTTGTGTACTTCAATAGGATTTTTATCGGGATAGTCGGTTTTCGAAGGTTCATAATCTTTGGGAATTTCTGAAACTTCTTTTACATCATCAACTTTAGTGATGCAAATACGGCGTATTTCGCCATCAACAAGCATTTCGCAAGCGCCGCATTTGCCAATTCCGCATTCGAGGCTGCGGTTGCGGTTGGTTAAGCTGTGGCTGTGCACGGGAAAACCTGCCTGATGTAGAGCCGCGGCTATGGTTTTGCCTTCTTCTGCCTTAATTTCCTGACCATTGTAAGTGAAATATACTTCTTTACCTTGTGGAATATCTAAAATGGGGTGTTTTGTAATTTTATACATAATATCATATTTTATTTCTGATCAGAAAAGTGCGAACATAATTTGATAAAATCAATGAGTTTTGTCAGGGTTTAATTTGTGGTATTTTTGAAATAGTAAAGATGTTTTTTTTGAATGTTTTTCCGGTGTGCATAATGAGAAAATAAGCGTTTTCTTAAATGTGTGATTTATAGGCATAAAAAAAAGGAGAGCTGTAATTTACTCTCCTTTTTGGGAAAAACATACGAGAGTCTGTCTATAAAGTCCGCTAACTTCGTTATGCTTTTCATTCGCATCAGTCATTTA
>CAYPSX010000306.1:0-3622 GCA_964413185.1 uncultured Bacteroidales bacterium
CGGAATAAAATTGAAATTTACTACCAAATCAACAAAAATGCCTCGCGCTCTGACTGTGGCGATTTTTGCTGAAAAAATGGTTAATTGGAAACGAAATCAATAGCTCCGGCATTTATGCCGGGGTTTATGAAATGGCAACCAACCCGGCTTTAGCCGTTTTAATAAACACCAAAACCTCCCCAATGCCTTGCCCCACAAACGTTAAAAAGTGTTAAAGTTTATGCCAATTTTGCAGTGTTCATTTATTTGGCATTTTTTCTGAAACGCCCTTGACTGTATAAAAAAACTGTCAAAATTACGTTAAGTTATGGATATTGTTGTAGACAATCTTACCAAAACCTACGGGCCGCAAAAGGCCGTAGACGATATCTCATTTAAGGTGCGTACAGGCGAAGTGTTGGGTTTTCTGGGGCCTAATGGCGCCGGAAAAACAACTACAATGCGGGCAATAACCTGCTCCCTCGCACCGGATAACGGAAATATCAGCATTGGTGGCGATTCAACCGCCGAAAAACCTGATTTAGTGAAATCGCGAATTGGCTATTTGCCTGAACATAACCCGCTTTACGAAGAGATGCCGGTAATAGACTACCTCAAGTTTGTGGCCAATTTGCACAATCTGCCCAAAGAAAAAATTTCGGCGCGCATTGCCGAAATGGTTCAGGTGTGCGGCCTCGAAGGCGAAAAGCACAAAAACATCGGGGAGCTTTCGAAAGGTTACAAACAGCGCGTAGGTCTTGCTCAGGCGTTAATTCACGACCCCGAAGTGCTGATTCTTGATGAACCCACCACGGGCCTCGACCCAAACCAAATTGTGGAAATTCGCGAATTGATCAAGAAAATCGGGCGTGAAAAAACCGTGATCCTCAGCTCGCACATTTTGGCCGAAGTTGAGGCAACCTGCGATCGTATCATGATCATCAACAAAGGAAAAATTGTGGCCGATGGTTCTTCCGAAGATTTACGCAAACGCTCGCAAGGCAACGAAATACTCCTGGTGAAAATTGAAGGTGGCGATGATAACGAAATCTACAGTGCCTTAAAAGCCCTCGACACAATTGAAATGGTTGACTTGCAAAAAGATGAAGAAACCATTTTCGAGGTGCAAAGCAAAGAGGGACAGGCATCTGCCAAACTCATTTTCGACCTTTGTGTGAAAAATAACTGGTACATCACCATGCTTACCCCGGTTGAAACCAAGCTGGAAGATGTATTCCGTCAATTAACCATGAATTAAAAATAATTACGATATGAGACAAATATGGGTTATAACCAAACGTGAATTGAGTGCTTTTTTCAACTCACTGATGGCCTACATCATGATTGTAGCATTTTTAGGCTTCAGTGGATTTTTTACCTGGCTCTACGGAAGCGATGTGTTTTTTGTTGGTCAGGCTTCAATGCAGTCCTTTTTTAATGTGGCCTACTGGACGCTTTTCTTCTTTATTCCCGCGCTCACCATGCGCCTGTTGGCCGAAGAAAATCGTTCCGGCACCATTGAAATGCTCGTAACCAAGCCCGTAAGCGACTGGCAGGTGGTAATGGGCAAGTTTTTATCAATCATTATTCTGATTGGCGTTACATTGGCGCTTACGCTGCCGTATTACATCACCATTTGGAATATCGGTCCCATTGACCACGGCGCTGTTTGGACTGGTTACCTGGGATTAATTCTGATGAGTGCTGCTTACACCAGTATCGGACTGTTTACCAGTAGCATAACGAACAATCAAATTGTAGCGTTTTTGCTCGCCTTGCTTATCGGCGTATTTTTTCACATCATTTTTGATGTGCTGGCAGGTAGCACAAGCGGTTTCTTTAGTCAGCTATTCGACTATTTAAGCCTCTCAACGCATTATGGATCAGTAACTCGCGGGGTGGTTGATTCGCGCGACCTAATATACTTCATGTCCATTATACTGCTCGGATTGACTGGTACAGAAGCTGTGTTAGCTAAACGAAATGTAACTCATTAAAAAATAGCGCAATGAAAACCCAAAAAAGCTTAATATATTTTATTTTATTGATAACAGGAATCTTAATCCTGGTAAATATTATTTCTGAGAACTGGTTTGTGCGGCTCGACTTTACAGCTGATAACCGCTACACACTTAGCGAAGCTACGGAAAATATAATCGAAGAATTGCCGCAACCGGTTACTGTTAAAGCTTACTTTTCGGAAGATATGCCGCAGCAAGTTACAAAAGTCCGTTCAGATTTTAAAGATTTGCTGGAAGAGTATGCTGCCATTTCCGATGGAATGCTGGTATACGAATTTATTGATCCTGCGAAAGATGAACAAACAGAACGCGAAGTAATGCAAACCGGTATTCAGCCTATTTTAATCAACCAGCGCGACAAAGATCAGGTAAAACAGCAAAAAGCCTACCTGGGAGCTGTTATTGAAATGGGCGATAAAACCGACGTAATTCCGGTTATTCAGCCGGGTGCAGCCATGGAATATGCGCTCTCGAAATCGTTAAAAAAAGTTTCCGTAACCGACAAGCCTGTTGTGGGATTGCTGCAGGGACATGGAGAACCATCGTTGGCCGCATTGCAGCAGGCTCGAGCAGAATTGGAAGTTATGTATAATTTGCAGGAAGTTACACAGTCAGATACAGCCAACGAACTCATGAAATACCAGAGCGTGTCTATTGTGGCGCCAAAAGATTCATTTCCGCCCCATCATTTGGAGCAATTGACACATTATTTAGAAAACGGTGGAAATCTGCTTATTGCCATCAATCGTGTAGATGGCGATTTGCAGCAGAGCCGGGGCATGAGTGTTTCTACAGGGCTGGAAACCTGGTTGGCCGAAAAAGGCATACAGGTACAAAATCAATTTGTGATCGATGCCAATTGTGGTAGTGTGCAAGTGCGCCAGCAAACAGGCGGGTTTTCTTATGCCACCAGTGTTGAATTTCCTTATCTGCCCATTATTTCCAACTTTAGCGATCACCCTGTAACCACCGGCCTTGAAGCCGCAGTTCTGCAGTTTGCAAGCCCGCTTACATTTACCGGCGATACTGCCATGCATTACACTGCACTGGCCAAAACCAGCAAAAACTCCGGTACAGAGCCCGCATCAACTTATTTTAATATTCAAAAGCAATGGTCGCAAAATGATTTTCGGAGTTCCGGACTTACTGTGGCTGCAGCAATGGAAGGCAATTTTGGCAGCAGCCAAAAATCTCGTGTGGTTGTGATTGGCGATGGCGATTTTGTGATCAATGGACAGGGGCGCCAGGCACAACAGCAACAAGGCGATAATATCAGTCTTTTCGTTAACGCAGTAGACTGGCTGGCCGACGATACCGGGCTTATTGCGTTGCGTACCAAAGGCGTTACAGACCGTCCGATTGAGCAACTGGAAGATGGCACAAAAGCCTGGCTCAAATATATGAACTTTCTGTTGCCCATTATTTTGATTGTGCTTTACGGAATTCTTCGGGCGCAGCAAAGGAAGAATAAGCGTTATAAGCGTATGCAACAGGGCTATGTAGATTAATAGTAATATTCAAATCAATTAAAAAGAAGATATTATGTTGAAAAAATTCAATAACCGCACGTTAATCATCATCTTTTTGGCGCTGCTCGCCCTTGTTGCTATTCTCCAGCTTAT
>CAYPSX010000307.1:0-3609 GCA_964413185.1 uncultured Bacteroidales bacterium
GCTAAGCTCAATTAAAACCGAAATGTATAAAACGTATCAGCTACGCCTTGAATCTGTCGAAACTCAGGCTGTTGAGCTGGCAACTGCCTTTTCTCTTGGTAAAGATCCTTCCAGTGTGTACGATAAACCGGCTAAAATAAAGGCTGTTACAAAACAAGACATTATTGCGGCAGCCAATAAGTATTTTACTGATAACCGACTGGTTATGTACTCCAAAATGGGATTCCCCAAAAAAGATAAACTACAAAAGCCCGGATACGAGCCGGTTGTGTCTAACACTAACGCAAAATCACCCTATCGCGAAAAATTTGAGAAAATTCCATCAACTCCATACAACATTGAGCCGGCTAATCTTGAAAAAGAAGTTCAGAAACGCGACATATTTCCAAAAGTGCATTTACGTGCAACGCAAAACCCGCTTAACGATATTGCCGAATTGAGTATCCAGTTTAATCGTGGCGAAAAACACGATATGATGCTAAGGTATTCGCCCGATGCAATGAATAATGCTGCTCCTGAAGGAATGACGTTGCTGGAGTTCAAAGAAGCCATGGCAAAAACCTCGTGCAGTTATCGCTTTTATGGCAATAATAGTTATAGTGTTTTGAAAATTAAAGGGCTGGAAGAAAAGCTGCCGGAAGCTTATCAACTTGTGGATAAATTAATAAGTAACCCGGTCATCACAAAAGATAAAATTAAGCAAACCTACAAGCAAACAAAAATGGAGCGGAAAATGGAGAAAACCGAGCCGGATATGATTGCCAATGGTTTGTACAATTATCTGCTTTATGGCGATAAATCAAAATATATCAACCGCCTCGGCACAAAAGATATCAAGAGGTTAAAGTCTGAAGAGATGTTGTCGCCGTTCAAAAAAGCCATTGCTTATGAAGCTGATGCGTTTTACGTTGGAAAAAAACCGACAGATGAGGTTGTGGCTGAAATTAAATCCAACCTGACGTTCCTAAACAACGTTAAAAAAGAAGGTAAAGGATTGGCAGAGCCCGGTTTTCGCAAGTTTGCAGAAAACGAAGTCTATTTCATTAACCATAAACGGGCCAAGCAAAGCAAAGTATTCCTGTTTATAAACCAGAATAAAGTGAAACCAGAAGAAGTTCCTGCTGCTGAGGCGTTTAATATGTATTTTGGCGGTGGTTTTTCCGGTCTTGTACTCCAGGAAATTCGTGAGTACCGAAGTATGGCCTACAGTGCAGCAGCCAGATTCGATTTGCCCGATCAAAAAGACCATCCGGCCATTTTTTATGGCTATGTGGGTACGCAATGCGACAAAACACTCGATGCCATGGATATTTTTGACAGTCTTTTACAGCAAATGCCGCAAAAACCCGAGCGCATGGACATGATTCGGAATTACCTGGTCAACTCCGCCGTAACCAAACAGCCCAATTTCAGGCAAATTGGCTGGAGCGAACGCAAATGGAAACGTCTCGGTTACAATGGCGACCCACTGCCCGGTAAAGTGGAAGCTTACAAAAACCTTACATTTAATGATATTGTTGACTTTTACAAACAAAAAATAAAAGACA
The DNA here is from genome assembly GCA_964413185.1 of uncultured Bacteroidales bacterium. GTDB lineage: Bacteria > Bacteroidota > Bacteroidia > Bacteroidales > Salinivirgaceae > Salinivirga. The sequence continues at coordinate 1,548 of CAYPSX010000307.1, forward strand.
AAGCCGTTGTTGTTGCCGTTGTCGGCGATGCAGAACAAATCAGCATGGAAGAACTCAAAAAGTACGGCAAACTTCAAATTAAAGAATGGGATGATGTGTTTACCGAATAAGCACACAATTTCCAAAACATAATGATTATTAAAGCGCCGGTGGCATTGCCATCGGCGCTTTCATCAGATAAAATGGAAGCATCACCTTAAAATACGAAATTTCATAAGCTCTTTATAATGACAATTTTGGGATAACCTGAAAAGTTTTACCTTTGTTTGATATCCAAAATAAAATTCAATTCCTATGAAGAACTTACTCCCAATACTTGTTGCTTTGTTTTTTACAGCCTGTCAATCCACAAAAAAGCACGCTGATTTTATCATTCACAATGCCACGGTTTACACGGTGGACTCTGCCTTTACAACAGCATCTGCCATTGCTGTAAAAAATGGGAAAATACTTGAGGTAGGAGGAGACGAACTCTTGTCAAAATATCAAAGTGATAGCCTGGTGAACCTTAAAAAACAATTTGTTTACCCGGGTTTCATTGATGCACACTGCCACTTTTTTGGATACAGTATGAATTTGCGACAGGTGAATTTGAGGGGAACAGAATCATTTGACGAAATTATTGAGATGCTAAAAAAATGGAATGAAAAATATAATCCCGAGTGGATTTTAGGCCGTGGATGGGATCAAAACGATTGGACGAACAAAGAATTCCCCAACCGCAAAAAGCTCGATGAAATCTTTCCGGATAAACCCGTTTACCTCCGACGCGTTGATGGGCATGCTGCCATAGTCAATGGTAAAGCTCTGGAAGTAGCAGGATTAAAGCAAGCGCCCAAAATTGATGGCGGTTTGGTAGAGACAAAAAATGGACGTGCAACCGGCATTCTCATTGACAATGCAATGGAGTTTGTCGAAAAAAAGATAGAGGAGTCGCCGGTTCAAGAGCAGGTTGAATACCTGAAAAAAGGACAGGCCAACTGTTTTGCCGTAGGTTTAACCTCCGTGTCTGATGCCGGTTTACCGTATAATCAGGTGCACTTGATGGACTCTTTGCACGAAAATGGAGAACTTAAAATTCAGGTTTATGCCATGCTTTCGCCAACGAAAAAGAATTTTAAACAGTACATGGAAAAAGGCATTTACCGAACAAACCGTTTGCATGTGCGATCTGTAAAAATGTTTGCCGATGGAGCGCTGGGGTCTCGCGGCGCCTGTTTGCTCGAACCCTACACCGATGATCCGGGCAATACAGGTATAATCGTAACACCAATTCAGGAAATGGAACGCATCGCACGCAAAGCTTATGAGAACAATTATCAAGTCAATACACATGCCATTGGCGATTCGGCGAACCGGGTTGTACTTCATTTGTACGGCAAAATTTTACAGAAAGAAAATGACCGTCGGTGGCGAATAGAACACGCACAGGTAGTCAATCCGGCTGATATTAACCTTTTCGGAAAATACAACATTGTTCCGGCCATAAATACAACACACGCCACATCGGATATGTATTGGGCTGATGAACGTCTGGGAGAAGACCGCATAAAACATGCTTACGCCTATCAGGATTTATTACAACAAAATGGCTGGTTGTGCAACGGAAGCGATTTTCCAGTAGAAGAAATCAACCCAATGTACGGTTTTTACGCTGCTGTAGCCAGAAAAGACAAGAAAGGCTACCCGGAAAACGGCTGGCAAACAGAGAACAGCCTCACACGAAAACAAGCATTAAAAGCCATGACTATATGGGCAGCCAAAAGCATGTTCGAAGAAGATGTAAAAGGTTCTATTGAAAAAGGCAAAAATGCCGATTTTGTCGTCCTCGACCGCGACATTATGAACGTTCCACAAGCAGAATTGCATAGTCCGCAAATCCTAAAAACGTATGTGCAGGGAGAATGTGTGTATAAAAAAGGAAGCTGAAAAAATAAACGCGGCGCCTCATAATCCCGGATGGGATTACATGTTTATAGAAACCAGATACGCAGACGGAAACACGACCCCGGCGGGGTCGAACAATCCATGAAATTTTGTAAAACAGACAAAACGTTCGATT
>CAYPSX010000308.1:0-3589 GCA_964413185.1 uncultured Bacteroidales bacterium
ACGATTTTGCCTAAAATTTCGGCGTACGGAACCATCCGGTAGTTTTTACCTTCAAATTCAAGCTCCTCTCCCGCCCTGTCTTTAAACATAACGGTTTCGCCAACGGCAATTTCAGGGTTTTCTATTTGGCTGATTGCAGCCACTTTCCCTGTATTTTCGTCTTCTTTGGCTGAATCGGGAATAATGATTCCTGAAGCAGTTTTTTGTTCTTCCTGCTCCTTCAGCTCAATGAGCACATGTTGATTGATTGGTTGTAATTCTTTCATTTTTATTACATTTTTATGGTTTATTATTCGATATTGAGTAATTGATTAATTTTCTCCCTGTCAAACCCAACCACGACCTGTCCATTGATAAGTGTTTGCGGAACACCCTGCTGGCCACTTTTAGCTGCCATTTCCCGGGCAGCCTGATGGTCTTTAGCTACGTCTATTTCGGTAAAATGCACTTTTTTCTCGTTCAAATAAGCTTTTAAACTGTTGCAATACGTGCAAGTTGGTGTGGTATACATAATTACAGACTGTCCGCCGCTTCCTCCAGAAGAAGAAAATGAGGTAAACTCTTTTCCTTCGAGCAAGGTTTGGTAAAAGCCTTCGCTTTGGCAACCCTTGACATGTTTCACGGGTTTGTTGTTCTCCACTTTTACCAGCGTTGGTGCACTTGAAACGCCCAGTGGTTTATGCACAGAGCGGGTTTTGTTCACATCGGCCAGATAAACATTGGCATCAATGATGTTTGCAGCACTTTTCACATTGCGTAGCGCGCATTCACTTTGATCGCTTTCGGATTTATACACCAAAACAAAGTAATTTTCGGTGTTTTGGTTTATTTCATTAAGGTTTGTTATTGGAATCATCATGTTATAAACAATTAGTTATTTACATATCAACATAAACCAATACTATACCAAAATTTGCAAAATGTCAATGTGGCAGGGTTTGTTTGGCAGTTGGCGGAGTTCGCGGAGTTGGCGGAGTTCGCCGATTGCTCCCAGAGCGTTGCCCCGGGCTATTGCTGTCAGTCCTTTGGCCTGTGCAGTTTCAAGCTTTCGTTCAGGTAAATGGAAACATAACCGCACAGCGGGGGCTTCGCCTTGAGCAAAGCCGTTGCCTGCCTGGGCGCTATTCTCTACTTTTTCAACTAATCCAGAAGCCTGTTTTTATCGATTAAGGGCATCAATAAATGCGGGCACATAAACGTGCAAATCATTGGGATTACGGCTGGAAATAATGTTCTCGTCAACAACTACCTGCTCATTAACCCATTGCGCTCCTGCATTTTGCATATCGTCTTTAATAGCGGGCGTACTGGTCACTTTTCGGCCTTTGAGAATATTGGCAGAAACGAGCACCCACCCGGCATGGCAAATTTGGCCAATGGGTTTTTGCTTATCGTTCATCTTTTGGATGAAATGCGTAACATCACTGCTTCGGCGAAGTTTGTCGGGAGCAAACCCACCGGGTACCAAAACACCATCGAACTCAGCGGCGCTTAAATCTGAAAACCCAATGTCAGCCTTGGCTTCCAGACCATGTTTTCCGGTATATTTTTTTCCGGGTTCTTCGCCTGCCAAAACTACTTCAATTCCGGCTTCACGTAACCTTATCGCAGGATACCACAGTTCCAAATCTTCAAATAATTGATGGACTAGTGTTACAACTTTCAAATTCTTTTTTGCCATAATTTTCCTCTTTATCGGTTTCTACTGAATAGTAGACGCACCAATATAACTTTTGTTCACTAATCACCTAATAATTAATAGATACAGGGAACGAGGCGGTAAGTTTTAAAAAAAACGAGTTGATAATTATGGAAGTGTTCCTTCAATTTACGCTCTTCGAATCTTATTTTCAGAATTATGACAATTAATAAGGACAAGAAATAAAAAACATACAGCCAGTTCGGCTCCTGTACGACATACGATAGTGAAAACAGCAAAACAGCCGTGTACATCGGATGGCGAACATAGCGATAAGGCCCGGCCTGAATAAGCTGTGCGCCTTTGGGCAGATGTGGAAAAATATTAATTCGCGTGTAGCGAAAAGACCACAGAGCCCACAGGCCAATCAGGGCTGACACCAACAATAGGGAAAGAGAGAAATAGCTGTTTGGAAAGAAAGGAGGTGTAATAACAATCATCCCAAGCAAAACAAACTGTAACGAAGTAAATAAATATCCCATATAAAAGCTTTCCAGTTTAAACCACCAGACCAACTAATTGTTTATATTTGCAAACGGTAAAACAAACAGTCAAAAAGCTGATTTACATGGCCAAAAATACACTTATTCTTTACATAACCGAACATGGCGCAACAGAGCGCGTAGCTGAATTAATTAAACAAAACCTGACAGGTGAAGTAACGCTATGTAACCTGCGCAAACAAAAACCGAATTTAAAAGACTATGACCGGGTAGTTCTTGGTGGCAGTATTCATGCAGGAAAAATTCAAAAACGTTTGCAAAAATTTATGCAAAAAAGGCAGGGTGAGCTGCTCAGTAAGGAACTTGGGATATTTTTAAGTTGCATGCATGCCGGCGAAACTGCTGAAAACCAATTCAATGACAGTTTTCCCGAACCGCTGCGCAAACATGCCAAGGCAGCATCGATTGTGGGCGGAGCTTTTGATTTCGACCGGATGAATTTCATGGAAAAAGCGATTGTAAAAAAGGTGGCCAATGTAACCGGTTCTGTGAATAATATTGATACCGAAGAGATTAAAAAGTTTGTAACAACCATGAACAATTCAGCCTCCTGAACTTGAATATTCAGTTAATTTCCATAGATATTTACTAAACTTTAAATCCCATTACAAGGACATCATCAACCTGATCGTCGGTTCCTTTCCACTCTTTAAAATAAGTGTCCAGTTTTTCTTTTTGCTGCTCCATTGGAAGCTCTACGTTTTCCACAATTAGCTTCTTAAATACTTTTTTACTGATTTTCATATTTTTGGGACCACCAAACTGGTCCGGGAAGCCATCGGAAAGCATGTAAACCCTGTCGTTCTTTTCTAAAGTAATGTCGTGGCTTGTAAAATGCGGTTTTTCACGTATGTGCGCTCCAATGGGCATTTTATCTGCCTTATATTCAATCAGTTCTCCCTTACGCATGATGTAAACTCCGTTGTATGCACCGGCAAACTGCATTTTATTTTGATTGTGGTTTACAATGGCAAGCGACATATCCATACCATCTTTGGCCTCGCTTTTATTATCGTTTTGAGACAATGTCGCTTTCAAATTGTCGCGCAACTGATCGAGAATACGGCCAGCCTCTTCATTTGGATTTTTGTTCACAATTTCGTTGAGCAGTGCCACGCCCAACATACTCATAAACGCGCCGGGTACTCCATGGCCGGTACAATCGGCAGCCACAACAATGGTTTTTTCTTCAAATTTTTTGATCCAATAAAAATCGCCACTCACCACATCGCGCGGTTTGAAAAGTATGAAGCTGTCTGTAAACCGTTCGGTAAGATAAGTTTTCGAAGGTAATACGGCACTCTGTATTCGTGATGCGTATTGTATGCTGCTGTCGATGGATTCTTTTTGTTTGCGAATTTTTTCTTCGGCGTGTTTTCGTTTGGTG
>CAYPSX010000309.1:0-3584 GCA_964413185.1 uncultured Bacteroidales bacterium
GGTACGTTATCCCGGTTTATCCGTTTCTGGCCATTATTTTTGGAGGTGGATTATGCATTGGCATAGAGTTGATTATGCCAAGTTTGAGAAACCTTAATGCAAACCTGCGAACCGGCATTTTGGCGTTAGCCGTAGCACTTATTTTTGCTCATCCTTATTATAATACCATTATTTCGTTTCAGTTGCCTGAAAAAATGTATTATCTGGAGCGGGAGGGGGCTTATATGCGTAACTTGAAACTGCGAAAACCACACATAAAAAAATATTTTGTCAACTATACAGAAATTCATCCCGACCAGGTAAGTTTTTATCAAACCGCATATAATCATGATTATGGTTATAATATTTCGTTGAATAAAGGCTATGATTATGAAGTGGGAGATACGGTACTCACATGTCAGCGCAAAACGCAACGTGAAATTACAAAACGGTATCACGTTAAAGTGATGGACAAAAGGAAGGCTTGCCGGTTGTATAAAATTTTGGAAAAGAAAGGTCTGTAAGTACGCTATTTTTTATTAATTTGTGTAAAAGATTCAGTATGCATTCTATACAAAAAAATGAGTTTTACCAGGAATTGCTTCAAACTATAGGGTCAACGATAAGAAAAGCCAGAACCAGAGTTGCTCAATCAGTTAATGATGAATTGTTACGTGCGAATTGGGAAGTGGGAAGATATATTGTTGAATTTGAGCAAAAAGGAGAAGCTCGGGCAAATTATGGATCCGAACTCCTGGCGAACTTATCGCAAGATTTGAAAGTGTTGTATGGTAAGGGGTTCAGCAAGAGCAATATTTATCTTATGCGCCAGTTTTATCTTAAATATGAAAATTTCCAGTCAGTGACTGGAAAATTATCATGGACGCATTATGCTGAACTTTTGAGTGTTTCAGATGATGATGCAAGGCGTTTTTATGCAAAACAAGCTGAATTTGAAAAATGGAGTGTGCGAGAATTAAAAAGGCAAATTGAATCATCTTTATATGAAAGATTGGCATTGAGTAAAGACAAAAAAGGTCTGATGAAACTTGCAACAGATGGAGCATCAATTCATGAAGCGCAAGATATAATAAAAGATCCCTATGTTTTGGAGTTTTTACAGATTAAAGAAGAGCAGCAGATGTCTGAATCTAGTTTGGAGCAAAAGATCATTGATAATCTTCAGGTATTTCTTCTTGAACTCGGTAAAGGATTTTCTTTTGTTGGACGTCAATATAGAATTACATTAGCCAATGAGCATTATTATGTTGATCTGGTATTTTATCACAGAATTTTAAAGTGTTTTGTTCTTATTGACTTGAAGACAAAACAGGTAAGACACCATGATATTGGTCAAATGAACATGTATCTGAATTATTTTAGAGCAGAGGAAAGCACAAGTGATGATAAGGATCCTATTGGGATCGTTTTAGTTGCTGATAAAAATGATATTCTTGTTGAATATGCTATTGGCGGTATTTCAAACAATATTTTTGTGTCTAAGTATCAGTTTTATTTACCCGATAAAAAAGAACTTGAAAATAAAGTTAAAGAAATAATGAATTCCTAAACTGGAAAAAAAATCATATGATTATGGAAGGATCTAACCTCGGCAACTATTTTGAATTTTTTGAAAAAGGGCAGGTAATTGAACATCAACTTTCGAAAACCATTTTTGAAAGCGATAATAATTTCTTCTCACTGCTCACTATGAATCATCATCCCGTGCATACCAATATCGACTACGCTGCCGGTAATCAGCATGGAAAAGTATTGGTTGTGGGAACGCTGGTTTTTAGTATTGTAGTTGGGATGACCGTTCCCGATATCAGCGGAAAAGCTATTGCCAACCTTGGCTACGAGGGCATAAAACATTTAGGGCCGGTGTTTGTGAACGATACCCTTTACGCCCGCACAGAAGTGTTGGATATAAAACCATCGAAGTCGAAGCCCGACCGTGGAATTATTTATGTAGAAACCATAGCCAAAAATCAGCGTGGTGAAGATGTGCTGAGTTTTAGAAGAAACGTTTTAATTAAAAAACAGAACACATGAGCAACTATTTAATGCGAAGCCTGATGTTTGTGCCGGGGCACAACGAGAAATTAATGAACAGTGCATCACGGTCTGATGCCGATGTTTTATTACTTGATATTGAAGATTCTGTACAACCTGCAACTAACAAGCAAGTTGCCCGCGACCGTATACAGGATTTTGTGGAGCGGAAAATGTTTACCAACCACTTTGTTTTTCCACGAGTAAACGATCGCGAAAGCGGCCATTTGCTCAAAGATGTATATCAGCTCACGATTGATGGCGTAGATGGTTTCATGTATCCGAAATCTACCACGGGGCAGGACGTCTACTTTTTTGCTAAACTTTTAGAAACCATTGAATACGAAAAAGGTTTTGAAAAAGGAAAATTTAAAATTATTCCGTTAATCGAGACCGCAGCAGCCGTAATGAATGCACAGGAAATTTGCCAGGCCTCCGATCGCGTTGTGGGTATTGCTTATGGGTCGGAAGATTTTATTACCGACTTGCGGGGAATTCACGACAGTGAGCACCAAAGCCTGTTCACACCGCGTGCCATGATTGCCATGGCAGCTCGCGCCAATAATGTAATTCCGATTGATACAGTCCACATCAATGTGCATGATTTGGAGGATCTGGAACAGAACCTGATTACAGCCCGCAAACTCGGTTTTGAAGGTATGTTGGTACTTAATCCCAAAGAATTGCCACTGGTGCACGAGTTTTACAGCCCTACTGAAAAACAAGTTGAAGAGGCCCGCGAAATGCTCCGGCTCTCAGAAGAAGCAGAGAAAGAAGGGAAAGGCGTTGCCATAATGAATAAAAAATTTATAGGACCACCCATGGTGGCTACAGCAAAAAATATTATTAAAAAAGCAGAATTGATCAGAAAAAAAGCAGAGAATGGAAAATAAACAGGTAATTATTATTGGAGGAGAAGGCAATGGCGGAGTTGTAGCTTCGTGCATTGAAGATAACCGCAAGCGCTTTAATGATTTAGAATGGGAAGTTGCCGGTTTTTTGAACGATTTTGAAAAAGGAAAGAAAATTAACGGATACCCGGTTTTGGGTGGAACCGATGAGGTAGATAAATTTCTAAAAGAAGATTATTACTTCATATTTGCCATTCACATGATAGGCCGCAATGTAAAAAGTGAAGAAGTTTATGAGTCGATGAATCTTCCCGAAGACCGATTAGCTACTGTAGTTCACAAAACCGCTTTTGTGGCTGATAATGCAGTACTTGAACCCGGTGTTTTTGTAATGTCGAACTGTTATATTGGACCTGCGGCCCACATTGGGAAATGTTCCTTGGTGATGGCAAATTCAATAATTGGCCATAATACTACGGTAGGACATTGTTGCCATTTTTCAGCCGGGTCTATCACGAGTTCTGTTGTGAAAATTGGTAAATTTTCCGATGTAACTTTAGGTGCCCGTGTGATAGATAAAGTAACCATGGGCGATTATGCCGTAGCAGGAGCAAGCTCACTGGTTACAAAAGATATAGGCGATTATGAAATACACGTTGGAATACCAGCTAAGTTTATGAAAAAAGTAAAAATGGATTA
>CAYPSX010000310.1:0-3578 GCA_964413185.1 uncultured Bacteroidales bacterium
TTTTTTATACAAAGGATTATGGTTTTTTAACTCCTCAAGTGATTTGATATCGCTGTATTGAACCTTTCTTTTCATGGAGAATCCTTTTTATTGGGTAATATTCCTGAAATTTTTAATTTCCACTTGTCTTGTCTCTTATTATTGCAACAAAGTTAAATATTCTTTTTTGAAATTCACAATTTACTAACTTAAAATACATTTTATTACAAGAAACATCGAAGGAAGGTTGGAATTATAGCTGATCGAAAACTCAATTAATAATTATCAGATTCTTCCAAATAGTTTTCGAGAATACCTCTCCCACCCTTGAACAATTCATCGTTGTACCGTATTCCTTTCTGCGAATCAGTACGTGGTTTAAGTCGATTCTCTATTTCGTGTATCGCATTAACGATCCAGCAAGAATCATTTAAGCGTTCTTCAACACGCAGGCAAACCCTGCTTATATATTTAAAATCAGACGCCGTGAGCTTACTCACATCAGCCTGATCGGAACTTTTAGGATTGACTCCCATATCAAGCTCAGCCTCGAATTGAGCTTTTCTCAGTACTTTTTTGTATAAAGCCTTATGGTTTTTCAATTCCTCAAGGGTTTTTATCGGGCAATATTTTTTCTTTATTCTCATGTCAACCTCGTTCCTTTCCGGAAAATGGTTGGTGGTAATCAATATATGATACAAAAAACGTGTTCTCAGTTCAATACTTCAAATTTTACGCCGAAAACATGCTTTTTCATATAAAATTACAACGTAGTTGCCTAAAAACGAAATTTTTAAGCAAAAAATGGCGCGAGATCAACAGGAATAGTTGACGAATGTAATATGGAATTTCGAAATGCTTACCAGGTTGTTTATTTGCTCTTTTTATAACTACATTATTTGCTATGATGGATAACCTGGTCTACATGATTTCCTCACTATTATTGCAATTTAATGCGCATAAGCAGGTTAGATGTGGTAGTGTACAAATATTTTTGATCGGAATTAAATGCGACATTAGCAGTTGCTTTTCCGGTTTTCAGCAGTGCCAGATGTTTTCCTTCAGGACTAAGTATATGTACACCACCGGGACCTGTGGTAAAAATATTGCCGCTTTTGTGTACCTTTAATCCGTCGGGTGATCCCGCAGCGTTTTTTGCAAGTTTTTTAAAGTCAAATAATACTTTCCCGTTTTCAAGGGATTCGTTCGTGGCAATATCATAGCTGTAAATAACCGGATTTTCCGAATGAGAATGATTGATATACAGCGTTTTCTGATCGAGGGATAAGCCAATACCATTTGGGCGTTTAAGGCTGTCAATAAGTAACATAACTTCTTTATCGGTACTTATTTTATAAACGCCGTTTATGCCAATAGCGCCTGTTTCTCTATTGGGACGGCCATAAGGAGGATCAGTAAAATAAATATTTCCGGCGCTGTCCATCACCAAATCGTTCGGACTGTTAAATTTTTTTCCTTCCCAGGTACCTGCAACGGTAATGAATTCATTTTGAGGAGAGTTTAAATCTGCATCCATTCTGGCTATGCGTCTGTCGCCATGCTGGCAAATCACTAAATTGTTGTCTTTATCGAGAATTAAACCATTGGGGCCTTTGTTGAAGTTTTTCTTTTCTTCATCCGTATACCCGGCCGGTTTAAGATAAACACTAAGACTGTCTTTTTCGCTCCATTTGTAAATTTTATTAACAGGAACATCGGAAAATAAAAGCGCCTGCAATTCATCAACCCAAATCGGTCCTTCACTCCATTTGAATCCTTTGGCCAAAATTTCAAAAGTGGAATGCGGGTCAATTATAGCCAATACAGCAGAATCGTATATCTCAATCCCCAACTGTTCCTTAGAAGCACCATTGTGCTTATTTTCAGCAGATTGACCTTTTGGTTCGTTCTTGCAGGAGCAGAAAAACACGAGCAATAAAGCGATGTAAAGAATTAATTGTGTGCGCATGATATTGAATTTTTATGTTTTACCGACATAATGCTCTCTTTTTGAATATGAACTATTAAATATACAAAAACGAAAGCACAAAAACAACAGTCAGCCGAAAAAGGTTTGTATATGTTTATTAAGTAGAAGGTTCAAAGTCAACAATTAGAGCCTGTTCATAAAGTCGGCGTGTCCAGGAAGAAAAGTCTGGTCTCCAATGAAAAAGCCTCATTTTTGAGGCTTGTGGAACCTGAAAAATGTGATTCCCAATTATTTCGAGATGCGATGCGCTGAGCTTGCCGAAGTGACTGATTCAAAAACAAGAATAACGTGATACATTGAAGCCTGTCGAAATGCAGTATTTGGCGTTTTCTTGCAAAGACTAATTACGAACATACTCTGCTCTTACCTCTTCATAATTAACTGTACCACCTGTTACTTCGTATTCAAATACAATTTTTTTATAATCGGCATCTATTACCCCTGTTCCCTGAATAGAATAATTACCAATTTGCTGGGTGCGAATGTTTATAGTGTATCCATCTACCTCAACATATAGTTCCGTAGATGTTCCGGTTTTATAAAAATTGGAGATTTTATAGAGGGCCGAATCCGAAACAACTCTTTGAATACTAACATTGTATTGTCTGTATTGTGTAATATCGCCATTTTCCTGCACTAACCATTCACCAAGGATTGAAGAAAACGTGGTATCATCGTCATCATCACAACCAACAAAGACAAGTGAAAGAGCGAGGACAAAAATTATAGTATATTTCATTAAGATGATCTTTAGTTTCTGTTTGGAGTATTTTCGATATAATAATAATACAAAAAATATTTCATTTTTCATATAACTAACACAAAATTAACTTTTTAAAAACAAAAATGGGCACCATTCGGCACCCATTCGTTTTTTTTGATTTTATTACTACAACAGTTTGTCAATTATCTCATCATCAGCTTCATTGGGCATAGTCACTTTTAATAGTGGTTCGTTTTTCATGGCACGTTCCGCAGCAAAATTGGCGCCTTTGTTTCGTGCCCAACTTCTGCGTGCTATGCCGTTATTTACATCCCAGTGGAGCATCATTTTCAGGCGACGATCGGCATCTTCCGAGCCATCGAGCAACATACCGAATCCACCGTTAGTAACTTCGCCCCAACCGACTCCGCCACCGTTGTGGATAGAAACCCAGGTAGCACCGCGAAAACCATCGCCAATAACGTTTTGTATAGCCATATCGGCTGTAAATTGGGATCCGTCGTAAATATTGGAGGTTTCGCGGAATGGTGAATCGGTTCCGGACACATCGTGATGATCGCGGCCAAGTACAACCGGGCCAATTTTTCCGGCTTTTATGGCATTGTTGAATGCTTCAGCAATTTTCATACGGCCTTCGGCATCGGCATATAAAATGCGGGCTTGTGATCCCACAACGAGTTTATTTTCTTTGGCGCCGTGAATCCACTGGATGTTATCGGCCATTTGCTGCTGAATTTCTGTGGGCGAACTCTTACGAATCTCATCGAGCACTTCAGCTGCAATTTGATCGGTGGTATCGAGGTCTTCAGGTTTGCCAGATGCACAAACCCAACGGAAAGGACCAAAACCGTAGTCGAAGCACATGGGGCCCATAATATCCTGAAC
>CAYPSX010000311.1:0-3568 GCA_964413185.1 uncultured Bacteroidales bacterium
TTTGGGCAGAGAGCGAAATCGGAAAAGGCAGCAATTTTAAGTTTACGTTGCCAGTGAATAATGAAAATAATGTGGTTCAATAAATAAAATAAAAATGTTAATACTAACAACTTGATTCCGGTCGTCGGCATTTTGGAAGTTTTTACTTTGCTGTGTAATGCAAATACTTGCGAATGCCCCCCCCGCAATCTCCCCGACAAATTTTTGTTTGCGTCGATAAAAATGAAATACATGGTAAGTAAAATCAACGATAACTACTTAAAAAAAGAACTCTACGAGTTAATCAAAGCCGATGAAAGTATATTTGATTTTATTCAGGACAGTTCATTGGACGGATTATGGTATTGGGATATTGAACAGCCTGAAAACGAATGGATGAATGCTAAATTTTGGACTGTTTTGGGTTACAATCCTGAAGAAATGCCGCATAAATCAAGTGCCTGGCAGGATATTATTAACCAGGATGATTTAAAAACCGCATTAGAAAATTTCACAAAGCATTGCGAAAATCCCGATCATCCCTACGACCAAATTGTAAGATATACGCACAAAAACGGCTCAACGGTTTGGATACGGTGTCGCGGTTTGGCAATTCGCGATAAAAACGGAAAAGCAAAGCGAATGTTGGGGGCACATCACGATATTACAGATGTTAAACAAGCGGAAATAATACTACAAGAAAAAAACGAGGAAATAGCTGTACAGAACGAAGAAATAGCTACACAGAACGAAGAACTTAATCAAGCAAATCAGCAACTCTTTGCGGCCAAAGAAAAAGCAGAAGAAAACGAAAAAAAATATCGCTTTCTTATAGAAAATATTACAGACGTAGTATGGATTTTGGATTTAGATGAGCAAAAATATACTTATTTAAGTCCGACTGTTTACAATTTACGTGGTTATACAGTCGAAGAAATTATGCAACAACCAATGAAAAATAGTTTAACACCAAATTCGGCAAAAAAGGTTGAAGAAAGCATAAAATTAAGATTGCCAAGATTTCTTGAAAAACCGGATGAGCATCAAGTTTACCATGATGAAATTGAGCAACCTCACAAGAACGGTTCAATAATCATTACTGAAACATCTACTTTTTATAGGAAAAATGAACAAAACGGACATATTGAAGTAATTGGAGTAAGTCGAGATATTTCCGAACGCAAGAAAGCAGAACAAGCATTAAAAGAAAGCGAAGCCAAATATAGTGTTCTCTTTACCTCAATGTCCGAAATGGTAGTTCTACACGAGTTGGTCTATAACGAGGATGGCAAACCGGCCAACTACCGCATCATCGACTGCAACGATGCCTTTACAAAAATTACCGGTATATCGCGAAATGCCTCCGTGGGTGAGCTGTCCACCAAAGTATATGGTACTCAGGAGCCGCCTTATCTCAGCAAATACTCTGAAGTGGTTCTCACCGGCCAACCGTACCATTATGAGACCTATTTTCAACCTATGGACAAACATTTTTCTATTTCAGCGATAAAACTGAGAAATAACCGCTTTGCCACGGTAACCACTGATATTACCGAGCGCAAGCAGATAGAGTATGAGTTAAAAGAAAACGTTGCCCTTTTATCAATGGTCACGGAAACAAGCCCGGTAGGTATTGTAACCGTTGATAAAACCGGCAATATAACCTATGCAAATAAACGGGCTGAAGAAATACTGGGTCTTGTGAAAGAAGAAATTACATCACGAAGCTATGATGCGCCCTTGTGGAAACATACGGATATTGACGGTTCTCCTTTACCGGACGAGAAGCAGCCCTTTAATATAGTAAAAACTACAATGAACACTGCCTATAATGTACAACACGGCATAACATGGCCGGATGGCACTGTTGTTTTATTATCAATAAATGCCAGTCCAATGAAAGATATACACAATAATTTTAATGGAATGGTAGCAACATTAGAAGATATAACAAACCAAAAGCAAGCTGAACAAGCATTAAAAGAAAGCGCAAAAAAAATTAAAAATAAAAATACTGAAATTGAGTTAAGTAACGAAAGATTAGAAAGCCTGTTAAGAGTTTCGCAACTCTCAACAAATTCAATACAAGAACTATTGGATTTCGCACTTCACGAAGCAATTAAACTTACCGGAAGCAAAATCGGCTACATTTATTTTTACGACGAAGAAAAACAGCAATTTATATTAAATTCATGGTCGAAAGACGTAATGAAAGAATGTACAGTTGTAGAACCGCGAACGGTGTACGATTTAGATAAAGTAGGTATTTGGGGCGAAGCAGTCCGACAAAAGAAGCCAATTCTGCTCAATGATTATCAGGCAAAAAATCCTTTGAAAAAAGGAACACCCAAAGGGCATGTACCGTTGAAAAAATTCCTCACCATTCCCGTTATTCTTGATGATAAAATTGTTTCAGTAACCGGTGTGGCAAACAAAGAAAAGGATTATAATGATGCTGATATCCGTCAATTAACCTTATTGATGGATAGCGTTTGGAAAATATCGGAACGATTGTTATTAATTGAAGATTTGAAAATAGCTAAAGAAAAAGCAGAAGAGAGCGAAAAATATCTAAAACAAGCCCAGCAAAGTGCTCAATTGGGTAATTGGAAATTAGATATTGTAAATAATTCATTGCATTGGTCAGACGAAATCTACCGGATATTTGATTGCCAGCCGCAAGAATTTAAAGCCACTTATGAAGCTTTTCTTGAGTTTATCCACCCCGATGACCGCGGACCGGTGAATGAAGCTTATACCCGGTCACTGCAAACCCAAAAGCCATACGATATTACTCACCGATTGTTGCTGAAAAACGGTAAAATAAAGTATGTGCAGGAAAAATGCAATACCACTTTTGACGATGACGGAAAACCGCTAATTTCAGAAGGCATTGTATTAGATATTACAAAACTAAAAGAACAAGAAAACAAACTACACAAATATTCAAGAAAACTCGAAGAAGCCAATGCCACCAAAGACCAGTTCATTTCCATTTTAGGGCACGACCTAAGAAATCCTTTTACAACATTGTTGGGTTTTTCAGATATACTAATCAAAAAATTTGACCAATACGACAGAGAAAAGATCAAAGAACATGTAGAAACAATATACAAAACATCGAGACAGACATTTAACCTGTTAAATAACCTGCTTGAATGGTCAAGATGTCAGCGAGATAAAGTTCCGTTCAAGCCGGAAACAACGAATTTATACGTTCTGGTTTACGAAACATATATGCTACTGAACAATTCGGCAGATGCCAAACAAATAAACATAGAATTAGATGTGGCTGAAGAAATTAACACCATAGCAGACAGCGAAATGATAAAAACCGTAATTCGCAACCTCTTGAGCAATGCCATAAAATTCACGCCCGAAAGCGGCACAATCAATATTTCGGCACGCCAAAATCAAAAAAATATACAGGTTGAAATATCCGATACCGGCACCGGCATGAACCAGGAAACACTCAGTTCACTATTTAAAATTGGCAAAACCCAATCTCGCCCGGGAACAAAAGGCGAGCGCGGCACCGGCTTCGGCTTATTGCTTTGCAAAGAATTTATCGAAAAACACGGCGGAAAAA
>CAYPSX010000312.1:0-3546 GCA_964413185.1 uncultured Bacteroidales bacterium
GCCGCGGGTAGATTGTAGCGGAATAAATTCATCGTGCTTGTAAATCGCAAAGAACCGGATCGTTCTCATCGGCGAAATTTACTGTGGTTTGTACGGAATTGTAAAATAAAACTCGGAACCCTCGCCTTTCACTGAATTAACGCTAATTTGCCCGCCCATCATTTCTACGAGTTTTTTGGAAATGGATAATCCAAGGCCGTTCCCTCCTACTTTTCGGGAATCTTCAAGTTCTTCCTGCCTGAAACGCTCAAACATTTCCTGCAGCAAATCAGGCGCAATGCCAATGCCTGTGTCTTTGACGAAAAACCGCAGGAATTTACCTTCCTTCTCGTAACCAAAATCTACAGACCCTTCCGATGTAAATTTTAATGCATTGCTAATCAAATTATTTAACACCTGCTGTAATCGCATTGGATCTGTTACAATTACACTTTGCCCGGAATCAAGTGGTTTATAAATATTGATGTTTATACCTTGCTTTTTTGCCTGGGGTTTGTGAAACAGAAATAACTGTTCCAATAATTGATTAATATTGACTTCTTCTTTTACAAACTTCATTTGGCCGGCCTCAATCATGGATATATCTAAAATATCGTTTACAATATTGAGCAGTTGCTGGCTGTTGTCGATAATTATTTTAGCGTATTTTTGCTGCTTTTCTTTTTGCAGATCACGGCGCATGAACATTTGCGAAAAGCCGAGTATGCCATTCATGGGAGTCCTGATTTCGTGACTCATATTGGCCAAAAAGGCAGATTTAAGGCGGTCGCTTTCTTCTGCTTTTTCTTTGGCTTCTTCAAGCTGTTGTATGAAGTTTTGCCGTTCTGATATATCTCGCATAATGCCCATATTTCCAATCCATTGTCCCTGGGCATCGAACAGTTTTGTGCCAAATGTTTCTCCCGGAAACACGATATTGTTCCGGTGCTTATAAAGCGTAATGTAAAATTCATCATGAAAACTTGCCCGGTTGTTGAATATTTCCTCCCCGGTTGTGTTAAATTCGTGCTCGTTGGCATAAAGCATCTCTGTTTTTTTGCCAATTACCTCATCGGGTTTATAGCCGAATGTTTTCTCCATTCCTTTGTTGGCCAGTAATATTTCCCGTTTTGTATTGGTTATTACAATGGCGTCGGTAATGGAATGAAACATGGTTTCAAACAGTATTTTTTGCTCCTGAAGCGCCATTTCTGCCAATTTTCGCTGGGTAATGTCTGATGTAAAGCCTTCTATAATAAAACTCCGGTCTTTCAATTTTTTTACCAGGCGGGCATTCATGTTTAGCCATACTTTTTCGCCATTTTTCTTTTTCGCTTCAAATTCAAAATCTTCAACCTCGCCATATTTTTGCAAGCTTTGGATAAACTCTTCCCGCTTTCGGGGATCGGCATACAATTGTTTGCCCAGATCGAAATAATAATCTTTGGCTTCCCGTGTTGTTTTAAAACCAAGCATACGGGCCATTTCAATATTTACCAGCAATACCTCTCCCCGGGAATTGGTTTGAAATACACCCACCGGAGCATTTTCGAACAAGTTCCTGTATTTTTTTTCGCTTTCGATCAATTGTTGTTGGGCATGTTTTTCATGTGTGATATCCCGCAAAAGGCTCGTAATGCGGCTGCTGTTTTTTGCATACCGTGTACTTATTTCGATCGTTTTTCCTTCAAACTCCAATTCAAAAGGTTTTAGTGATGCGCCTTGTAATGCATTTGTAACCTTTTTTAACAGACTCGGAAGTTGTTTGATGGACACAAACTTTTTTGCCAGTTGGAATGCATTTTTGTTTCTGATTTCATCAATCGGTATTCCGGTTATATCGCTGAGTGCCTGATTCACATACAGCACTTTACCTTTGGTATCAACATAAATAATTCCCTCTTTTACTGTTTCAAAAATTTCTTTGAATCGCGCCTCACTATTAACAAGTGCTTGTTCTGTTTTTTTCTGCTCTGTAATATCGTATGAAATTACCTGTGCATGTGTAGGCTTTCCTTTGCCGTAATCTATGGGGTGTACACGTGAATACATCCACCTTTCTCCTGCGGGATAGGTAACTTTATCTACATAATCGAGCGAAACCTGGTTATCTATGCAATGCTGAATTCGTTGAATATACTCTTTGCCAGCTTGTGTGTGATAATCTGTAAATGATTTACCAATCAGTTCTTCCTGTTTTCTGCCAAACATAGCAGCCGCTTTACGATTAACCATCTGACATACTCCCTCGCGATTTATAACTGAAATCAGCATATTTGAGTGATCAAACAAAATACGATAGCGTTCTTCGCTCTCGGCAATGGCCGTTTCTGCTTCTTTGCGTTCAGTAATATCTTCAACCAACCCAACTCCGGCAACTACGCTTTTGTTTTTATTGTAGATGGCGCGAAACTGAATTACCACATAGGTATATTTATTAGCTGTTACAGAGCCATACCAATCTTCATAAGATGCTTCTCCTTCTGTTAATGAGGTTTTTACTGCTTCAATAAGTTTTTTATCTTTAAGTTGACGGGGCATATCGAGACCTATCAACTTTTCCCGCGACGATCCAATAATCTTTACAAACTCGGGGTTACAATCGGTAATAATTCCGTTCGTATCGTAATAAACAATGCCAACAGGCGCTTTTTCAATAATTGTCCGGTATTTTTTTTCGCTCTCTTTTAATGCTTCGGCAGTTTGCTTTTGTACTAATCCCAAAGCCAGATTTGCAGCCAAACGCTCGAACAGGTGAATGTTTTCCTCTGTATGGATGTTAGTACGACTATCATTAAGCTGGAGCAGACCCAATATATCGTCCCCGTGTTTAAGAGGAATAAGGGCTACAGATTCGTAGCCTTCTCCATTGCAACGGTTTCTTGTGCGTGCCTGCCGGTCTTCTTCGCTGGTAGATGCCAATAATTTTGTTGTGCTGTTTGTCCAAAAGCTGCCATTTTCTGTAAAAAAGGGTAAACTGGCATCGTACCTGCCTTTAATTACGTTCCCGCACATACATTCGAGTACCGGATTGCCGGAACTATCGATAATCACCCGGCCCTCTTCATCGCGGGTACAAAGCTCATTTTCAGCTTGTACAAATTCCCGGGAAAAACCACGTGTTTCAAAATATGGATAATCATCGCCGGATTTCAGCCTTACTCCGATGGCTTCGCAGCCTGACCAATCGTGCAAAAGTTCGGTAATACCTTTTATCAAATCATGTACACCATTACTGCTGTGGAGAAATTTCAGTAATTCTACGGTAATTTCCCGTTCCGATTGCACCTGCTTCTCTTTAGTAATATCGCGATATACAGCAACAATTTGCCCGGTAGCAATTTTGTACACGTAGTTTTCGCGCCATCCTTTTCGGTTCTCATCAGTATACATGGAATCGGTATGATGGTGAGGTTCACTCGTACGATGAACGTGCTGCATCAATTCAAATAAGCCAAGCTGCCTTACACCCGGGAATACTTCGGTAACTTTTTTCCCGATAATCTCTTCTTGCGAAATATTTTCGATCTCTTCTACTGCATTATTAACTTGAGAGATAATAAAATC
>CAYPSX010000313.1:0-3535 GCA_964413185.1 uncultured Bacteroidales bacterium
GACCAAACACTTCCATTTTTTTCTTGACTATCAGGTTCAGAAAAATAAAAACTAACCATTCAGGAATTAAGATGCATTAAGAATATAGAAATCTTAATTATTCTCAAATCCTTAATGGTTCAAAAAAAGTAAAACCATGAAAGAATGAATATGAATTAAGACATAGAACTCTTAACTATTCTTAACTTCTTAATGGTTCAAAAAATCCAACAGATATTTTTTTAGCGAAACCTGTACTTTGTAAGTCGTTTATCTCCGGTTTTCTCCAACATGCCACGTTCAACTGCATTTTTCAAGTCACGACTGGCAGTTGCCGACGAAATATCTTTATTATGCCTCAAAAAATCGCTCCGTGAGAACTCTTTATCGCCTGCCACATCTTTGAAAAGGCTAACCCTGTCTGTACCTGACAATTTGTAGTTCTGGGATTTTAACAAATCCTCCAATGCGCGATGGATTATTTCGAGCATAAATTCAATAAAACTTGTAGATGCTCCCTGATTGTCAGATTTTGTTAACGCAGCATAATAGTCTTGCTGCCTTTCTTTTACTAAAGTCTCCACAGGCAAAAACTCAAACACTTTTGAATATTCCTTCAGAATTATACTTTGCCAGAGCCTTCCCATTCTGCCATTGCCATCTAAAAACGGATGAATAAATTCAAATTCGTAGTGAAACACACAACTTTTAATCAGGAGTAAATCTTTATCATCCTTCAAATAGCGAAAAAGATCCTTCATAAGCGGATAAACCATATCTCCGGAAGGTGCAATATGAGTAATTTTCTCACCTTTTACGATACCAACTGAAGTTTTTCTTAATTGACCGGCACTTTCAATCAGGCCGGACATTAACATTTTGTGTGCTTCACAAAGTGATTCAAGGCTGTAAACATTGAAGCTATTTAGGTTTGCGTAAACATGAATGGCATTTTTAACTTCAAGAATGTCTTTTGGGGGCGCAATAACCCGTTTATTATTTATCAAATCGGTAATTTGCTCAACAGTAAGCGTATTGCCTTCAATTTCTAACGATGACTGAATGGTTTTAATGCGGTTTCTTTTCCGCAGTTCAGTTGGAGGTTTTATTAATTTGGCCGCTTTAATTTCGCCAATCAACTCTGAAATCGATGAAACTAAAGCCAATATTTGGCCCGATATTTCATAAGGAGGCTTCATAAATCCTTAATTTGATAGTATCATTTGATAGTATCAAATATAGTGATTAAAATCGAATTTAGGTTAAAACAAACAACTAAAGTTTCGCACCTCTTAACGCAACGACTAAGAGTGTGGTATGGGCAAGTCGATTCAATTTAGCACCTTACCCTTTCCCCGATAATTCCTTTAATACTGCTATTTTGCGATACGTCGCGGCGATATTCCATTTGTAATCAATCATTCTACCATAATCTCAGCCCTACGGGCTTAATTCAAATTGAAGCTCCAGTACTGAGCATAGTGGTTTCTGAGTCGTAATCAAAGTATCGAAAAGCCTGTATTGCGAAGCCGAAATAAGCCAAGGCCGTTAGGCCTGATATTATGGTAGATAAAATATCAGAAATGAAGATGTCGCCGCGATGGAATGTTAAATCAGAAGTAGTGAGGTATTCATCGGCGACAATGTAGGGAAGAAGACACAGAGTCTATAAACATATTGCTCAAAATCAGCGATTTGCCAGATGCAAAACTTCAGGAAATAAGAAACTAATTCTACTTTGATACATTTATTTTTGAGTAGCGCAACGACGCCATCTGTTGCAAATTCCTGTTCCGTTGGAATAATGGGAGGCCGACTTTGAGTCGGTCTCCCATTATATCGAAAATTCAGATTGATTTATTCGTTTATTCTTTAATCTTTCTAACCACATCAATTACAGTTCCATCGACCCATTTGATGGCGGCAATAACATCTTCGTCGAATTCGGGCTTTTTGGGTTTGCCGCAAATCTCTTCGGCTTCTGCCTTGAGTTCTTCAATGGTTTTGATGGGCAAATTGCTGCCTTTTAGTTTTTCAAGCAGGTCTTTGCGTTTCGGATTTACTGCTATTCCACGTTCGGTAACAATTACATCAATCAGCTCGCCGGGGCCGCAAAGCGTGGTAACCTCATCGACAACCACCGGGATACGGTCGCGGAACAACGGAATGGGCAATATTACTGTTTTTCCGAACAAACAGTTTTGCCAGCCTCCAATTCCGTGGAGCAAATAACCATCGGAATGCGTAACCACATTAGCGTTAAAGCTGGTATCGACTTCGGTTGCACCTAAAATTGCAATATCAATCATTGATGCAAAATTTCCTTTGCCGTGATAGTTGTAACTTGTAAACGGACTGGTATTTACGTGGGTTGGGTTATCGCGCATGGAGCGCACGCCTTCGAGGTCGAATGTTTGGCCGTCGAGAATGTGCTCTACGAGGCCTTCTTCGAACATTTCAACGAGGTACTGGTTGCTTCCTCCGCGTGCAAAACGGGCTTTGATGCCTTTTTGGCGCATAATTTCGCCAAAATAAATACCAATACTGAGCGATGTGCCTCCGGCACCGGCCTGAAATGAGAACCCGTCTTTAATTAATCCGGCTTCATCGCAAAATTGAGCTGTCATTTCGGCAATGAGCAAGCGATCGGGACTTTTTGTGACTTTTGTGGTTCCGGAAACAATTTTTTCGGGAATACCCACTTTTTCAACTTCCACGGTATAATCCACGTTATTTCCCTGGATTTGCCATGGAATGCATGGAAACGGAACCATATTATCGGTTACCACAACCACCTTGTCGGCATATTCTGAGTCTGCCAGCGCAAAACCCAAAAGACCGCAGGCTGCATCGCCATACAAGCCGTTAGCATTGCCAAACGGATCGGCGCACGGAGCGGCAATTACTGCAATATCGATATGCACATCGCCATCTTGCACAGCCTGATAGCGACCGCCGTGCGAGCGCAGTACGCCCTGTCCTTTCATTTTTCCCTGCGAAGCAAATCGTCCGAGCGGCCCGTTCATGGAGCCTTCAATATGATGAATTACGCCACTTTCAAGGTACTGAATGAGGTGCTCGTGACACGGAAATGAGGCTGACGGAAACCAAACAAGGTCTTTCACGCCCATTTCAGCAGCAATATCGAAAATTTGGTTTGCCAAGATATCGCCATTTCGAAAATGGTGATGTGTAGAGATAGTCATGCCGTCTTTTAACCCGGCTTTTATGAGTGCATCTTTTAACGATGCAACGCGTTTATCGCCACTTTCCGGATAATCGGCTACGGTACGAATTGGCGGTGCATATTTTCTTCCTTCGGGTCGAAACTTTCCCACACCCTGAAATGGTACAACTTCTTTATTATTTATATGAGTTGGAATTAATCTTCCGGCTGCATTTTTTACAAAATCTGTCATTGTTGTTGGTTTTTAATGTTACTCCTGGTTAAACGTTTCCTGCCAATTCTTCGCGATAATTCCCATGCGCACGGCACGGTCAATTTGCTTCGTATGTCGCTTCACAACAGGAGGATCGATCATTTTTGTTCCGAGCG
>CAYPSX010000314.1:0-3508 GCA_964413185.1 uncultured Bacteroidales bacterium
ATAATTGGTGACAATGGCCGGCAAGACGTTGATCCGGTATCGCCCGAACGCCTTGGACTTTGTTTTTGCATGGCCTACCGCAGAAATCGCCGTGATGGGACCGGAAGGCGCTGCGAATATTATCTTCCGCAAGGAAATCAAAAATGCGGAAGACCCGGAAGAGATGCGCAAACAAAAAGTGAAAGAATACAAGAAGAAGTTTGCCAATCCATACGTTGCAGCAGCATATGGATATATTGATGCGGTTATAGAACCCACAGAAACGCGTCACTTTATAACCCATGCTCTGGATATCTCCAGTGAAAAATCGGAAGTAAGACCTCCGAAAAAACACGGAATTCCCCCGTTCTAAAATCTGAAAAGATTATTACGGGTTAATAATATGTTCTGAAACGGGTACTTGAATTAAAAAGGCAAAAAATGAGTATAGAAGATATCCCAAAAGAAGAGTTTAAGGATTTTGTTGTTGAAAGCTTTAAGTATAAAACCTTACTAAGCAATAAATTCAAAAAAAGGCTCCATTATGTACCTACTGACAAAAACAAGCAATACGCTGTTCTGCCAGGCAAAATAACAGAAGTCCGGGTTAAGGAGGGAGATAAAGTAGCCTTAACCGATGATATCATGGTTTTTGAAGCCATGAAAATGAACAACGTAGTGCTGGCTACCGGTGAGGGTGTTGTAAAGAAAATCCATGTAAAAGTAGGTGACCCGATATTTAAAAATCAATTATTGATTGAATATGAACCGGCGAAGTAATCAGCGCTGAAAAAGTGCATTGCTTTCGTTTATCATGTCAATCATTTCATTGCGCCCCCTGTGGTCTACTGAAGAAGTAATAATCACAGGGGGTAGCTCTTCCCAGTTCCTTTTCAATTCGTCTTCATAAAAAGCCAGGTTTTTTTTCAGCACTTCCGGCTTCATTTTGTCTGACTTCGTAAACACGATCGTAAAAGGCAGTTGATTTTCCGCCATGTTTTCCATAATGATTTTATCCAGCGCCTGTGGTTTCAAACGACTGTCAACAAGCACAAATGTGTTTAGCAGCGTCTTGCGGGTAAGCAAATACTGGCTAATCATTTCATCCCAGGAATCTCTGATTTTTTTGGAGCGTTTGGCATAGCCATATCCGGGCAAGTCTACCAGGTACCATGCGTTATTCACCAGAAAAAAATTCAGCAGTTGCGTTTTGCCGGGTGTATTTGAGGTATGGGCAAGCTTGCGTTGATTTACCAGCATATTAATCAGCGATGATTTCCCCACATTGCTGCGGCCTATAAAAGCATATTCAGGCAAAGTAGCAGGCGGCGCATCAGCAGGATTCTGACAGCTTTTTACAAAAGAGGCTTCGGGGTTTATGATCTTCATTTTGATTTTTTATTGTAATTGATAAAATGCCGGCGCACTTTACCGTCATAAATATCGGGTATTGAAATCAGAATTGCGGTTTCCTCCACATTTCCAAACCCCGGGTTGAGCGAAGTGCCAAAAGTTTTCATGGTAGCGCTGAGATTCATATACGCATTTACCAAAGGGGGTACATTCTCTCCGCGCTTGCGTACAAGCTGTACCATGATCTTATAATCATCCTGATAACTTTTGCCGTTAAAATGTGCATCAATGTCTTCTATGCTATGCGTAATGGCCATCGGGTTGAAAGGACGAACCAGTTTATCCGGATCAGGAAAGTACTTCTGCAGGAAACGCAAAATAACATCCCGCGCATAGCGGTCATAAGAAGGATACATCGTAAATTTACCGAAAAAATATTTGATATGCTCATTGTCTATCACAAGAGCTCCCAAACCATCCCATAAATTATCCAACGAGTAAAGTCCTTTACGGATATTAAAGTTTGGCTGGTATTTAGGTTGAACAAAACTGCGACCCAATTCGATGGTATTAGGCACATAATTCTGTACAAAATCATCCGAAAACCAAAACAACTTTGAAGTAGCGCTAAGCAAATTTCCATCATCCCCTTTTGGGATTTTGTCGCCCTCAATATACCGGTAGCCTCCAACAATTTCTTCGTCTTCACTATCCCAGACGATTAATTGTTTGAATGCGCTATCCGCCAAATCATAAACATCTATATCCTTATCTTTACCGGTTCCGCCGCCTACTTCCCGGAAGGTGATTTCACGCAACCGCCCAATCTCCTCCATGAGGTTTGGTGCAACATGGGCATCTACAATATAAATTTCGCGCTCGCCATTATTGGTGCTTCTTACAAAATATTCCTGTGTTAACTCCTTTTTAAGCAAATCCCGGTCTACTGGTCTGATAATTTCCTGCATCTTCATCAATTTATTCTGTTACCGTTCTATGCCCTAAGGCATAAACCCTTTTTTTAATTTCGACAGCCCACTGTTTATCTTTTTTGGATTTATCAAAATACGTATAAGGAATGGGCTCCCCAAAAGTAATGACAATGTCTTTATTCTTTTGTTTAAACATCTCATCTACTAAAAACAGCATTTCTATATTGGCTTTAATACCCAGCCGCGTCCTAAGGTTGGCGAGGGTATAAAAAAAGTTTGAGTTGCGGCCTTCAATATATACCGGAACAACATTTCGTTTGTGTCTTCGGGCTTTTGAAACAAATGTTTTGTGCCATTCCAGGTCTACAATCTGCCCTTGCTGTTTACGCGAGCATAAGCCTGCCGGAAAGTATAGCATGGTTTTATCACCGGCAAAGGTATCGTCAATAATACGGGCATTCTCAGCATTACTACCATGTTTGTTGATAGGGATAAAGAGCATCTTCAGATTGGGAATGTTCATTAAAAGATCGTTTACGGGAAAAAGAACATCTTCTCGCTTGCGACCAACTACCAACATCAGCGCCATACCATCGAGACCCCCAAGTGGATGATTGGAAGCAAAAATAAACCTGCCGTCTTCGGGAATATTCTCCCGGCCATGCACATGAATGTTCACCCCGAAATTATCCAGTGCAGCTTCAACAAAATCCAATCCGAATTTATCATTGTTAGCCTCAATAAAGGCATTCAATTCCTCAACATGGATAATCCTTTCAAGATAGCGAATTAAAAAGTTGGGCAAAAGTTTTGGCAGCTTTGGATTTTTATCCGCCATAATCTTGCGCAGATTGATTTTCTGCATGCCCTCTTGCTTTGTTTTATTCTGTGCTTCCATCCCTCTTAGCCTATGCGCTCAATATTATATCTCCAAATATACATCTTCTGCTAAATATCTTGTGCTTATGATCTTATAAACAGCAAATTTGACTTTCATCATCAAAAAACCTTTGCATTTCCGATATACAGCATGATAAAAAAACATCAATCTATAGTTGCAAATGTAAGGAATAATCTTTCTGAAGAAAAGAAACACAAAACAGCAATAGTTTCATTTGAGCCGGCAGGAAATAATCTGTTAGATTGGTGGTGATATTGAATCAATAAATATCAGGCAATTTTTAGAATAAAAAAAACCGCAACAAACTGTTTTAAAGCTTGATGCGGTTTAAGGTTGTCGGGGT
>CAYPSX010000315.1:0-3448 GCA_964413185.1 uncultured Bacteroidales bacterium
AGGATTTTAAATTTGAGCAACAACGCAGATATCGGACATTATGGACAAACACTAAATAGTACGTCCGGGATATTGCTTCAACCCCTCTTCAAGAGCTTCCATAGCATTCTTCAAGTCTTCTTTATTCAGCACATAGGCAATACGAACATGTTTTTTACCAAGTTCGCTATCTGCATAAAATCCGGAACCGGGTGCCATCATAACCGTTTGGCCTTTGTGGGAAAATTCTGACAACATCCATTGGCAAAACTTATCTGTATCATCTACCGGTAATTCGGTTATTGTATAGAATGCTCCTTTGGGCATCGGGCAAACAACACCTTCCATTTTATTGAGTGCATCGACCATAAAATCGCGGCGCTCGATATATTCGTTGTAAACTTCTTTGAAGTACTCATCGGGAGTATCAATTGCAGCTTCTCCGACAACCTGCCCAAGTGATGGGGGACTTAAACGGCCTTGTGCAAATTTTAGCGCAGTGGCCAAAACTTCTTTGTTTCTGGTTACAAAGGCACCAATACGCACACCGCAGGCACTGTAACGTTTCGAGACAGAATCGACCAAAATAGCGTTATCTTCAAGGCCTTTGAGGTTCATAACAGAAAAATGCTCATGTCCGTCGTAGCAGAACTCACGGTAAACCTCATCGCTGAACAAATAGAGGTCGTATTTTTTGGCTATCTCGCCCAATTGCTCTATTTCTTCTCGGGAATACAAATAACCGGTAGGATTATTTGGGTTACAAATGAGTATTCCCTTGGTTTTGTCGGTAATGGCTTTTTCGAATTCTTCAATCGGAGGCAGGGCAAATCCATCTTTAATTGTAGCGTTTATAGGTTTTACAGAAACACCGCCAATGGTTGCAAAAGCATTGTAGTTCGCGTAATAAGGCTGCGGGATAATCAACTCATCGCCCGGATTCATTACCGAGTTAAACGCAAAAGTAAGCGCCTCTGAACCGCCGGTTGTAATCAGCAAATCGGTATACTCTACATCGATACCAACACCTTTATAATAACCGGCCAGTTTTTTGCGGTAACTCTCATTACCTGCCGAATGGCTGTAAGCAATAACTTTTTCGTCGAAATTACGGAGTGCATCCAGTGCAACCTGAGGTGTAGGAATATCGGGTTGACCAATATTGAGGTGATACACTTTGGTTCCATTTTTTTTGGCTTGCTCCGAATAAGGAACAAGTTTGCGAATTGGGGAGGCTGGCATTGCTTTACCTCTATCTGAAATTTGTGGCATAATTGAAATTTTTAGTTTTTACTTCGGATATGCTTTTTGCAATAAAAACCCAAATTTAACAATTGTTTAAGCATTCACATCAACATTTGACTTATTTAAACAAATTCTAAATAATAACCATACTGGAAGTCTCTTTACCTCGATCCGTATACTACTGTATTTCAATGCAATACCAACTATTAAAGCATTCGCTTGATTAATTATGCAAACGTTTTCAACCCCAGACTTTAACATCAAACACTAATTCGTTAAAACCGAAATAATAGCGTAAATAAAACGACGAATTTATTACTGCATGTTTTTTATTGAGATAAGATTGCTATTTTTGTATCCTTAAATTTTCGTAGGAACACAAATCAATTCATTATGAAGGAGATACCCACAAAGTACAACCCGGCGAACACAGAAAACAAATGGTATAAATACTGGTTAGAGAAAGGCTTTTTTCACTCAGAGCCCGATGAGCGCGATCCCTACACCGTAGTAATTCCGCCACCCAACGTAACCGGAGTTTTGCACATGGGGCACATGCTCAACAATACCATTCAGGATATTTTGGTGAGGCGCGCCCGCATGAAAGGCAAAAATGTATGCTGGGTGCCCGGAACCGACCACGCCTCGATAGCTACCGAAGCGAAAGTTGTGAACAAGTTGCGCAATGAGGGTATCGACAAACACAGTCTTTCGCGCGATGAATTTCTTTCGCATGCCTGGGAATGGAAAGAAAAACACGGCGGCATTATTCTGGATCAGCTTAAAAAGCTTGGCGCTTCGTGCGACTGGAACCGCACGGCCTTCACCATGGACGAAGAGTATTCCAAAAGTGTGCTCCAGGTTTTCGTTGATTTGTATAAAAAAGGAAAAATTTACCGTGGCGTACGAATGGTAAACTGGGATCCGAGTGCTAAAACCGCAGTTAGCGACGAAGAAGTCATTCACAAAGAAGTACAATCGAAACTCTATTATCTTAAATATTTTGTTGAAAACAGCGATGAATACCTGACCATCGCTACAACACGTCCGGAAACAATCCTGGGCGATACCGCGGTTTGTGTTAACCCGAACGATGAGCGGTTCAAAAACTTTGTGGGCAAGAATGTAATAGTACCGCTGGTAAACCGCCCGGTTAAAGTAATTGAAGACGAATATGTAGATATGGAGTTCGGTACCGGCGCACTAAAAATTACACCGGCACACGATTTAAACGACTACGAAATAGGCCAACGCCACAACCTGGAATCTATCGATATTTTTAATGATGATGGAACCCTAAACGAGGCAGCAGAAGTACTCATTGGCACAGACCGTTTTGAAGCGCGAAAAGAGATCATTCCGATGCTCGAAGAAAACGGCAACATGCTGAAGACAGAAGATTACACCAATAAAATAGGCTACTCCGAACGTACCGATGCCGTAATAGAGCCGCGCTTATCGATGCAGTGGTTCATGAAAATGAAAGATATTTCAAAACCGGCGCTGGATGCTGTAATGAATGATGAAGTAAAGTTTCATCCGGCCAAATTCAAAAATACATACCGCCATTGGATGGAAAACATCCAGGATTGGTGCATTTCGCGCCAGCTTTGGTGGGGACATCGCATTCCGGCATGGTACCTGCCCAAAAGCAACGATTTTGTGGTTGCCGAAACCGAAGAGGAAGCACTCAAACTGGCAAAAGAAAAAACCGGTGACAGTTCACTCACAGTTGACCAGTTACGTCAGGACGAAGATGTGCTCGACACCTGGTTCTCATCGTGGTTGTGGCCCATTTCGGTATTTGACGGACTTACAAAACCGGGCAATAAAGACATCAACTATTATTATCCGACCAACGATTTGGTAACAGCACCTGAGATAATGTTTTTCTGGGTTGCCCGCATGATTATTGCCGGATATGAATATCAAGGTAAAAAACCGTTTGAAAACGTATATTTCACCGGCATTGTGCGCGACCAGCACCGACGCAAAATGAGCAAATCGCTGGGCAATTCCCCCGACCCCATCAAACTGATGGAAAAATACGGAGCCGACGGCGTACGCATTGGAATGCTCTTTTGCTCACCGGCTGGTGGCGACTTACTTTTCGACGAATCTCTGCCCGAACAAGGCAGAAACTTTGCCAACAAAATATGGAATGCTTTTCGCCTGGTAAAAAGCTGGGAAGTTGATGAAAATATACCGCAGCCAGAAGCCTCGA
>CAYPSX010000316.1:0-3418 GCA_964413185.1 uncultured Bacteroidales bacterium
TTAACTACATTTTTTTTTGTTTATTGAAAAAATTGTGTGAAATTTATACCCGTGTAAAAAATTTATATACAGGATTTTATTAATTTTGATATATTATTTATTTTGTTAAAAATACAATTTTTGATCTATGAGTTACCTGAATTTCGACAAATCTAAGTTAGTGAACCTCGAATACGCACTTGGCCGCGAATTATTGCGGACAAATCGTAAAGGTTCATATGCCTGCTCTTCAATTATTGATTGCAATACCAGAAAATATCATGGTTTGCTGGTCACTGAAGCCCCCGATGTAGATGAAGGCAAGCATGTGTTGCTCAATGGAATTGATGCAACCATCATTCATAAAAATATGGATTTCAACCTGGGTATACATAAATATGCCGGTGGTGTATATCAACCAAAAGGACATAAATACATACGCGATTTCGACGCTGAGGATATTCCGGAGCTTATTTACAATGTTGGCGATGTTGAAATTAAAAAAGAAAAAATCCTTGATAATGAGCACGATCGCATTCTAATCAGATACGAAGTGCTGAAAACTTCGTCCCCAATAAAACTACGTCTGCGTCCATTGTTGACTTTCAGGAACATACACAGCCTTTCCAAAGCAAATATGTATGCAAATACACGTGCCGAAATGGTGCGCAACGGAATTCGTATGAAACTTTACGATGGCTACCCGTTTATTTACCTGCAAATTAATAATGAGCCGGAATATGTTCATGTTCCCGACTGGTACTACAATGTTGAATATGAGGAAGAACAGAAACGTGGTTACGAATACAAAGAAGAC
Source organism: uncultured Bacteroidales bacterium (assembly GCA_964413185.1). GTDB lineage: Bacteria > Bacteroidota > Bacteroidia > Bacteroidales > Salinivirgaceae > Salinivirga. Next base: position 797 of record CAYPSX010000316.1, read on the forward strand.
TTATTTACACCGGGCTTTTTTGAAGTACGTTTGCGTAAAGGTGAAAGCATTGTGTTAGCAGCCGGCGTAGAAGAAATGAAACCATCGGGGATCAAACACCGATTTACAAGTTTGCGCAAAACCCGCACACCACGCGTAAGTTACGAAAACTGTCTTATCAATAGTGCGCAACAATTTATCGAAAGACATTTTAAAACTACCAGTCTGGTAACCGGATACCCCTGGTACTCGTCCAATGCACGTCAAACAATGATTGCCTTGCCGGGCGTTACACTCTCTATTGGCGATGTAGATAACTGCAAAAAAATAATCAATACATATATTCGCAGGATGCAGGGCCCGTTATTCCCTTCTTCACTGGCAGAAAGCAATGAACTTTTTCACCAGATTGATGCTCCGCTATGGTTTTTCCATACGCTACAAGAAATGGAAAAAGCTGATCCGCGCATAGATATTTACAAGAAGTACGGAGCTACAATGAAGAAAATTATCAATGGCTTCCGCGATGGTACAATGTACAATATAAGAATGAATGATTATGCATTGATTTATGGTGGCGAAAAAGAATTACCACTCACCTGGATGGATGCAATAGTCAAAGAAAAACCCGTAACCCAACGAAAAGGAATGCCCGTTGAAGTACAGGCGCTTTGGTACAACGCCGTAAATTATACTTACGAAAAAGCTAAGGAGAATGATGATACCGAATTTACAGAAGACTGGTTCTATTATTTGGATGTTATCAAAAACTCATTTATTGCACGTTTTTGGAGCGATGAAAAAGGCTACCTGGCCGATTATTCATCAACAAAAGAAACTTATTGGCGCGTAACCCCAAATCAAATTATAGCTGCCGCATTACCATATTCCATGCTCACCGATGAACAAACAGAACAAGTAATAAAAACGGTAAAACAGCAACTCCTCACACCACGCGGACTGAGAAGCTTGTCGCCAGCCAATCCGGAATACCAGCCACATTACGAGGGCAATCAGCCGGAACGCGACAGAGCATTCCACAAAGGTACAGCCTGGCCATGGCTTCTGGAATTCTATGCCAAAGCCATATTTAAACTTTATGGTGTTGATGCTCTCGATGAAATGCTGGAGATTTATCATTCATTTGAAGATGAAATGACACAACATGGAATTGGTACAATATCAGAAATTTATGATGGAGATCCTCCACATTATTCCAGGGGAAGTGTTTCACACGCATCCAGTGTAGGTGCAATGCTGCAAGTTCGCATGATGATTCAGGAGTTACTCGTCAAAAAACAAAGCAAATAAAAAGGATAGAAAATGAAAGTATTAATGTTCGGGTGGGAATTTCCGCCACACATCAGTGGCGGCTTAGGAACAGCTTGTTACGGATTAACTAAAGGACTGGCCAAACATAATGTTGATATCGACTTTGTCGTACCAAAAGCCTATGGCGACGAAGATCAGTCGATTGGCAGGTTCCATTCAGCTGGAGATGTGAGTTTTCAGGTACGTGAAAAAATGGTAAAGGAATTCTGGGATAAAATTAAATACATGGAAGTTGGTGCCAACCTGATTCCATACATGTCGCCCGAAGAGTATGAAAAGCTCATTACAAAAGAAAACAAATCAACCGGGGAGCTTGAAGGTGAATTGAAAGCTGAAAAATTTGAGTTTTCAGGAAAGTACGGTACAAACCTTATGCAAGAAGTAAGCCGGTATGCACTTATAGCCTCAATGCTGGCTAAAAACCTTGAGTTTGATATTATTCATGCACATGACTGGCTTACCTACGCAGCCGGAATTGCTGCCAAACAAGTAAGCGGAAAGCCACTTGTTGTGCACATGCATGCTACGGAATTCGACCGCAGCGGACAAGGTGTGAATCAGAATGTTTTTGATATTGAGCGAAAAGGAATGATGGAAGCCGATAAGGTAATTACTGTAAGTAACCTCACAAGAAAAACCGTACATGAGAAATATGGCATTCCGCTCGAGAAAACTGTGACGGTTTATAACGCTGTAGAACCGTTTAAACCCCGAAGAGGAGATAGCGACCGGAATGTTAAAGAAAAAGTCGTTACATTTTTGGGGCGTATTACATTCCAAAAAGGCCCCGAATACTTTATCGAAGCTGCATATAAAGTATTGCAGCATGATAGAAATGTCAGGTTTGTAATGGCTGGAAGCGGCGATATGATGAACCGCATGGTAAGGCGCGTGGCCGAGTTAGGCATTTCCGACAGGTTCCACTTTACCGGTTTTCTTTCCGGCGAAGACGTACACCACATGTTTGCTAAAAGCGATGTGTATGTTATGCCCTCAGTTTCAGAGCCTTTTGGTATTTCACCACTGGAAGCCATGCGATCGAATGTGCCCGTAATCATTTCAAAACAATCAGGTGTGGCAGAAATACTTGAGCATGCATTGAAAGTTAACTTCTGGGATATCGATGAAATGGCCGATGCTATTTATGGCCTGATAAATTATAAAGGTGTGGCAGAGCTTTTTAAACGTTTCGGAAAAACTGAAGTAGATAAACTGAAATGGGAAAATGCTGCAGCACAAGTATTGGGCGTATACAGAGACACGTTGCAAGGAGCAAGTGTTCAATAAACTGACTAGAAAAAAATATTGTAA
>CAYPSX010000317.1:0-3354 GCA_964413185.1 uncultured Bacteroidales bacterium
GAGTTTCGGGTTGCTCAAGTCCTTCCAGGCCTTTTTCAACAGCCGATTTATCAAGGCGGCTCAGGCCTTTCAGAATATCATCGGCATTCACATTGTGCGCTGCCATCATTTTTTCTGCTACCGGTGTGGTTTTAACGCCTTCGGTCTTCTGCTCCGTTTTTTTATCTTCCGGCTCTGTTTTTTGCTCCGTTTCTGTTGGCTTTTCTTCTGATGTTGTTTTTTCTTTATCCGAAGGCTTTTCTTGTTCGTTGGTTTTGTCTTCTTTTTTTGAAGATTTACTGGCTTCGCCGGCTTTGTCTGTATCAATGGTACAGGCAACTGTTCCAACTTTCACGGGTTCACCTTCCGGTGCTTTTATGGATATTTGCCCGGCTTCCTCGGCAGCAAGCATGAGTGTTGCTTTGTCTGATTCTATTTCGGCCACTTCCTGGTCTTTTTCAACAATGGCGCCATCTTCAACTAACCATTGGGCTATTTCTACTTCGGTGATGGATTCTCCGGGTGTTGGTATTTTAATTTCAACTATCATAGCACGTTATGTTTGCGTAATTCTAAAATATAGTCTCGTTGTTTTTTTATCTCTTCGCGGGCTTTTCCGGTTACACATTGCAAGCCGCAATATTTATTGTTGAGCTCGCAGGTGCAGGGTTTGAATACTTTATTGATGATTTCTTCCTGTTCGGTTTTATGGATGGCCGACAAGCCTGTGGCCGGACTGCCGCTCCTGAGTCTTGCAACTACCTGAATGGGGATGTCGGCAAATTTGTCGCGTACGTAATTCCATGCACCCATGTTTTCCGGTTCTTCTTGTACCCAAATCCACAAGAGTGTGTTGGGGTATTTTTTTATTACTTTTTTAATCTGTTTTTCCGGGAACGGGTGAAGTTGCTCAAGCCTTACAAGTGCAATATCTTCGGCTTCGAGTTCGTTTTTGCGTTCCAGTAAATCGTAATAAACTTTGCCGGAGCAAAATACAACACGGGTTACTTCCTTGGGCTTCGTATTTTCATCGTTGATAACTTCGTTAAAGTTGCCCGATGCCAATTCTTCTATTTTTGAGGTGCAGGCCGGGTGCCGGAGCAGGCTTTTGGGTGTGAAAACGATTAATGGCAGCCTGAATTCGCGCAGCATTTGCCTGCGGAGCAAATGATAGAAGCTTGCCGGTGTAGTCGGGTTCGCAACTTGTATGTTGTCCGATTCCGCCATGTTCAAAAACCTTTCCAGCCGTGCGCTGGAGTGTTCAGGGCCCTGACCTTCATAACCGTGCGGAAGGAGCAGTGTCAACCCGTTTTTCAACCCCCATTTTTCTTCTCCGGAGCTGATGTATTGGTCGATAATAACTTGTGCAACATTGGCAAAATCGCCAAACTGAGCTTCCCATATTGTGAGGGTTTCCGGCGAAGCAAGCGCATAGCCGTACTCAAATCCCATAACTCCGTACTCCGATAATAGACTGTTGTAAATTTGAAAGTCGTCGAGTTCGGGCGTAATTTTATTGTGTGGTATGTATTGTTTTTTGCCATTTACATCCATAAATGCTGCATGCCGGTGTGCAAAAGTGCCCCGAATGCTGTCTTGTCCGCTGATGCGTATCCGTTTTCCGTCTTTAAGCAAAGTGGCATAAGCAAGTAATTCGCCCATGGCCCAGTCCAGTTTGTTTTCTTTTATCATAGACTGGCGGTCGTTTACAATTTTTTCTGCTTTTTTGAAAAACTCATATTTTTCGGGCAGGGTCGTAATTTTTTCGGCCAGGTTCAAAAGCTCTTTTTTATCGAACCCGGTTTTTATTTGTTTGGTAACCATTTCCCGGGTAGGATAGGGGTAGTTTTTCCAATCTTCTTCCAAAAAAAGTTTAATGTCGAGTGATTCTTTCTTTTTTGCTTCTGTAAATTCCTTATCTAATTGACTGTCGAACTCATCTTTAAGTTTTTTAAGTTCGTCTTTTGTAGCCACATCATCATCAATTAACTGTTTTTCATAAATATCGCGAATATTCGGATGTTTAGCAATAATACTGTATAAATTGGGCTGTGTAAACCGCGGCTCGTCTCCTTCATTGTGGCCATATTTGCGGTAAGAAAGTATGTCGATGAAGATATCGGAATGCCATTTTTGGCGGAATTCCATGGCCATGTTTATGGTATGAACAAGCGCTTCCACATCGTCGCCGTTTACATGGAAAACCGGGCTTCGGGTTACTTTTGCTACGTCGGTTGAGTAAGTGCTCGAACGGCCTTCAAGATAGTTGGTTGTAAAACCCACCTGGTTGTTGATTACCAAATGGATTGTGCCACCGGTTTTGTAACCGTCGAGTTGCGACATCTGGACAATTTCGTAAACTATGCCCTGTGCCGCAATGGCTGCATCGCCATGGATAAGTATTGGAGCAACTTCGTTGTAGTTACCGTTGTATTTTTGATCGATTTTTGCCCGCGCAATGCCTTCTACAACACCGCTGACTGCCTCAAGGTGCGATGGGTTGGGGGCCAGGTTGAGCCTTACTTTTTTATTATTGTCGGTTGTAATGGTGTTGCCATATCCAAGATGATATTTTACATCGCCCAGGCTGATTCCTTTTTCATAAGATTTGCCTAAAAACTCACGGAAAATGTTGGCATACGGTTTTTTAAGAATGTTGGAAAGTACATTGAGTCTTCCGCGGTGCGACATGCCCAGGATAAATTCTTTGATGCCTTTTTCTGCTCCGTTTTCAATAATGGAATCGAGTGCAGGAATAAGCGCCTCTGCACCTTCGAGTGAAAAACTTTTTTGTCCGATGAATTTTTTGTGCAGGTATTTTTCAAATCCTACCGCTTGCACAAGTCGCTCAAAAATGTGTTTTTTCTGTTCCGGATTGAATTTTGGTTGATTCCGGGTCGATTCCATGCGTTTTTCCAACCAGTCAAGCACTTCCGGATGGCGAATGTATTTGTACTCAACGCCAATATTGTGGCAATAAGTTTCGTTCAGATGGTTTATGATTTGTTCCAGCGTTGCCGGGCCTATGCCAATTATTTTTCCTGACTGAAAAGTTGTTTTCAGGTCGTTTTTATCAAGATCGAAGTTCTCAATGTCGAGTGTTGGCCGGTATTTTCGGCGCTGCCGCACAGGGTTTGTTTTTGTAAATAAATGTCCGCGCTGCCGGTAAGCATGTATAAGGTTGATTACATTGAATTCCTTGTTGGTGATTTCGGTTTCGCCGTACTGCTTCTTTGAAAAATCAAACCCTTCGAAAAAGTGTCGCCATGTCGCTTCAACGCTTTCCGGATCGTTTTTATATTTTTCGTACTGATTTTCTATTGCGCTAATATCGGCGTTTCCCAGGAAAGAAAACTTATCCATATTTGAATATCT
>CAYPSX010000318.1:0-3304 GCA_964413185.1 uncultured Bacteroidales bacterium
AAAAGAAAAAAACATCTCAAAGTGTAACATTTGTAACATATTTATTCTCCTATAACTACTATATTTGGTAAAAAGTACATATTATGGAAATAAATTATTGGCACGAAAAAGAGATCAAAGAAAACCCGCACAAAATCGATGCACGAGAAGTATATCATCATAAATATGCACAAATAATGCACATGGTACTAAAGCCGGGCGATATTGTTAAACCACACAAAACACCGGTTGATGTTGTATTTATTGTGATGGAGGGTGAAATAGAAATGCAAATTGGTGATGAATTTAAAACAGCCGAAAAAGAAGCCGTTATTCACAGTCCGGCCAACATTCCGCACGCTTTAAAAAACAAAAGTAACACCAATGCCCGGGTATTGGTCGCCAAAATACCAAGCCCGAAATTACTTTGAAAATAACAATAAATTTTGTAACTTTTCGAAACACAAAAAAACAGGAGGACTATTATGGCAATAAAAAAAGTTTGGATTGAAGAAGGATGTACATCTTGCGGACTTTGCGAAGATGTATGTCCCAAAGTTTTTAAAGTTGAAGACGAAGCCGAAGTAATTGAAGGTGCAGATTTTGCAGCCAACGAAGACTGCATAAAAGAATCAGCCGAAGAGTGCCCGGTAGAAGTCATTCAATTTGAAGAAGAATAAAACAAAAAGGGAAAAGTTTTCCAGGAAGGGTTAAAACCATCAGATCGAAAAAAAGACGAGCAATTTATAATTTGCACTTTAACTTTTTTGTAATGATATTTTAAACAGCTCCGGGGTTAACTTTTCCCTTTTTAAAAAGCTTGTTTTTCAAAACATAACTTTTATTGTATGAAAAATCCATTACGTAAATTAGCACCACCCCCTCAATGGCGACTACCGGTAATTATTCTTGGAGGAATATTTGCCGGCATGTTCTTTTACGCAGTTTATGTATCCAAAGCGCCATCGTATTTGTCAGATAATCCGGAAACCTGTGTAAATTGCCACATCATGGCTCCGGAATTTGCCTCCTGGGAGCATAGCGCCCACCGGGAATACACAAATTGCAACAGTTGCCATGTTCCGCACGACAACATCTTCAGAACTTATTATTTCAAAGCACAAGATGGATTGAGACATGCTACCATATTCACACTCAGGGCAGAACCACAGGTAATTAAAATAAAAGAAGCCGGCCAAAAAGTAGTGCAGGAAAACTGCATAAGATGCCACAGCGAACTTGTGACCGACCATAAAACACTTGCCTACACATCAGAATATCACGAATTCCGAAAAAACAGGCAATGCTGGGAGTGCCACAAAAATGTACCACACGGAACAGTAACAAGCATCTCCAGCGCACCTAATGCCCGGGTTCCCGTACCACCAAGCCCTGTCCCTGAATGGCTAAAATCATTAATCACTGACAAATAAAAACCAAAAAATATGACAACAATTAGCGAAAAAGTAAGACAAAAACCATGGCTCGGATGGCTTATATTCCTGGGCAGCATGGTAATCGTATTTCTGTTGGGATTATTAGCATCTTCAATTATGGAACGCAGAACAGAAGCTGTATTTGCCTATCAGCCCAAAGTTGAACACGGCCAATTCGAGCCGCGCAACGAAGTGTGGGGCGAAAATTTTCCGCGCGAATACCAGTCGTTCCTTGAAACAGCCGACACAAGCTTCCGTAGCAAACACAACGGATCGGCCTTCGTAGATATGCTCGAAGAAGACCCAAGACTCGTTGTCCTGTGGGCCGGATACGGCTTTTCGAAAGAATACAACCAGGGACGGGGCCACATGTATGCAGTGGAAGACATCCAGGAAATATTACGTACCGGCGCTCCTGTCGACGGTAAAAAAAGCCCGATGCCCAACACATGCTGGACATGCAAAAGCCCCGATGTGCCCAGAATGATGAACCAGTTCATTGAAGAAGAAGGCGATTTTACCAAAGGCGTAGCCAAATTTTACAGCGGCACCTGGGAAGAACTTGGCCATCAAATTGTAAATCCAATTGGTTGTGCAGACTGCCACGATGCCGAAACCATGAACCTGCGCATTTCGCGCCCGGCCCTTATTGAGGCATTCAACCGCAGAGGCATGGACATTGAAAAAGCGACACACCAGGAAATGCGCAGCCTCGTTTGCGCTCAATGCCACGTTGAATATTACTTCAACGAAAACATTGTAGAAGGAAGTCCATACCTGACACTCCCGTGGGATGACGGCCAGTCCGTAGAAGAAATGGAAAAATACTATGATGATATGGAATTTTCCGACTGGACGCACAAACTTAGCAAAGCGCCCATGCTAAAAGCCCAGCATCCCGATTATGAAATATTCGAAACAGGAATACACGCAAAACGCGGAGTAGCCTGCGCCGATTGCCACATGCCTTACATAAGCGAAGGCGGACAAAAATTCTCAAGCCACCACGTAGTGAGCCCGCTCAAACACGTCTCCAAAACCTGCCAGGTTTGCCACCGCGAAGAAACAGACGCCCTTGTTGCAGATGTTTATAAAAGACAGGATAAAATAATTGAAACACGCAATAACCTGGAAAAAATGATAGTAAGAGCACATGTAGAAGCCAAAAAAGCCTGGGATTTAGGTGCAAAAGAAAAGCAAATGAAAAGTGCACTTATGGACATTCGGCATGCCCAATGGCGTTGGGATTATGTTGCGGCAAGCCATGGAGCATCATTCCACTCACCAATTGAATCAGGCCGCGTATTAGCCAAAGGAATGGAAAAAGCACAAGATGCACGGCTAAAACTATCCAGAGTTTTAGCCGACCTCGGGCACAATAAACCCGTAGAATACCCCGATATTTCGACAAAAGCCAAAGCACAGGAATACATTGGCCTCGATATGGAAAAGCTCAACAGCGAAAAAGAAAAGTTCATGGAAGAAGTTGTTCCAAAATGGATCGAAAAAGCCAAAAAACGCGAAGCAACATACGAAACAAAACAACTAAACGAATAAATATAAAACAATAAGAATATTCTCAAAGCTGGCCCGAAACGGTCAGCTTTTTTTTATCAGGCTCATCCACTGACAATCAAAATATCGAAACAAATTAGTATTTTTTAAATATTTTACCGTGTTGGATTTCAAATTTTTAAAAATGAACAACTAATAAAAAAGATAACAATTAATTACATATTAAAAAAAGAAATATCGGAGCAAATAAAGTGTGCGTGTCTCTTTTAGCAGCGTTAATGGGATTCTTATTGAATCTTACACAATCACTTATTTATCACAAAATCAGTAACATTAAAAATTTAAAAAATGAACAAATTATTAAAGTATTCACT
>CAYPSX010000319.1:0-3250 GCA_964413185.1 uncultured Bacteroidales bacterium
TTTTTTCATGCGGCTTCAAAAGTTTTTATCGAAAATTGCTTGCGGAAGTAAGGTACTAATTAAAAATAATTATTATGAAAAACTTTTTAAAAATTACCCTTATAGGGGCTTTGGCATTTTCTTTCTTTGGTTGTGAGAAAGATGAATTCGAAATGAAAAACACAACCAACTTCGACAATACAGAACAACGCATTATTGACTTCAAAGCAGGAATTGCAAAAAAAGACCGAAATGGTGAAAATATGCATATCGACTCTTTAATTTGGTATGTTGAAGCTGCAATGAACTACAGTTATTGCCACCCGGGATTAACGTATGAATTCAAGCAAAGAGATTCTGTTTTAATTTCGGTAGATTTAATTGATGGCTGCACCGTTTCTCCTGAAAATGTGGATGCCATGTATATTGAGGTTAATAATTTCCTGGTTGATCAGTACGAAAACTTTAAACATGAATCAAAACGCTTGATAGCTGTTAACTTGGAGATGGAAGGTAGCAACCAATCAGGAGCCGGGGTCTGGGTATACAGCACCATTGGGAAACTACTTGATGAAGGTGATTTAAAAAGCAGCAATCCATTCCAATCTTATGATTGGTGGCATGCATGGGCTCCCGGACGTTGCAATGGATATAATTCCACACACCCAAGTACAGAAAACGCAACTGATCAGTTGGAGCGTTACTATATAACACACAACGATGCTTTCGATTACCTAAATCCTGAATATTATGATTTTTATTTTACAAATGTGAGTGGCCCTCATTTCTTCTTTGGTTATGGTGATGATTTTTCTAATTATATGTGGGATGATGATAATTACGATGAATGCATTTCGCCAACCTATATGAACTATTTCTTGCAGCATATTGATGACGTTATTATTGACCATTTACCAAGGAGTGGAAAACCTTTTGATTTGGATGTAATACCAGAGTCATTGCCATCAACTATTTTACATACATACAAAGTTCATGCAGGAAGTTATCATGGCCGAGCTATTCCGGCATTAATGAGACCCGAAAGAATTTAATATTTATCTTAAAATATGTAGGCTGCTTTATCAGTAGCCTACATTTAATTATATTTCGACATGCGCATTACAATTATTTGGTTATTCATATTGTTTTCATGGTCTATCAATGCCCAACCCCTAAAGCCTTATATTAATTTAAAACATAGTGGTTCTGCCACATTTATTTCAATGGAGTTTTTTGACGGAGTGCTTTGGGCATCAGGGATACATAGTGACAATAACAACGCTATTATATGGAAATATGATAATAATGGACATGTTCTTGACAGTATCGTTTTCAGAGGAGCGGAGAAGCAATGCATATATAATATGATACCATATGGGGACTCAGTAATAGCAATAGGAACACAAAATCCATCTGCTGAAGAATGGCAATTGGTTATTCACTGCCTGGATAAAAATATGAATAAGCTTTGGACTAAGATTACTAATTATGAAGGCGATCAATACATTGTAGGTTTTAGGCAATTTGAAAGATTTAATCAACAGTTTGTTGTAATCAGATCAAGTTATACCCATTTATTTAAATTTGACCAATGTTTTAATTTTATTGAAACCAAAACGTTGAACAATCAAATAAGTTGTAATCCTGTTGATTTTACAAACAGGGGATTTTTAATGATCAAATATGGAGGATGGATTGTTGAAATAGACACAACTTTTAACGAAGTTGATACTTTACATGTAGGGTACGGACTTGTTACATTAAACGGGAAGCTTTTGCCTACTCCAAATAATTCTTTAATTGGGACTTCAATGAATTTAGAAAGCATTCACAGAATTATTTATTTGAATTCAGATTACAGCATTCGAGCTAGTTATCCCTATTTTGGAGGAGAAGAGAACTATTCGAAATTTACAATCTTCCGAAACTTAATTGCCAATGAAGACACTACAAACATCTATTCTTCAGGTTTTTTTAATATGAACCAAGTCCCCCATCCGGTTCATTTGGGTAGTTATGAAACCAATAAATTTTGGCTTGCCAATTTGAATCCGGATTCTCTAATTTGGTATCGGTTTTATGAAGATAGTATTTATTATTATTATATAGCTGATATGGTTAATGGACCGGACGGTTCAATATATTTGGCGGGTTCGCGGTACAATGTAACAGAACAACCGGATACGTATGATGCCGTAATTTTCAAATTCAATACCGAAGGAGATATGCTTGTGGGTAACAAACCAGAGCCCCAACTGCAAAAGGCTGTTAAAGTGTATCCCAACCCCGGAACAAACCAACTCAATATTGAAATACCAGAACCCGCTAATTCAACAATTTTATTATACAACATTCAAGGTAAGCTTGTACAGTCTAAACAATTTCGAAAACAGTGCCAGCTAAATACAGAAGGACTAACTCAAGGCATTTATTTTTACCGTATTGTAGCAAATTCGGGTAATATCTTTACCGGGAAGTGGATTAAGAAATAGTTTTTCTTCTTTTACATATCGAAACAAGGGGTTGCAACCCCTTGTTAGATCAAAAGTAGTTCAGATTGCATTTCAAGCAACTCCTACAGCAAATACGGAACCACACGTGCCTGCAACACCTGCTCTTTTTCGATAAACGGAGTTTGAAACGTTTCAATGGCTTTTTGCTCCAATTGATTGAGCTTTTCCATGGAATCGTCGGCAAGCCAGCGGAATGGCCAGCTTCTGCCAGAACCGCGATTGGCTGTGTTCAAAACATGAAACCAGGCAGGAAAATACATTGAATCTTTTTCAATAGCGGCGTACAAAGCTTCGCGGCCTTTGCGTATTTTATTGCCATACAAATAAGTTCTTCCGCGCAAATAATCGGGCACAGGACTTTCCGGCATGAGGCGCTGAAACTGATCAATGTACCACAAAGCCTTATCCCAGTTGCCGCTTGCAATTTTGGTGCGCCCCATACCCCATACAGCCCCGGTATTTAAAGGATTTACATCTAAAACATCGTTAAAATGCTTGAAGGCAAAATAGAGCAGCTTGTGTGGCGATTTTACATCAAAAATTTGCAGGACGCGCGCTTTTAGTGCATTGGTAATTTTTTCGTGCATTTCGTAAGCCGTAAGCGCCAAATTACCTTTGGCCAAACGCACTTCGTTAACCAGATTAGGATTATTTTCTACTGCATTTATATATTTTTGAGACTGGTGTAGAAAATGAAAATTGATTTTCCCGTTGACATCAAAATAATTTTGAAGTTGGTAAATATTCAGCATCGCAAG
>CAYPSX010000320.1:0-3236 GCA_964413185.1 uncultured Bacteroidales bacterium
TGCCTGATACGTATCTTCTGCAGTCTGGCTTTTTACGTTTTCGCCTTTGTGCAGCTCTTCAATGGCTTTGATGAGCTCCGATTCTTTCAAACCGCTGTCTTTCAGCATTTGTCCGACTTGATCTTTGGCTGAGCTCATAGCAGCAACAATGTGCTCCAGCGCCACATATTCATCTTTCATTTTATTGGCAATGGTCAGCGCACGGTTCAGGGTTTGCTGACTGTCATTGGAAAGGTACGGCTGCGATTCGCTCTGTACTTTGGGGTACGACTGCAAAATGCTGTCGGTAATTTGTTTTATCTGGCTTATGTTGGCTCCACTTTTACCGGCAAGAAATTCCAGCACTGATTCTCCTTTGCCGATAACAGCTTTCAGTAAATGGCCGTTCTCAACAGCCTGTTGGCCGTTGGTTGTTGCCAGCGATACTGCTTCCTGTATCGCTTCTTGTGATTTTATGGTAAATTTATCAAAATTCATGTATGTTCCTCCTGTTTGTTTTGTAGAAAGGGTTTCAAAAGGTTTGCCATTAATAAAAATTTGAAGTCGCTGCCAAAATGACATTGTTTCCTTATGGTGATTTGCGCCAAAATGACTGCCGAATTTCAGTCATTTCGAAGATGAGTCAGTTCATTTATTTTTCAACCATTTTCAGATGAAGTTGTTATTCTTTTAAACAGTGCAAGAAAACCCCTTGTTTTCGAGGTCTTTGATAAGAAAACTTCGAGAACAAGGCTTGCGAATATTTATTATCAGGAGTTTACATTCGTAAATGACTGATGATAAATGTGAGCGTAACGCAGTTATCGGAGTTTTCTTGCAAAGACAAATAAAAAACACACATTATGGCAAACCTTGAAACAACCTACCTTGGACTAAAACTAAAGAATCCTATTGTTGCTGCCAGTTCGGAAATGACCGGCACAGTAGAAGATATTAAAAAACTTGAAGCTGCCGGTGCCGGTGCCGTTGTGCTCAAATCGCTTTTTGAAGAAGAAATTCAAATGGAGATGGAGCAAATGAAGCAACAAATGACTGGTAAACCTTACGTTTACCCCGAAACCATGGATTACATGGATGAGCCCATGGAAGAAGATCAGGTACGTAAATATTTGCGATTGATTAAAGAAGCAAAAGAAGCCGTTAGTATTCCTGTTATTGCAAGTATCAACTGTGTTTCTTCGCAAAAATGGACGTACCTGGCAGAAGAAATTGAAAAAGCCGGAGCTGATGCGCTGGAGCTGAATATGTTTATTTTACCTACAGATTTTTCCCGCTCATCTGTCGATAATGAAAAACTGTATCATGATATTGTTAACCAAGTTAGTGCAGAAATTAATATTCCCGTATCTGCTAAAGTGAGTTATTATTTTTCTGATTTAGGTCCTGCATTGCGGCGTTTGTCAGAAACAAGAATAAGCGGACTGGTTTTGTTCAACCGTTTTTTTGCGCCTGACATTGATATTAATGATATGAAAATTACCAGTGGACATGTACTGAGTAATCCTTCGGATCTCCATTTATCGTTACGCTGGGTAGCCATTATGGCCAATCGTGTTGATTGCGATGTGGCAGCCACAACAGGTGTGCATTCGGGCGACGATGCCATAAAACAATTACTTGCCGGTGCTACAGTAGTTCAAATAGCATCTGTTTTATATCGAAATGGTGCCACATACATTTCTCAAATGCTCAAAGATATTGACAATTGGATGAACAAGCACAAATTTGAATCAGTTGATGATTTCCGTGGAAAAATGGCGCAGGAAAAAAGTACTAATCCGGCTGCCTGGGAGCGCGCGCAGTTTATGCGACACTTTAGCCATTTTGTGCGCCACATGTAATGTTTTTGCGCAGGTTTCATTATTTTTACTGCCAAAAAATGAAACGGATTTATTTATTATTCCTATTGGGATTTTCAGTTCAATTACTAATTGGGCAAGAAAAGGTGTATACCGGATACTTTACAAAAGACACTATTTCAAATATTGGATTTAATGTAATACTTATAGACGATGCAGAAAATGCCAAATATTGCCATATCGGATATGAAACCCATACAGAAAAAATGGGGCCAGAAGAAATAGATGAGTATGGTGCTTACGGAAGAGTTTTTATTGCAAAACATATAAACTACAAAGGAGAAAACAAACATGTTTTTTTAGAAAGGCTAGCAAATGGTAAAATTATTTTGTTCCGCTATGTTTCAAATGGGAACGATTTATACTTTTATAGTTATAACGGCGACGATTTAATTCCTCTTCCCAAAAAAACAGATGGAACAACTTATAAGGAGGAAATTCGAAAATTAACAGATAGTTGCCCGGAAATGAATAATTTAGTTTATAAGCGCTTGTCTTATAAACCAAGACCAATGGCAAAAACATTTTCGCTCTATAACTTATGCACTAAAGAACATATCCCTTATATTAAGATGGGGATACTTTTTTCTGTGGGGATACATAAAAATACCCTTACAAATGCAATGCAACTGGAAGGCTTTAAGAGTAATCCTCTTGCAGATTTAACATATCCGATGCAACCTACGGCACTTGTGGGAGCTTTTGTAGATTTGCCAATCCACTTTACCCCCCACTCTTTTCGAGTTGAAGTATTAATGCATAAGTACACTGAAACTTACAGTGCAAATAACCAAATTTACTTTGAAAGCTTTTCTATGTCGCGGGCAGACATCAAGTTGGATATCAATACAACTTGTATACAGGTCCCAATAATGTACAGGTATACCCAGCGAAAAATGAATAAGCGTTTGTATGGTAATATTGGTTTTAATTTAGGTTACACCTTAATTGATAACTCAAATTTGGCATATTACTATCCGGATGGAGGCATTTCTCCAACATATAAGCAAGTTGTTGAAGAGTTTTTAGTTGGTGTTACAGGAGGGCTGGGAATGGAATTTGATGTTTTGAACAAAATGGGGATATCTGCTGGCGCAAGATATACAATGACTGGATTAAGCAACAATCAAACATTTATTCAACATTTTATAACATTAGATATCGGTGTATTTCTTCGACGAGATTAGGAATTGTACTGAAATAACTTCGTTAAAAATGCCTGCTTAGGGTTTAAAACGAAATAATTTTTATGTTTAAACCTTAAAACTCTTAATCTACATGAATAATTGTATAGAAATGTCAATGACTGCTTTTTCTCAGTCATTGACATTCTTCATTGCACTACAATTCAATTCTGTCCATATCTTTATCGCCGCG
>CAYPSX010000321.1:0-3196 GCA_964413185.1 uncultured Bacteroidales bacterium
AAATATGCAGTTAAAAGGAGTCATTTTTGATTTGGATGGTGTAATAACCAAAACCGCCTCTGTGCATTTTAAGGCATGGCAGCGCATATTCAACGATTTTCTTGAAAGCAAAGGCCAAACACCCGATTTCACACACGACGATGACTACATTCCGTATGTTGATGGAAGACCGCGCTACAAAGGTGTTGAGGCATTCTTAAAATCGCGGGGCATTAAATTACCTTTTGGAGACCCTTCAGACGAACCCGGCAAAGAAACTTATTGCGGAATAGGCAATCAAAAAAACGTTGTCTTTCGGCAAATTGTAAAAGATGAAGGTGTAGATTTTTATGACTCATCCTTGGAGCTGATTAAAGAACTAAAAGCAGACGGCATAAAGGTTGGAGTAGCCTCATCGAGTAAAAACTGTCGTTTTATATTGGAAACAGTCGGACTAGCTGATGAATTCGGTACCATCGTTGATGGTATTGTTTCGCAAGAACTGAAATTAAAAGGCAAACCGGAACCCGACATATTTATCCGCGCAGCCGAAAATATCGGTTTACAACCACACAACTGCGTAGTTGTAGAAGATGCTATTTCCGGCGTACAGGCCGGCAAAAATGGGAACTTCGGCATGGTAATCGGCGTTACCAGAACAGGCAGCACCTTCTCTCTCAGGGCCAATGGAGCCGATAAAGTTGTACACGATTTGGCAGAAATATCCTTAAACGACATCAAAGAATGGTTTGATAAAGATGTATATGAATCGAGTTGGAAACTCTCCTACTACGACTTCAAACCCGAAGAAGAACTACTGCGCGAAGTGCTTACAACCACAGGAAACGGTTTTTTTGGCACCAGAGGAACCCTGGAATCAGAAAAAACCGATCTGGAAACATTTTACCCGGGTACGTATATTGCCGGGTTATTCAATAAATTACCAACCGAGGTACACAACAAAAAAATATATAATAACGACTTTGTTAATTGCCCCAACTGGATGCTCATTCAACTACAAATTGGAGATGACAAAGAACCCGTAAAATTGCTCGATTGCGAAATACTGGATTACGAACATACCCTGAACATGCGCGATGCGCTGATGTACAGAAACATAAAGATCAGGGACAAAGAAAACCGCATTACGCAGATTCAAATTCAACGATATGCCAACATGCAAAACCCGCACATGGGGCACATTAAATACACAGTAACACCGGAAAACTATTCGTGCAAAATCACGCTAATATCCGGAATTGACGGCTCCATAATTAATCAAGGCGTACCACGTTACCGGCAACTTGCCTCCAAACACCTGGAAACCATTAGCCAGGAGGTGCAGAACGGTATTTTGCATCATCATACCCGTACAAACAGTTCAAAAATTGATATTCATACCAGTGTGAAAAATGTGCTGAAACAACCCCAGTCGAAGGATATGAGCATTGATAGAAAAATTGATAAAAAAGACGAGGAAATATACGAACACTTAACATTCAATGCCACTGAAAAACGCACGTATGTACTGGAAAAAACAGCAGCTATTTACACATCATCGGATATGGACGTGGCCGATCCCGGACAATCTTCACTTGTACAAACCGAAAAAGCCGGTTCTTTCGACGACCTGTTAAGGGCTCACAAAGAGTACTGGAGCGGAATATGGAACAAAACCGATATTAAAATCGAAGGCGACCGTTTTATGCAACTTGTTTCCAGGTTACACATTTACCACCTTATGGTAACGGGCTCACCGCACAACGAAAACTTCGATGCCGGTATACCAGCACGCGGTTTGCACGGTGAAGCATATCGCGGGCACATTTTCTGGGACGAAGTATTTATTTTACCGTTCTACGTTAAGCATTTCCCCAACATAGTTAAAGCCTTTCTGAAATACCGCTACCGACGCATAGACGATGCACGGGCATACGCAACACAAAACGGCTACACAGGCGTTATGTTCCCCTGGCAAACAGCTGACGATGGAAAAGAAGAAACTCAGGAAATACACTTCAATCCGGTGTCCGAAAAATGGGGCCCCGACCTCAGCAGAAGGCAACGCCATGTTTCTATTGCCATAGCATACAATGTATTGCAATACATGAAATATACCGACGACAAGAGTTTTTTCCAGGAATACGGAAGCGACCTGTTTTATGGTATTTGCCGGTTTTGGGCCAGCATAGCCACCTTTAGCGAAGAGGATAACAAATACCACATCAACGGCGTAATGGGGCCCGATGAGTTTCACGAAAAATATCCGGGGAAAAGCGATGAAGAAGCCGGCCTAAATGACAATGCTTACACAAATATTATGGTTAGCTGGCTTCTCAATAAAGCTGTAAACCTCCTAAATGAAGCTCCGGAAACATTGCAAAAAAAGATCAATGCAAACAAGGAAGAAATTAAAAGATGGATTGACATTTCTGAGAATCTGTTTATTTCAATCGGTAAAGACGGCATAATTGAGCAATTCGATGGATATTTCAAACTTAAAGAACTGGATTGGGATCATTACAAGGAAAAATACGGAAATATTCGCCGGATGGACAGAATTCTCAAAGCGGAAGGCGATTCGCCCGACAAGTACAAAGTTGCCAAACAGGCAGATGTGCTGATGTCGTTCTATTTATTACACCCCAATCAGGTTAAAGAAACACTGGAGCGCCTTGGATACCCACAATACGATCCGGTTGAACTATTGCGCAAAAATTTCGACTATTACAACAAACGCACTAGCCATGGATCAACGTTGAGTTATGTGGTACATGCTTATGTGCTCAAATTTCTCGATGTTGATAAAGAAACCATGTTACAATGGTTTACCAATGCCATGAGGAGTGATATTTACGATACGCAGGGCGGGACAACGCGCGAAGGAATACACACGGGTGTAATGGCAGCATCGCTGGATATTATCATCAAAAACTTTGCAGGGCTCAACTTGAATAATGACGTGGAAATAACGCCAAACCTGCCCGATCATTGGTCGCTGGTGTCCTTTAAATTAAAATATAAAGGAGAAGAATTTAAATATACTATTACACACGATCAGGTTAAAATCGAATACCTTGGTGATAATGAATCAGATAAAGTTTTTGTGATCAATGGCAAAAAACACAGCATATTAAACCGTAAAACTATTATTGCCAATTATAAATAGTCTTTGCAAGA
Organism: uncultured Bacteroidales bacterium; assembly: GCA_964413185.1. GTDB lineage: Bacteria > Bacteroidota > Bacteroidia > Bacteroidales > Salinivirgaceae > Salinivirga. The sequence continues at coordinate 3,160 of CAYPSX010000321.1, forward strand.
AAACGCCAAATACTGCGTTATTCTTGTTTTTGAATCA
>CAYPSX010000322.1:0-3194 GCA_964413185.1 uncultured Bacteroidales bacterium
TCCATGGATTAATGTATCAACCTCGTTAAAATTAGTGTCTATTTCAACAATCCATCCTCCATTTTTTGCAAAATGAAACCCTCGATTAGTAAATTTTATTGGTTCAAAATTGTATGATGTTTCCATTTTCTTCTCTGCCAAAACATTAAATTGCTTATCAAGCTTGAAAAACTGTGTTTCAGGTGTTTTGATCGTTATGAATCTTTTTCCGAAACGCTCAAATGTCCGAAATCCTAATATATATGGATCAAATTCATAATCATAAGCTTTCGTCCAAATTTGATTTAGGTTTTTATCCAGGCAGTGAACAACAAGTTGCCATTCATTTTCGGAAGGAAATTGTGTGCCTAAAACAACAACAGAGTCGCCGTAGGGCACAAAGTTGTAAAAGGTTTGACCTTCGGCCTCCGAAAAAGCAATGCTATCAAGCACAACACCATTATCATCGTATTTCCAAATTATTCCTTTGCCATTATCACGCTGCACACCGGAAACCCACAGCGCATCATCAATAAATTTCATGGCAATAAAGGTGACAGATCCGTCATGTTGTGCGGATATAATAGGCTCAAGTTGCTGAGCGTTTGAAATAGAGGATACACTCAAGAAAAGGATGACAAGTGTTTTGCGCATTTTTTATGAAGTTAAAATCGTCAAACAATAATTTACTTATGTTACAGAAACATAAATTTTAAATTGTTATTGCCTTTCAGCCCTTTTTTTGATGCATTTGTATCTTAAAATCAGCATTGGCTATCTGCAAAAATCTGGTTTGCGGAGCAGCCGACCGTAGGGAGTGGTGAATAAGCCGGGTTACATGTGCATGAACAAATAATTACATGGGTGCTGCAAAATTGCTTAAAATACAACTAATACCTCATAAGACGGCCGCTTGAAGTCAATTCTTGTTCTATTATTTCTTCGGGATTGCCATACAAACAAATATTGCCTTCTCCGGTAATCGAGTAAATTAAACGGTTTAGCACCGTTATTTCGCAATTGCCTTTGGAGCTGTTCTCCACATTGGCATAATTGGCTGTAAGATTTTTCGCATCAACCGAAACAAGCGCGAAATTCCAGATATTGAGCCTGTTCACTTCTCCGGTTAACGTTAGCCGCCCTCCACACGGATGATCGTTCCAATAATAAAAAGTTCCACAGTTCAGGTCAAGAGCGGCTTCATTTACCCTGCCTGTGAAAATAATTCCAAATCCATTAGATGTTACCGGAGTGAGGGTTTCAATTTTGCATCCTTCTGCTGCAATAATTTCTTTCAGTCGCGATGAAGTTATATAAATGCTAATCCGGTTATTCTCAGGTTCCAGCCACTTGTTTTCCCTGTTGTCTCGTACATACAATACATTATCTTCCACTTCAACACTAATTTGATCCACATTATTTTCGTTTGCGGTAATTTCCACAGAAAAAACACTATCCTCTGTTATATAAACTTCAAAAGCATCTTTTAACTCAATATACTCAAATGCTTTGGTTTCATGACGCAAACTCATCATATTGTCCTCGTTATCACAAGAAACCAGTAATAGGATGATAATAAAATAAATAGTCCCGCGTACCATAAAACAAAAAATTCAAATTAAAATTTATAACCAAGGCCAAGTTCGGGATAATTCAATATATGCCAATGAGTTTTCATTGCCATTCTGATTAAAAGATTGTCTGTTAGTTGATATTGAATGATGCCCCTGTGATACATTGTATGATTTTCAACTTTTTCAGTCAGGCCCACATAAAACCCTTCCTGTATAGCCAATGAAAGTTTGTTGTAAACAATCATTTGGGTAAAATGAATGCCGGTCTGAAAACTGTTGATCGTATTGTAGCTTCTGCCGTCTGCTTTTAAATCATGTTCGATCGAAGAATCGTAAAAAATATCTGCCCCGGCTCCCAGGTGGATTTTCCTCCAAAATTCCCTCAAAAATTCAAAAGAAACAGATGAGGTTTCAAAATAATCAGCAGCCAGGGAGCGCGTATGCTTTCCACCTATGCTTGTAATTATTGCATAACTGTTTTTCTTTTTATGTGGCTCTGCTTCATGGGTTTGTTTTTTGTTTTTATGCCCGATTAAATAGCTTGCTCCGCCGAAAAACGTGGCGTAATTCACTCCCACATTGGGCTCTGATGTGTTTGCGTTTGAGAAATGATCGAAAGAAACCCCCGCATTCATCTTTGCTTTTTCCGTAAGGATAAAATTGGCTCCCAGGCGATAATTGAAATGAATATTGAAATTAGACCCGACGGCAACATTCAAATAGTTCTTTTCGGTATCGAATTTTTTTGTCGCATAACCTGCTCCAACGCCCAAACGGTTATAAAACCGGAGCTTTTCAAACGATAAAAAATATAGTTTAAAAAAACTTGACAGTACTAATTCACGGCCTAAAACCTTGTCGTTTCCTAAAGTTGAATAAAAAAAAGAGACCCCGTACTCAGGATATTTATAAATCTGCTCCCAAATATTTTTACCAAAAGTCTCTTTGTATATACTTATATCAAGAGATTGGATATTATCATTTACAATTGCGTTAAAAAGCGGGTATTCGGGCAAATTATAACCATAATGATAATTGACCGCTATGTTCAGGTTATCCGAAATTTTTGATTGTGCCTGTAAGTTTGGATAAATAAAAAGGAAAGAAATAAAAATGATTAATTGATATTGTATGCTTCTCATAATAATCCAAAATAAAGCTTCAACTCTTTTTGTCAAACTCCCGCCGCATACGCGAAATTTCCTCCTCCATAAAACCACGAACTTGCTCCTTGAGCTTTGCTTTGTCATTGTTTATTATGGGGGCACCAATAGATACGCCTACATGCCTGATCAGGCTGCCGGAGCGACGTAGGAAATGGGGAACAAAAAGATCGTTGCCAACCCAGGCATCGTTGGGGTTTTTGTATTCCATAGCAATAGGGTATACCCTGATATTGTTGCCGGCGGCAATACCAAACGTACTGTCTTTCATGGGCCCGATTTCCGGTCCGCGGTGAGTTGTGCCTTCCGGGTATAAAATCAAAGAGTTCCCTTCAACGAGCACTTTTTCAACTTTTTTCATGTTCTGTACACGGCTTCGAAAATTTCCACGGTCGATGAGCAACATATTGAATATTTTAAAACCGTGCCCAAACATAGGCCAATTGGCGATCTCTTTTTTGGCGATAATATAAACCGG
>CAYPSX010000323.1:0-3168 GCA_964413185.1 uncultured Bacteroidales bacterium
AAACCATTACAATTTTGAAGCGGATTAAAACCGCCCGAATGCTTATTATTCCGACTGCTATTTTTACATATTGTTTTGACACTAGGCTTTACACAGCTTCTAAGTCATTCATTTTAAGCCTAATTCTTTTATTCTTCATTTCTTTAAGAGTCATTTTTATATGATTTGTTACTTCCTTTTTCAAGAATGGAGGGATTAAATCATTAAAGTCAATCCCAAATAGTCGATGAATTACAACAATATCATCTCGTGAAAAAGGCCTGACACCATTTATAAGTTCTGACATGTAATTTGGTCTATGTCCCAATAGCTTGGCCAAGTCCTTCTGTGACATCTCATTTTCCTTAAGTTTACTTTTTATTAATTCCTTTCTTTTTTGAATAAAAACATTTTCTGCATTGATAATTCTTTCAGCATCATCACTTTCTTTTATTTGTTTTTCAGTGATTTCTGACTCATTTTCCCAATGTTTTGATTCATATTTTTCGATGAGAGTTAATAAATGTTGACGTATTGGTTCCAAAGAGCGATCTTCTTTTACCATCCATCGTAATTTTCCTTGAATTGACGTTGCTTGTTCAAACTCAAGTTCATTATTTAATTCGTCAATCTTTAGTATATTATCAATTTCCAGTCTGTCCATTTTACCTATTTCAATCTTTTGGGACAAAATTAAGAAAAATATTCCAATTAAAATGGAACTTTATAATTTACATCGAACTCACGTTAATTTTTTTATTCTAATTCAACGCTTTCAAAGCTTCTTCTGTTTTCTTTAAAATAGGTTGCACAGAAAGCGGTTCGCCCACGGCTTCCATCATCCATTGATTGGGCGTGAGGCGGCCTTGTTCAAATACGCGCTGCACTTCTTTTGAGAAGTTTTTGTCGGCTACAAACTCTTCAAGCTGGAATTCGATTATTTGCCCGAACGAATAAGCCGATAAATACAGCGGACTGGCAATCATGTGTGAGTAAATGCCTTGCAGGGTTTCGTCTTGCTGACCAAATACCGGCGCGTAGTAATCGTTCCAAACCTTTTTCGTTATTCGCAGAACGGCTTGTTTCAGTTGTTCTGCATTGGCTTCGGGATTTTCGTACATCCATTTCCAAACACGCTGATCTACTAACCCAACGCCCATAATTTCATAAAGTCCCCAGCATTTGTCCAGCGTACTCAGGTGTTCTTTATCCGGATTATCTACCTCCATACCCAAAATTTCAAGATCGCGGCTCTGGAACATAAAAGCGAGTGCTTCTGTGAAAGCGGTATTGGGTACGCCGTTGAGCATGTAGTAATCTACATCGTAAAGCGAAATGGTTTGTTCTACGTTGTGTCCAAATTCGTGTATGGCAATGTTGTATCCTTTGTAATTCATGCCCGATTCGGGAATACGCGTACGTAAGTGTGCTTTAGCCCCTTTCATGCTTGCTCCCCACGCGTGACCGGATCCGCGGGCAGGGTCAACGGCAATTTTCTCCGCCAGGTAATTGGCACGATCTGTTGTAAAACCAAGTTTGATAAGGATGGCAGGCAGCTCATCTTCCATTGCCTGCGCATTGGGAAACCATGCTTGAGTAGCTTCGTTCAGTTTATCCTGATCGAGCATGCTGCGTGTTTTGAAACCATCGTACCAAATATCGAACGGCTCCAAATCGCGGCCCAACCGTTTGCTGATGAGTTTACCCACATCTTTTAAAACCGGGGATGAAACATATTCAACAAACAGCTTCTCTGTTTCTTCCTGTGAGACTTCCATGTTTCCTGAAAACTTGCGTTTGATGTACGTGTCAAGTGTTGGGTAATACTTATCCTGGGCTTTTAAGGCGTGGAATAAATTTAGCATATTTTGGTAGCGCGCATTCGGTTCCGGTTTGGCATCAACTTTTTCGCCTTCTACCATAACCACGTTGGTAAACGGGTTCCATTCAGGCTTTTCATTGTTGATAACCTGTTGCGGAATAGTTTGATCTACAATGCGCTTCATTACCCTGTACAGTGTGCGCTGTTTTTCGAGACCGTGCTCTTTGTCGGCATAGTTCGATTTAATTTCATCGCGAATGTTCCAGTGCGAAAGCAGTTTCATACCTTTTGGGAAAAGTTTCTCACCGCTTTTTGAGTGCAATTGGCCTGCAAAAACATTATAATCGGCAATATAAATATCAGCAGCCGTTTCATCCTCGCTGTATTTTATTTTCAAGCTGGCCGGAACACGGGCAGAAAAACGATCGCCCATTCTGGCATAAGCCCATTCCTGGCGGCTCCAGTTTTCTCCGAGCTTATTTTTCTCTTCCAGTGAAAATTGAGGAAAGTTCAGCGTTACCATAAAAGCGATATTATTTTTGTAAAAGTCGCTTTTTACATGTGCACCGGCACTGTACGAACCAAATTTCTGATCAACTTTTGTTACTTCGCCAATATCCAAATGGAGTGGTTCAAGCAGTTGCAGGCTGATTTGATTGAAATGCCCGTCGAGAATTTCAAAGTTTCGCGATAGTTTTTCAAAAGCTGTTTTACGGGCATCCTCATCGGCAATAAAATTCTCGTTGCAAAAAGTTGCAAATGCTTTATCATCGCCGTTTGACGGGAACCATAGCGAGGCAGTTTGGGTTACGCCCCGCTGTATGCGTTCTTTTTCAACATCGGGATATGTTTTGGCCAATTCATTTACAACCTTAGTAATGGTTGATTTGGAAACCTCCGATTTTTGAATTGTTGACTGCTGCTGTGTGTTCTGGCTACAAGAGAACAGCATAAACAGCGCAATGACTGATGCAATATTTATTAAATTTTTCATTGTGTAAAGTGTTTGATTATATCAATTTGTGAATATTCTTGTGAACGAAGTCGATGCAAAACTCTTCCAGCTCGTTGGCTGTTTTGCGGTGTTTTTTGAGCTTTTCCATATCTTCATCTGACTCATTAAGCGGGTGTTCCACCGGATGGAAAACAATTTCACTTTTGGGGAAAATACTTTCTGCGGCAGCTTTGGCTTCTTGAGTGAGGGCGATAACCCAATCAAAATGGCTACTTTCCAAATCTTTTATGCCAACAGATTGATGTTTTGTGATGTCGATTACAGCTTCCATCATGGCTTTTGCAGCAATAAGATTAAGTTTGCCGGCCTTTAACCCCGCACTTTTAACGAAAGCATCATCTTTACAATAATA
>CAYPSX010000324.1:0-3160 GCA_964413185.1 uncultured Bacteroidales bacterium
TGAGTTTTTTCTTTTTACCGCTGAGCGTCAATGCCAACTCCTCTTTATCTTCCGGCAGAACAATGGCTACATTAAGCAGGTCGTATGCCGGAGACAGCACCCAGCCGGAAGTGCTTTCGATCATGGAAAAGTTTTTCAAGTGCATATCATTATTCCCGGTCAGAAATGAAAATAAAGCTAATTCAAAGTAAAAAATTTTGTCGAGCAGTGTATTGCTTGAATAGGCGTCAATAGCTTTTCCAACTTTTTCCATGGAACTTTTATATTTGTCGAAAGCTTCGGTAATTTGAAACATATCAAGCATATGTATTTTCTCGTTTTTCCCGGTTCTGTCAATACGTTTTGTAATGTACGACAGTTCGCCCGATGCTAACCGTATTAATGATGATTTTACTACATTTATTCCAAAACTTTCAGCAATGCGCATGGTTAAATGTTCATTTTCAGGCATCTCAGGAAAACGGTCTGTTGGTGGCTTAAAAATGAATTGTCCGCCCAGCGCATCCACTACTGTGAGCCTGCTGTCTGCTTTTTCCTTTGCAGCTTTCAACAATGAAAGAGATAATTTAGGCTGAACTCCGGGTACTGCAACACTGCGATTCACCACTTTTTTTGCCAGTTCATCCATTTGATCCAGCGAATAGGGTATTTGGGGTGCTTTTTCAGAACCGAAAAATGCTTTTGCACATTTGGCGTGAAAACCAGTATCTTTTTCAACAGGTTTATAGCAGTACAAACATTTATTTTTCATGTTCATCTATTATTGGTTTTACACTCACTGCTCCAATGCAGTTCTGACAGCACGCAAGTAATAGGCCCATGCGGTCATTTTGGTTGATTTTCCAGTTTTCGGAAGCAATATTCAATAGCCATCCTTCAGGAATAAGCCCTTCAAAGAATGGAAATAGCCGCGTGTCTTTGTATGGCCGAATTCTGACAGGCATAGTGAATGTAATGAACTTTTCAGGATGATTTTTTATATATTGTTCATTGTACTGAAAAACGTATTCACCCTCATTGGTTTCAGTAATCGTTCCTGCAAAAAACTCCTTATAATAAACATTGCCCTGTCTCATTGATTAATCTCTTTACTGTTTACAGGTGCCAATTCATGACCAAACATGCGAAGCACAAGATTTACTTTTTCCATGTTCAGGTTGGTTTTGCCCTGCTCAATTTTTCTGATTACGGTAAGAGCAACACCTGTGCGGTAGGCAAACTCTTCCTGTGTTAGGTTTACCGCTTTTCTACGCTCTTTTACAAAGGTGGCTAATGGCTTCATTATATGCTTTTAAGTATAATTTAGGGTAAATATACAAAATTATATGTAAAAAAATATAAAAATGTATTGCATAATGCAATTATACGCTTTAGCATATAAAATTTGAGGGTGATTTTGCGTATCATCGTACAACGGTTTAGCGGGGAATTCAAATTTCTATCGTTGCAGAGCTAATTGATCACAAAAATTTGAACTCGCGAAAAACTAACATTTTGGACTTGACAAATCAATATGTATTTTTCACCATCTTTGGTGAAAAATAATCGATTTTCACGCGTTGTAACTGTTTTTCACAATCTTCACATAGTACCTGCCGGAAAACTACCTTTTACAAAATTTTTCTGCGGAATAGTTTAAATATTTCCATCACCACTATCATAGGTATTGCCAGGGCCAATATATAAGACCATTCCCCGAAAGAAACAGGCTCAATTCGTAATATATTTTGCATAAATGGTATTTGCATACTAAGGATATGAATACTTTGTGCTGCTATAACCCCAAATACAAGTATGATATTTCGTTTTAGCGGCACTTTAAATGCCGAAATTCTTTCTGATCGACAATTAAAAGCGTGAAAATTTTGCATAAATACCATCAGTAAAAGAATAAGATCGCGAGCATGTGTTTCATTCATTTGGGTAAATGTGTTCAGGTAGTACCACAACCCAAAAACGATTAAGCCCATGGTTGCCCCCGATATCATGGTTTGTTGTATCATAAGGGGGTTGAATATTTTTTCAGAGGGTTTTCTTGGCGACCTTTTCATTGCGCCCGGCTCTCCGCCTTCGAAGGCAAGGGCAACATCCTGTATGCCGTTGGTAACCAAATTCAGCCATAATAGTTGCACGGCCAATAGCGGAAGAGGCAATCCGGCCAAAATTGATGATAGAAACAGAATTATTTCAGCCGCTCCGGTAGATATTAACAAGTAAATTACTTTACGAACATTATCGAAAGCAAAACGACCTTCTTCTACACCTGCTACAATGGATGAAAAGTTATCGTCTACCACAATCATAGAGCCAACCTCTTTGGCCACATCGGTGCCCGAACCCATTGCTACGCCAATGTTTGCCCGTTTTAACGCAGGAGCATCATTTACGCCATCGCCTGTTACTGCTACAAATTCACCTTTGCGAATTAATACATCTACTATTTCTAGTTTTTGTGCAGGGGCAACTCTGGCAAATACGGTGGTCGATGCCACTAATTTTTCAAACGCAGGGCTGTCGTAAGGTTCTGTTTCGGTAAGCATTTGTCCGGTTACAACCGGTGTGTTCCCGTCTGCTATACCCAATTCACGAGCAATGGTGCCTGCTGTCTCGGGGTGGTCGCCGGTTATCATCATCACTTTTATGCCCGCTTTATTACACTGCTCAACCGATACTTTGGCTTCCGGTCTTAACGGATCAATAAAGCCTACAAGCCCGTAAAAAATAAGTGCCGGAATATCTTCATTTTCATAAGTTTCCTTTTTTTGATATTCTTTGTATTTGCCACCGGCAAAAGCCAGCACCCGATAGCCACCTTTGGCTAGTTTTTCTGCATCAGACAGTATTTTGTTTTTATCCAGTTCTTTAATTTCACCATTTACCGACATGGAGGTACAAAAATCGAGAATGGTTTCAACAGCACCTTTTGTTCCAATGGATACAGCGCCGTTTACACGGCAAAAGGAGGCTGAAAATTTTCGCTCAGACTCGTACGGAATTTTTCCAATTGGTTTATCTTCTGTGAGCCATTTTTTTGGATCTGCTCCAAGTTTGTAACTCATGCCCAGAAGGGCAACATCCATTGCATCGCCATGATACTTCCACTTATCTGTTTCTTTGGTTAATGAACCTTCGTTTGCAAATACAGCTACACGTGCAATGT
>CAYPSX010000325.1:0-3126 GCA_964413185.1 uncultured Bacteroidales bacterium
TTTGAAAAAACTACGTTCAACGAATTACCGTTCAAGTTTGAAGCGGGTACACCGAATTACGTCGGGGCCATTGCTCTCGGCGAAGCGCTAAACTTTGTTGAGCAACAAACAATTCCGGCCATCTGCGCGCATGAAGACGATTTATTGAGTTACGCCACAGAAAAAATCGGGAATTTTGAGGATGTCACCATATTGGGGCGGGCAAAAAGCAAAAGCAGCGTATTGTCGTTTATTGTAGAGGGTATTCACCCGTACGATATTGGCGTGCTTCTCGATAAAACCGGCATTGCGGTGCGCACCGGAAACCATTGTACACAACCCTTGCACGATTGGTACGAAGTTCCGGGAACAGTGCGTGCATCTTTTGCCATGTACAACACACGGGAAGAAGTCGATTACCTCATGGAAAAACTGGAACAGGTTTTGGCCATGTTAAAATAAATAAAACAAAATCGAGATATATGAGTAGCATTGACCAAAAACAACAAGAAATTGTCGATGAGTTTTCCGTATTTGACGACTGGATGGACAAATACGCTCATTTAATTGAGCAGGGAAAGGAATTATCGGGCCTTGAAGAAGAAAACCGTACAGACAACAATGTAATTAGCGGTTGCCAAAGCAAAGTGTGGCTGCATGCCGAATACAAAGATGGAAAACTGTACTTTAAGGCCGATAGCGATGCCATTCTGACAAAAGGCCTCGTGGCAATGGTTATTCGCGTTTTTTCCGACGAAAAACCCGATGATATCATCAAAGCAGAGCCCTGGTTCATCAAAGAAATTGGATTAGAAGAAAACCTGTCGCCCACACGTTCCAACGGCTTAACATCTATGCTTAAACAAATAAAATATTACGCCATGGCCTATAAAGCCAAACACGGCTGAAAACTACAAAAGGGAGGAAATTATTATGGCACAAAAAGTTGATCAGGAAACAATTATAGAAAAGCTCAAAACAATATTCGACCCCGAAATTCCCGTAAACATATACGATTTGGGGTTGATCTATAAAATTAATATTGATGATGAAAACGTGGTTGAAATTGAAATGACTTTAACCGCACCCAATTGTCCCGTAGCACCAACACTGGTTTCCAATGTAACCGAAGAAGTGAAAAGTATTGAAGGCGTAAAAGATGTCTTTGTCAACCTCACCTTCGATCCGCCCTGGGATCAGGAAATGATGAGCGAAGAGGCCAAACTGGATTTGGGTTTTATGTAGTAAATATAGAATTGGCAGCATCTATTTGTTCATAATTGCCAAGGGCATAAATAATGTCGCCCGTTTGTAATTCAGCATCCGGCCCCGGGTGTTCCACGATTACGCTGCCCCGTTTAATGGCCAAAATTGTAATACCGGTTTCTTTCCGTAAGTTTAATTCTATGATGGTTTTGCCAGGCGTAAAAGCTTTATTTTCTATTTTTATGGCAGATATTTTTATGTCGGCAAGTTCATCAAGAACAGACGGTCTGTTTACCGTGTCTTTTTCGATATATTCCCCCAGATGCTGAGTTCTTATTTTTGCCGTCATTTTATTTATTTCAGATAAAGGCACAAGTTTGCCTGTTAGTACACGGTTGAATAAATCAATGGCCAATTCAAGCTTTTCGGGCAATACTTCATCTGCTCCCAGTTTATATAAATCATGAACATTGCTGGTTTTATGTGCTCTGGCAATTATGCGCCCATTTGCATTTACTTTGCGTACTTTATCAATAATAGCCATTGCGGAAATAGGGTTACCTACCGAAATTACAACCGCATCAGCTTTATCTGTATGGGCATTTAATAAAATAGGCTCATTTGCAGCATCGCCATAAATTACGTTTTCGCCTCTATCCATTTTTTCTTTGGCTAGTGATGGGTCAAAAACGATTGAAACATGCGGCATTTCGAAACAGGTTATTATTCTGGAGAGCTTTATGGCGCTGGCATCTTTTCCAATTATCACAAGGTGGTTTTTCATTTCAGGAATAGAAACCTCTTTGAGCGGGAACAAACCATTAACCATAAATTTGGGCAATGGCAATTTCAGAATCTGATTGGCCAGGGGTCGCGATAATTTCATTAAAAATGGCGTAAATGCCATGGTTATTACGGCTACAGCTAAAAAAAGTTGATAAACATAGCTGTTAATAATGTTTAAATCGTGCCCGATTTTGGCGAGAATAAATGAAAATTCTCCAACCTGGGCCAATGCCAATCCAACTATTACGGTTCCCCTCAATGTGTGGCCCAATATGAAACCGGTTCCGCCGGCAATGAAGGCTTTTACAAGTAAAACCATCATTATGGCACTTATTACAACTAGCGGATTATCTATAATAAATGAAAAATCGAGCAGCATACCTATTGATACAAAAAAGAAACTGGTGAAAGTGTCTTTAAATGGTAATAAATTGGCAAAAGCATGGTGGCTGTATTCCGAATCAGAAACCATTAATCCGGCCAAAAAGGCACCAAACGCAATAGACATGCCCAATTTCCATGTGAGTAATGCAATGGAAAAACATATCAGGAAAATGCTCATCATGAACAATTCCTGATTTTTTGTAAGTGCAATTAATCTCAATAAACGTGGCAAAATCCATTTATTCCCTACATAAACCAAACCTATTATCAATATGGCTTTCAATGTCAACCATATAACTTCTGTTGTAACATCGACATCGGCACCTGATAAAATATTGGAAAACAGCAGCAACGGGACCAACATCAAATCCTGGAAAATGAGTATTCCTAGAACCGTTCGGCCATAATTCGATGAAAGCTCAGAGCGTTCCTGTAGCAATTTCAGCACAAGGGCAGAGCTGCTTAACGCTCCCAGAAATCCCATAAATATGCCTGCCTGCCAGCTTAAATCAAAAAATTTAGAAGCAAAGAAGAAAATACCAGCCGACAGAAAAACCTGTAAAAATCCTCCAAAAAATACTACCCGCCTAATGCGCACAAGGTGCTTAATGGAAAATTCCATCCCGATTGTAAATAAAAGTAATGCAACACCAATTTCTGCCAATACTTCTATTTCATGTTCGCCACTAACCAGCCCGAATAGATGTGGTCCTGCCAAAATTCCGGTAAGCAAATAACCTACAATGGTAGGTATTTTTAATCGTGTAAATA
>CAYPSX010000326.1:0-3120 GCA_964413185.1 uncultured Bacteroidales bacterium
TAGTTTTTTTCCCGGTCTGGCTTATATTTCTCTATTAATGAATCTGAAAGGTTCGTTCTGTATATGTCATAGAAAATATTCTCAACTTCGATTTTTTCCCCGATTTTCTCCTCGGCCAGTTGGATATTATACAACCTGATTTCCTGAAACAACTCATAAAAATATGTTTGTCCCGGTACTACAATACGAATGAGCTGTGGCAGGAACCCATTTGCCTCAACTACCATTTCATAATTCTTTCCGGGAGGGAAAATCATCAGGTATTTTCCGTTTCGTGGATTAGGATCGTAAATGTAATTCATCCTCTCCTTTGTGTCCGATTCGTACACTTCAATTTCCGCTGCTAGCGGAGAAAGCGGTGAGCCCGCCAAAATTTGTCCTTTCACAATGGTAAGGGGGATGTTTTCGCTCAGATTAACACTCCATAAATGATGTGTTTTTGGATTGAAATCTTTTGGCCTGCTGAAAATTACAAAATTACCATTTCCGGTTTGCGAGAAGGACAGATCATCATAAATGGTGTTGATGTAGGCTACATTTTCAGGTTTTCCCCATGAGAAATCTGATTTTTCGACTTTAAACATATCAAAACCACCAATGTTCTCATGTCCTTCTGATGCAAAATACAGATATTTTCCGCTGGCGTGAATAAACGGGCTGCGTTCGTTAAACGGGGTATTGATTTCAGGTCCGGCATTTTCGACTGGTCCCAAATTGTTATTGCTCAATCTGTTTACCCTGTATATATCTGTTTTTCCATATCCGCCGGGCCGATCACTTGAAAAATAAATTGTTGTGCCATCTGCAGACATCGTCAATTCATATTCGTTAAATTTACTGTTTATGTCTCCGGGCAATTCTTCAAGTTTCTTAACGCTTAGCCCAATCAATTCTGCCTGAAAAAGGTCGTAATTGCCCCTGTTTTTTTGATTGAAAAAGAGGGTTTGCCCATCGTGTGAAATCCCGACTAATTTAGCTTGTTGATTTCTATCGGGCATAAAAATTCTGTTGGGCTCTTTGAATCTTCCCTGCTTCAGTTCGGCTTTGTAAACTTTATTTTCTTTGCTTTGGAAAAAGAGGATTTGGCCATCAACCGTTGTAAAAACGGACTTAGTGTCGTATTTAGACAAGGGGTAGGGCATCGGGTTGATGTCGAAGTCTTTTTTTTGTTGAACAATTTTTTTTGCATTGGTGCATTTTTCCAACATCCGTTCACAATAAATAATGAAACGATCATCTCGTCCGGCATTGTTTAAATAAGCTGAGAAATGTTTAATGGCATTTTCAAACTGAAAAACTTTATGATAAAGTGTACCAAGGTTTTTGTGTATGAATTGATGATCGGTGCGCCTGCTTTTTAAAGCTCTTTCAAGATAGGGTATGGCTTCAAGCTCACGTTCTTCTACATTGATTAAACTCCAACCCAGATTATAAGCATCAGTGGGAGGGATAGGTTTTATGGAATCTGCCTTCAAATAAAAGAAGACAGCATCTTTAAACTGTGCATCATTGTAATAACGCTCAGCTAATTTCAGGGTTTTCTTATAATCTTCCTGTGAAAAACTCAACAAAGGAAGAAGTAATATTAATGATATTAGAACTTTAAATCTCACTTTTTTATATAAAAATCGTTATTTTTGACCACAATGTAAAAGCGAATTTAATAATTTTGATTAGTAGTACAGTAATAATACATAAAATTCGTACTTTTAAACATGAAATTAATATCGGCAACAACGAAATGTGGATTGAACAAAAAACTTAAAATATGAAACACACAGCAAGAAAATTAACCCTATTGTGGATTTTTTCTGTAGTTGCTCTTTGTGGCTATACGCAAACAGACTCAACTGTAATTGACACCAGTTCAACCTTGGTTGTAGCTGAAAATCAGGAAGCTGAACTGGCCTACAACAAAGGGCTTGAATTATTTAGCCAGAAAAAATATAGCGATGCCATTGCTAAATTCAATGAAGCCATCAGCTTTAAAAAAGATTTTGCCAAAGCATACCATAACAGGGGACTGTCGTATATTGAACTGGGGCAAAACGATAAAGCAATTGACGATTTTAAAACCTCCCTGGCATTCGACAAAAGTTATGGCAAAGCATATTTTTCGTTGGGTTTAGCGTATTATCAAAAGAAAGATTTTAAAGAAGCTGCCCTGAATTTTGAGCTGGCACTAAAAACCGGTTTTCACTCCTTCGATCTTTTCTACCTGAGCGGCCAATCGTATTTCCAGATAAAACAGTATCAAAAAGCGGTAGAATCGTTTTCTTTGGCAATAAAGCAAGACAATAAAAAATGGGAAGTTTACAACGATCGGGGAAGTGCCTATCGCATGCTGAATAAACTTGACGAAGCCATTGCAGATTATCAGCAATCATCCAAAATTAATCCAACCAATGGCTTGGTATACAATAATTTGGCCAGTGCTTTGCGAAAGAAAGATCGCTACGATGATGCCATACTGAATTACGGATTGGCCATAAAAATGGATACAGACAACCCAATGCTATTCAACAATCGCGGCTCAGCCTATTACCATCAAAAGAAATACGATAAGGCCATTGAGGACTTTAAAAAAGCAATAAGCCTTAAAAGCAATTACGCCTATGCATACAATAATATGGGTGCAGCTTACATGAAGCAAAATAATTACGAAAAAGCCATTGAGGCATTTAAAAAAGCCACAGAATTAAGTCCCAAATATACGCAGGCATGGACAAATTTGGGATCAGCCAAAGAGATGAGCCGGGATATTGACGGAGCTGTTGAAGCGTGGAAGAAGGCTGTAACGAATGGTTCAGAAGAAGCACAACAATTTATCAGTTACTATAAAAAATAAATCTCATTATGATACGTCAGATAATTATATCATTTATACTTGTAATGTTGGCCTCTCACCTGGCCGCACAAAACACCCCTTTCGATAAATCATACTTCAAAGATCGTAAAAGAGAATTTAAAGATGCCCGCGATCATTATAGAGATGGAGACGATTATTTTGAGAATGGACAGTATTACCTCGCACTAAAAAGTTATTTAAAAGCCCAGGATTTCAATCCAAACAATGCCAGATTAAATTTTCAGGTGGGAATCAGCTATCTGGGATCTGTA
>CAYPSX010000327.1:0-3052 GCA_964413185.1 uncultured Bacteroidales bacterium
ACTCAGTTGTCTTTCAAACTGACGGTATAGTTTGCCTGCAAGGCAAACAAAAAGCCCGGCCAAATGACCGGGCTCAAAATATTTTGCAGCTTGTGTTTACAATCCAAAAGCTTTTTTTACTTCATCTACATAGTCAAGTTTT
Source organism: uncultured Bacteroidales bacterium (assembly GCA_964413185.1). GTDB lineage: Bacteria > Bacteroidota > Bacteroidia > Bacteroidales > Salinivirgaceae > Salinivirga. Next base: position 143 of record CAYPSX010000327.1, read on the forward strand.
TCCCATGTAAAAGTTTCAATCTCTTTCTTGTCGCCGTTTATGCGAACAACTTTTTTGCCGGGTGTGCGTCCCATGTGTCCATAAGCAGCAGTTTCTTCGAAAATAGGATTTTTTAATCCAAAGCGCTTAATAATGGCATGCGGACGAAGATCGAAGATGCCTTTCACTTTTTCGGCTGCTTCTGCGTTGCTCATTTTCACTTTTGGGCGAATCAGATCAACATAAACTCCAACAGGTTCTGCAACACCAATGGCGTAAGCCAGTTGCACAAGTACCTCTTCGGCTACGCCGGCAGCCACCATGTTTTTGGCAATGTGGCGTGAAGCATAAGCTGCAGAACGGTCAACTTTGGATGCATCTTTTCCGGAGAAAGCTCCGCCACCATGAGCACCGCGTCCACCATACGTATCGACAATAATTTTGCGTCCGGTCAGTCCGGTATCACCGTGTGGCCCACCAATGACAAATTTTCCGGTAGGATTTACCAACAAGCGGAAATCAGTTTCAAAGTATTTTTGTATTTCCGGTGGATATGTTTTTGCCACCTGTGGAATTAAAATATTGCGAATATCTGTTTCAATGCGCGACAACATTTGATTATCGGCACGTTTTTGTGCTTCCGGTGTATTGGCATCGGCTTTAACAAACTCATCGTGTTGTGTAGAGACCACAATGGTGTCGATTCCCATTGGTTTGCCATCATCATCGTATTTGAAGGTAACCTGCGATTTTGAATCGGGGCGCAGGTATGGCATTTTACCACCGTGACGGCGAATATCGGCCAATTCCTGTACCAGGCGGTGCGAAATATCAATAGCTAACGGCATGTAATGCTCTGTTTCGTTGTTGGCAAAACCAAACATCATTCCCTGATCGCCGGCACCCTGCTCCTCTTCTTTTTCACGTTCAACGCCCTGGTTGATGTCTGGTGATTGTTCATGAATTGATGAGATTACACCGCAAGAATCAGCATCGAAACGGTACTCTGGTTTTGTGTAACCAATCCGTCGTACTACATCGCGTGCAATTTCCTGCACATCAACATAAGCATTTGTTTTTACTTCGCCACCAACCATAACCAATCCTGTAGTTACAAATGTTTCACAGGCACATTTGGATTCGGGGTCTTGTTTTAAAATTTCATCGAGGATAGCGTCCGAAATCTGATCGGCTACCTTATCCGGATGTCCTTCAGATACGGACTCTGAGGTAAATAAATATGGCATAACTTTTATTTTACTGTAATTTAAAAAGTGACGGACAGTCGCAGCTGTCCGTCATAAAAATATTAATAACGATAGTGATCTGGTTTATAAGGACCATCTTTTGGAACGCCAATGTAGGCGGCCTGATCTTCTCTCATTTCTGTAAGATTAACACCCAGATGTTTCAGGTGCGCTTTGGCAACTTCTTCATCAAGTTTCTTAGGAATACGATATACTTTATTTTCGTGATCTTTTTGCCACAATTCAATTTGTGCAAGAACCTGGTTGGCAAAAGAGTTGCTCATAACAAATGAGCTGTGACCTGTTGCGCAGCCAAGATTCACCAGGCGGCCTCCTGCAAGCAGGATAATTGAGTGTCCGTCGGGGAAAATATACTCATCAACTTGTGGTTTGATGTTACGTTTTTTCACGTCTTTGCGTGCTTCCAGTTTTTCAACTTCAATTTCGTTGTCGAAATGGCCGATATTACAGACAATGGCCTTATCTTTCATATTTTCCATGTGTTCAACAGTAATTACCGCCTTGTTTCCTGTAGCCGTAACATAGATATCGCCTGTTGGCAGCATATCTTCCACGGTTTTAACTTCGTAACCTTCCATTGAGGCTTGCAGCGCACAAATGGGATCAACTTCGGTAACGGCAACTTTGGAACCGAATGCTGCCAATCCCTCGGCACAACCTTTACCAACGCCACCAAAACCACATACAACAGAAGTTTTTCCGGAAATCATCACGTCTGTAGCCCGCTTAATTCCATCGATTAACGATTCGCGGTTTCCATAAGTGTTATCAAATTTCGATTTAGTAACTGAATCGTTTACATTGATAGCCGGGAACATCAGTGTTCCGTTCTCTTCGCGCTGGTATAAACGGTGTACACCTGTAGTTGTTTCTTCTGAAGCACCTTTAAAGTCTTTCAACATATTCGTGAAGAACGATTTGTTCAGGGCTACCATATCATTTAGCCTTTTAATCAAGGCAATTTCATCGCCGGCTTCGGGTGTATAATCAATGGTTGACGGATCTTTTTCAGCATCAGCTCCCATCATGATCATCATTGAGGCATCTCCGCCATCATCAACCACGAGGTTTGGACCTTTCCCGCCGGGGAAAGTTAATGCTTGTGCGGTACACCACCAATATTCGTCGAGGGTTTCACCTTTCCATGCAAAAACCGGCACACCGGTGGCTGCAATTGCTGCAGCGGCCTCGTCTTGTGTTGAATAAATATTGCAACTTGCCCAACGCACATCAGCGCCAAGTTCTACAAGAGTTTCTATCAAAACGGCAGTTTGAACAGTCATGTGCAATGAACCCATTATACGGGCTCCTTTCAATGGTTTATCTTTTCCATATTTTTTGCGCAGTTCCATCATTCCCGGCATTTCGTGCTCTGCCAGTTCAATTTGCATACGTCCTTCTTCTGCCAAATCCATATTTTTCACTTTGTACTTTAGATTGACATCAATAGCTTGAAGATTACTCATATCATTTTAATTTAATTGTAAACGAAATAAAGGGTTCAAAAATAATCAATTATTATAAAAAATGTCCTTATTATCAACAATAAACTTACCAAATTGTGCTAACGTCGGTTAAAAAAAGCCTATAAAGCCTGTGTTAGCTATTTGTCCGTCAATAAACTCCATTTTCTGCGTTATTCTCACTCAAACTCGTATCATCC
>CAYPSX010000328.1:0-2907 GCA_964413185.1 uncultured Bacteroidales bacterium
TGTACCATCTGGCCACCAATACCACAAAACAAACCACAAACAATGCACTTGCCAGAAGCATTGGCGTAAAAAGCCCGACCACAATAAAAAACTATATCGCATATATCGAGAACACGTATTTACTTTTCACACTCAACCAATTTGATTTTTCCACAAAAAAACAAATATACAGTCCCAAAAAAATCTATTTTATCGACAATGCCCTGGTGCAAACATTGGGATTTTTGTTTTCTGAAAACACAGGCAGATTGCTTGAAAACCTGGTGTTTTTAGCGCTGCGACGAGAACATGAAGAAATTTTTTACCACCAGAACAAAAAAGAGTGTGATTTCATCGTTAAAAACGGACTACAAATAACCCGGGCCATACAAGTTAGTTATGAAATGTCATCTGAAAAAACAAAAAAAAGGGAAATCGAGGGGCTAATGGATGCCTTGCAAAGCTATAACTTAAATTCGGGCATCATTCTTACTGCGAATGAAGAGGAAGAGCTACAAATAGACCAAAAAGCAATACAGATTATCCCGGTTTGGAAATGGATGTTGGAGAATAACACTTAGCCCGCCAAAGCCCACAAGACGTTTTGCTATCTTCATTTAAAAAACATACAACTTTGTAACCACCATTACTGTAACCACCATTACAATTCAGAAAAAACTCAACTTTTCGCAAGAACAAATTGGCTGCAAGGAACATTCAACCTAAAAAGATAAAGTACAAGGCTCTCCCTTGCCGGTTCCATTCAAATTGACTTGAACTCCCAGCGAAACTGAGAGTTGTTTTGACTTGAAATGAATGGACTCAGACTCGCTTTCAGCACCTAAATATCCTCTGATTTGTGGCGAAATGGCAATATAATCGTTCAAATAAAAATCGTAAGCCAGGCGAGCCGAAAATCCCCAAACCATTTGCTTACTTTCAAGCTCAACCTCCTCACCTTCCCAGGTATTAACTTCACCAGGCTCAACCAACACCCAACCGCTCGATGAAACGTTGCCAGACTGATTTAACAGAAAGGAATAATGTGTCCCGAGGTTAAAATCGACCCGGTTAAAAAACTTCAAATTAAGAAAATAAATACCCAGGGCCAGCGCAGACTTCTCCACAGTTCCCTTCTTTGCTGTAGACCCGCCCAGGCCGCCATCTTCTATATAAAAGCCGCCACCATAGTTCAGGTAACCAACCGTAAACCGCATGGGATACCAGTCGAAACGCACATTATCAATTCCTAAAACAATATCCACACCTTCATGTGGTGTATATTCCGAAGAGTAATGTGGTGTACTTTGATCTTCTCTGTCGTAAAAACTATTGGGCAAAATTCCGGCACTTAATTCAATATTTTGAGCAAACAGACCGGAACTTGCCAAAACAAGTAGCAGAATTATTTTCGTACGCATAGTCATTTCATTTGGAGTGATAAATATAACATAAACAAAAAAGAAGAACAACCATGTGTCATGATTAACACGCGGCTGTTCTTCGAAAATTTGAATTTTATTGTTTTTCTAAAAACTACAAAATATCCCCTTTTATTCGTTCAATTTTATTTTTCAGGTTGTCTATGGCCTCATCATAATCGTTGTGTGATTTGAGTTCGCCGGTTACGCCAAAATAGAATTTAATTTTGGGCTCTGTTCCTGACGGGCGGGCGCTTATTTTGCTGCCATCTTCAAGGAAAAATTGCAGAACATTACTTTTAGGCAAGCCGATGTTTTTGGTTGTTCCGGCGCTTATATCGCGGTATTCATCTTTCATGTAGTCTATAACTGCGGTTACTTTTTTATGAATGATTTTTTCGGGCGGATTATTGCGCAGTTTTTCCATCATCTCTTTAATTTCATCGGCTCCGGCTTTTCCTTTTTTCACAATAGAAATAAGGTTTTCGTAGTACAATCCGTATTCCATGTAAATATCCAACAACATTTCATAAGCCGATTTACCCTGATCGTTGGCCCAGGCCACAGCTTCGGCAATAAGGGCGCACGACATTACGGCATCTTTGTCGCGTACGAATTCTCCGGCCAGGTAACCGTAACTCTCTTCGCCACCGCCAATGAAGGTTTCTTCTCCTTCTTTACGGCCGATAATGTCGGCAATATATTTAAAACCCGTAAGCACATCGTAGCATTTCACACCGTAATGCGCAGCCATTTTTGTAAGCAGCTCAGTTGTTACAATGGTTTTGACAATGTATTGTTTTCCATCGAGTTTATTTTTTTCTTCCCATTTGCGCAGCAGATAGTTGATTAGCAATACAGCCGCCTGGTTTCCATTGAGCAGCACAAATTCGCCTTTTTTGTTTTTTACGGCAATTCCCACGCGGTCGGCATCGGGATCGGTAGCCATCACCAAATCGGCATCTATTTCGCGGGCTTTATCCATTGCCATTTCCAGCGCAGCGGGCTCCTCCGGATTAGGCGATTTTACGGTTGGAAAGTTCCCGTCTGTTACGTCCTGTGCGGGAATATTGAAAATATTTTGAAACCCGTAAGCTTTCAGCGCCATGGGCACAAGTTTTACTGCCGTTCCGTGAATGGGCGTAAAAACAATTTTCATGTCTTTGTTGCGCTCAATTACTTCGGGGGAAAGGGAAAGCGTTTTCAGCTTTTCGACATATTTCTTATCGATCTCATCGCCAATGGTCTCAATGAGGTCGGCGTTTTTATCAAATTTTATTTCGCTGATATTGGAAATGGCCGCAACTTCATTGATAATATTTTTATCGTGCGGGTCGATAATTTGCGCGCCATCTTCCCAATACACTTTATATCCATTATACTCTTTAGGATTATGAGAAGCGGTAACTACAACACCACTTTTGCAACCCAGTTCACGAATGGCAAAAGAGAGTTCAGGCGTTGGCCGTAATGCATCAAACAGATAAACTTTAATACCATTGGCCGA
>CAYPSX010000329.1:0-2882 GCA_964413185.1 uncultured Bacteroidales bacterium
CTCACTCAAACTCGTATCATTTACACCAGTAAACTCAACGACTTTGAGTTTCGAATGCCTTGAAAATGGAGTTTATTCACTGGACACCCCGACTTTATGGACAGTATCTAAATAGTGATAGATGATTCTTTTGATTTTGGGATTTTTCATGATGTGACGGGTGGGAGCGTTTTTTAAATGCTTCCACCTTTCTCATTGTGTATAAGAAAATCCGGAGCTGGTTTTAGTTTATTCAGTAAAGTTCTTTTTACTTTTTTCTGCTCATTTCTATCCCAGGTTTGCGCACAATAAATCCCTCGTTTAATCATTTCTTTATTTCCACCAACGTGTGTATGAGGAAATTTACCGTTTTTCTCTATTAAAATACGGATTCCCAGAGCTGCAAAAACAAGGGCAACAAGGGCCAGGGTTATTAAAAACACTTTGATCATCAACATTAGGTAAGTTTGTGTGTTTATGAATTGTACAAAAATACCAAAAAATAACGAATTAGGAAAAACAGATACCATGGCAAAACAAACCAAATCTCAAACAAAAAATTCTTTCGATAAAGCTTCAGTTCTCAACGATTATTATACCGCCAACCTGAGCCGGCAACTCAGTATTATTGGCCGCAAAGAGGTGCTGACCGGAAAATCTAAATTCGGGATTTTTGGCGATGGCAAAGAAATTATACAATTGGCCATGGCGCATCAGTATAAAAAAGGCGACTGGCGCTCGGGTTACTACCGCGATCAAACGCTTATGCTGGCTTCAGGTACATATTCGCCGCACGAATTTTTCTCTTCGCTTTACGGAACAACAACGCTGGAAGATAATCCCAGCCACGGAGGCCGTTCCTTTAACAACCATTTTGGAACGCGCACTATTGACGAAAAGGGTGAATGGAACGATTTGATGGCACAGCCCAATTCATCGGCCGACATTTCCCCAACTGCCGGTCAAATGCCACGTTTAGTCGGGTTGGCTTATGCTTCAAAATTGTACAGGGAAATCAAAGAATTGCACGATTATAAAAAATTCTCGAACAAAGGAAATGAAGTTGCTTTTGGTACCATTGGCGATGCCAGCACTTCGGAAGGGCATTTCTGGGAAGCCATGAATGCCGCAGCAGTACTTCGCGTACCCATGGTGATGTCGGTTTATGATGATGGGTACGGAATTTCTGTACCAAAAGAATATCAAACTGTTAAAAGTTCAATTTCAGAGGCGCTTGCAGGTTTTGAAATCAAGAAAAAAGGACAAACCGGCATTTTAATCTACAAAGCCAAGGGGTGGGATTATGCCGATTTGGTAGAAAAATACAAAGATGCAGTGGAGCGTGCCCGCAAAGAACATGTGCCGGTACTTTTTCATGTTGATGATGTAACGCAGCCGCAAGGCCACTCAACCAGCGGTTCGCATGAGCGTTACAAATCTAAAGAACGGTTGCTATGGGAACAGGAATTCGATCCCATAAAAAAGATGCGGGAATGGATTGTTAACGAGAAGATTGCTTCGGAAAAAGAACTCGACAGCATAGAAAAAGATGCAACACAGGAAGCAAAAGACGCAAAAAAATCTGCCTGGAAAGCTTTTACAGAGCCATTAAAAAATGAGCGCGATAAATTGGTGAAGATAATTGAAAATCGTACGTGCGTTTGCAAGCGCGACCATTACGATAAAGCAGGTGAAATTGCCGAAAATCTTAAACGTATTCCTTATCCTATACGCAAAGATAATTTTAGTGCGGCAAAACGAATTTTACGTCATATCTGTAGAGATTGCCCAAAGCGCAAAGAGCTGAAAGAGCAGCTTGGCGCTTGGCTAAAAACTAATTACGAAGGTGTCGGGCCTGATTATCATTCACATTTGTATTCAGAAACCCAATATGCAGCCTCCAATGTTACGGAGGTTGCAATAAAATATGGCGATGAAGAAAAAACACGCCCGGGACGCGAGATTTTACGCGACAATTTTGAGCAATTGTTTAAGAAGTATCCCAATGTTGTTACATTTGGCGAAGATACAGGCAAAATTGGCGATGTAAACCAGGGCATGGAAGGTATGCAGGAAAAATTTGGCCAATGGCGGGTAACCGATACAGGAATTCGGGAAACTACAATTTTAGGACAGGCTATTGGTTTGTCAATAAGAGGAATACGGCCAATTGCTGAAATTCAATATTTCGATTATCTGCTGTATGCCCTGCAAACCATGAGCGACGATTTAGCTACGCTACTTTGGCGAACACGGGGCGGACAAAAAGCTCCGGCCATTATTCGTACGCGAGGTCACCGTTTAGAAGGAATCTGGCACTCCGGATCGCCATTGAGTATGGTCATCAATTCAATACGCGGAATGTTAGTTTGTGTACCGCGCGACCTGACAAGGGCTGCCGGTATGTACAACACACTTCTGCAAAGCGATGAGCCGGCCCTGGTAATTGAACCACTGAACGGTTATCGTTTGCGTGAGCGCGAACCCGAAAATATTGGCGAATATACTGTCCCGGTTGGCCAGCCGGAGGTTGTGCACGAAGGAAGTGATGTTACGGTTGTCACTTATGGTTCGTGTGTGCGCATTGCACAGGAAGCGGCCCGACAGCTCGAAGATTTCGATATTTCTACTGAAGTAGTTGATGTACAAACGCTTATTCCTTTTGATATCGATCACCGTATTTTGGAAAGCATCAAAAAAACCAATCGCGTAGTATTTTTCGATGAAGATGTGCCGGGTGGGGCCACAGCTTACATGATGCAAAAAGTTATTGAGGAGCAAAAAGCTTATTATCACCTTGATTCCGAGCCAAAAACATTGAGTGCAGCAGCGCACAGACCGGCTTTTGGTAGCGATGGCGATTATTTTTCAAATCCAAACGCCGAAAATGTTTTTGAAACGGT
>CAYPSX010000330.1:0-2814 GCA_964413185.1 uncultured Bacteroidales bacterium
ATAAATGGAACGTAATTTAAATCTTAATAATTAATGAAAATTAACACCCCACCCGGAGGGGTGACATATCATCATACCCATTTTATTAACCAAAAAAACATTCACCATGTCTATTTTATTAAAAAACGCAACATACATTAATTGGGAAACACTCGATTTTAAACAAACCGATATCAAAATAAACCCGGGAGTTGATAAGCACATTGAGTTTATTGAAAGTACCGCACAAGCAGATCCCGGAGACTACACAACACTTATTGACTGCACCGGCAAGCTCGTTACCAAATCGTTTGTGGTTGGGCATCATCATGTATATTCGGCTTTGGCTAAAGGCATGCCCGCACCGAAAAAAACACCGGAAAACTTCCGCGAAATTTTGCAGTATGTATGGTGGACGCTCGACAAATCGCTCGACAAAGACACCATTGAAGCCAGTGCGCTTGCTTCGGCCATAGCCTGTGCAAAAGCCGGAACTACCTTTGCCATAGACCATCATGCTTCACCAAACTATATTGAAGGCTCACTGGAAATTATAGCTCGGGCTTTTGAAAAAGTAGGCGTAAGTCATCTGCTGGCATACGAAATTACAGATCGCGACGGCATGGAACGTGCCCAAAAAGGACTTGACGAAAACGAGAACCATCTCAAAAACCATCAGGGACTGGTTGGCCTGCACGCCTCATTCACAGTAAGCGATGAAACCATGCAAAAAGCGGCAGACCTGATGCAAAAATACAACTCCGGATTCCACATTCACGTGGCAGAAGGCATTTACGACCAAACGCATGCGCAAGAAAACCACGGGAAACGCGTGGTTGAACGACTCAACGATTTCGGTGCGCTAAATTCATCAAAAACCATACTTGTACACGGTCTGCACCTTGACGATAACGAGCGGAAACTCATAGCAGACAACTCATGCTGGGTAGCAGAAAACAAAGAAAGCAACCTGAACAATAATGTGGGTCATTTTAACGGCACAGGACTTGGCAAAAACATCATGCTCGGCACCGACGGCATGCACAGCGACATGTTCCAGAGCGCCAAAGCAGCCTTTTTTGCCGGACAGGGAGTCGACAATATCGATTTCCCGGTAGCTTATGAGCGGTTTATTGGCGCTCATCGTTACCTGAAGCAAAACAACTTTAAAGGCAATGGCGAAAACAACCTGGTTATTCTCGATTATGACGGCCCAACTGCACTAAATGCAGATAATTTCCTTGGCCATTTCATCTTTGGCATCAACTCAAATCACATACAGCATGTAATTTCCGACGGCAAGCTCATCGTAAAAGATCGCAAGATTCAAACTGTTAACGAAGAAGAAATTCTGGAATTTACAACAGGGCAGTCGCTAAGGCTTTGGGAGAAGATGAAAAGAGTTTAGTTTTAAACTGAATTCCATAAAAAAACATAATGCTTGATATATTACACAAAAAAGTGTATTTTTGTGTAATATATTGAACATTATGCCAAAAAATAACTCTCCACTTTTACCTAAAAATAAAAGAATTCTGTCCACTGTAGGTGAACAAATAAAACTTGCCCGATTACGAAGAGATTATAGCTCAGAGCAAGTAGCACAACGAGCAGGAATTTCACGATCAACCCTTTACTCAATAGAAAAAGGACGAGAAACAGTTAGTATTGGTGCATACCTTTCTGTTATGTTTGTATTAGGACTGGAAAAAGATTTTTTGAATTTAGCAAAAGATGATGAATTAGGCAGGAAAATCCAGGATGCACAATTACCGAATAGAAAGCGTGCAACAAAAAAATAAACCTAATGCATAATAAAAACCATAAAGGCAAAACAACATATGTATATGCGGATTGGCATGACACAGAGCCTCAACTAATAGGGAATTTATATTCAGAGGTTATCAGAGGAAAAGAAATTTTCGCTTTTGAATACACCAAAGATTGGTTAAACTCAAGCAACCTAAAAAATCTCGATCCAGACCTTCAATTATATTCCGGACGCCAATATCTTGCTGAAGAAAAATCCAATTTTGGAATCTTCTTAGACTCTTCGCCTGATCGTTGGGGAAGATTATTAATGAAAAGAAGAGAAGCTGCCTACGCGCGTCAAGAAAAACGTAACGAAGAAAAACTCTTTGAAACAGATTTTCTGCTAGGCGTATTTGATGAACTTAGAATAGGTGGATTACGCTTCAAAGAAAATCCGGAAGGACCATTTCTGAGCAACGACAATTCAATGTCGACACCACCCTGGACATCTCTAAGGGAACTTCAGGAAATAAGTTTAAAAATTGAACAAGATGATGCCCCGGACGATCCTGAATATATTAATTGGCTAAATATGCTTATGCAGCCAGGGTCATCGTTAGGTGGAGCCAGACCAAAAGCAGGAGTTGTGGATAATAATGATGATTTATGGATAGCCAAATTCCCAAGTAGATTTGACAATATAAATATTGGCGGCTGGGAGAGATTAGCAAATATTTTAGCCTTAAAATCCGGTATCAACACGGCACACTGTAAGGTTGAACAATTCTCGACCAGGCATTATACTTTCTTAAGTAAACGATTTGATCGTGAAACAAGACAAAGACGCATCCACTTTGCATCAGCAATGACTTTACTTGGCTACATTGATGGAGATAGTTTTCAGTCTGGAGCAAGCTATTTGGATTTAGTTGAATTTTTGCTTCAAAACGGAGCCAGGGTTAACGAAGATTTGGAAGAATTATGGCGAAGAATAGTTTTTTCTATAGCTATTTCAAACACTGATGATCAGTAAGCCTTCGGCCTGCGACGTATTGTAGCGGCGTTGATTCCGCCATATCTTTG
>CAYPSX010000331.1:0-2808 GCA_964413185.1 uncultured Bacteroidales bacterium
TTCCTCAGGAACCACCCCTTTTAACACGGGGTGGTTTTTTTGCACATAGTTATTCTTGCAAAAACTCTTTTGCCAAATGGTAATTCTCCTCATCGAAGCAAACCAGGTACACTTTTTCTATTGATTGATTTTCTTCCAGAAACTGCTGAACTGTTTCGGTTGCAATTTTAGCAGCCTCTTTCTTCGGAAATCGATAAATTCCCGTGCTGATGTTGGGGAAAGCAACCGTTTTACAATTATTCTCAGCAGCAACTTTCAACGAATTGCGGTATGCATTGGCCAGTTTTTCGGGTTCGCCTTTACTGCCATCGCGATAAACCGGCCCAACGGTATGTATCACATATTTGGCGGGCATTTTCCCGGCACTCGTAATTACAGCTTCACCTGTATCGAGGCTGCCGATTTTTTCAATTATTTGCATGCATTCATCGTAAATAACTTTACCACCGGCTCGATGAATAGCGCCATCAACTCCGCCGCCGCCTTTTAACGATGAGTTGGCTGCATTTACAACAGCATCAACTTCCATTTTTGTTATATCGCTTTGTTTTACTTCTATTTTACTATTTGCCATAAACCCCTAAATTTTAACATTATACTCAAATTGATCCAATTTTGTTAATTTCTTAAACCTGTTTCCGTTTTTTTGAGATGAAAAAGTTCACATATACAGATATTCCTAAAGCAATGAGAAATACAGCAAGGGTTAACGCATCTACCAAAAAACTATCTACAGTGAGACCCGTAAGCCTGTTGAACAGATATAAAATGTAGGAGTTTGGCAAATTGTGTACATTTAGGTGACGAAGCACCTGGAAATGCCAGTCGGTAAGCGGACAATAGCCCATTCCGTAGAAAATACCCAGCAAACCCCACGAAGCACCCGTTAAAGCCAGGGTAACAAAGTTGGCCAGGCGTGTTTTTTTCCATATCCATCCAAAAACATTAAAAAAAATGAGTGCGGTATGGAAAACCACAAAAAAATAATCGAGAAAATGCCAAATCCAGGGTTGCATATTTGTTTATTTACCTGAAAAAATGCCAATACGTAGTAAATACGATAACGGCCAAAATTGCCAAAGTAGCCAGTGTTTTCAGCCGGTCTGCCCTGCGGTCTTTTTTCATTTCAATGTAAATTTTCCTTCTTATTCGTGCAATTTCTTTCGCTGTTAAAGGTTTACTTTTGAAGGAATAATCGCGATGGGCACGCATATTTCTCTCATTACCGGCATCGTAACGGTCTTTAATTTTCTTTCTCAAAGCACGGTTCTGCTTTTCGCGATTGATCATATCTAAAACATGCCCGGCGTAACTCATAGTGCAATTATAATAAATTTTGCATTATTTTCCGCGACCTGTCAATAAAAACCGGCTCACCTTTTTCAATTGGATTGTCCGGATCATTGCTCCATTCAAACCATCCTCCATCGAAAACAGCAACGCGGGGCCACCCCATGAGCCAGGCATTCAGGAAAGCTTCACTTCCGCGCCAACCGGTACCGCAATAAAAGGCATTGCGCTTATCCGGTGTAATTCCGGCATCTTCCCAAATTTCGGCTGTTTCGGGGAAAGCGCGCATGGTATGGTCCAAATGTCGGTAATTCTCCATGTGGTAGGCATCGGAACCGCAATTACCAAATACAGCACCGGGAATGCGACCGGTCTTTTCGATATAGTTATATCCGCTAACTTCGCCAATAAACTCGCGCCAACTACGAATACTTACGAGATTGGCATCATCACTTTTCAGTATCTCTTTTGCTTCGGGCACGTCTACGGCGAGTTCAGGCCTGCCCGGTATTTTTGCTCCAAAAGCCGGAACCGGCTCGGGCTCTGTTTTTTTCTTTGTAATTTCGAAACCGGCATCTTCCCAGGATTGCAAGCCTCCGTTAAGTATTTTCACATCTTTCACCCCGGCATAAAGCAAAATAAACGCACAACGCATAGCTCCAAGATGTCCGGCGCTGCTTCCGGGAAACGGATCATCGTTCTTCGGGGCCGCAAAACGCCCGTAAACAACAACCGTACTTTTTTGACTGATTCCATTTCTCTCTAATACCAATTTAAGCTCTTCCGGCGATCGGCGGTTCCATGTTTCCTCCGACTCCAGCCAGTTTGTATCCAGCGCAATTGCTCCGGGAATGTGCCCTGCATGGTAATCACCGGGATTTTGATAATGCGCATGACAAATCACAAGATTCTCGCCTTCAAGAAATTCGGGCGATTTATTATCCAGGGCATCTTTTAACCATTGTGCGGGCACAAGATTTTTAAACCTGGGCAAATGCTCCATGGGAAAATTTGCATCAGGAACCCATTCTGTCAAAAAATCGTGGTAAAGCAATATATTTTGATAACCTGCCGCATAAAACATTTTGGCCACGGTATCCATTTCGTCCGCTGCATAACCGTAAATAACAAGTTCATCTTTGAGATGCAGACCTTTATTGCGTACAATTTCAATCCAGTCGATATATTTAGCCCACTTGGCATCGAGACAAATAGCTCCCTGGATATGTCCGCCACGCGCTTCATTGCGAAACTTCCAGCCGTTGTAGGCATCAACCGGACGAACATCAATTATTTTAATATGATTTTCTTTTTGTGCTTTTTGTAGTTCTTGTGTTGAGATGATTTTCCAGTCCATAGTGTATTTTTTATGTGCAACAAAAAAGCAGGGATTTTGTGCACCACAATACGAATAAACTACGGCTTTATCTTTGCTTATTAACGATGAAAGCTCTGTAAATTACACCTAAGTTGAGCGGTTGGAGCAAAGCGAACAAGCGCTTTACTTAGGTATAATCC
>CAYPSX010000332.1:0-2769 GCA_964413185.1 uncultured Bacteroidales bacterium
ACGCTCCACCTTGCAGTCGCAGGATCATAGAACCGAGCCCCGTAATCATACCAATTCATGCCTACCCTACTTTACAACCTCCATCTCCATTCGGATATTTTCTATTGGCCGGTCAAATTTGTCGGTTTTTTGTGCGGCTATGGAGTCAATTACATTTAGTCCTTCTACTACCTGACCGAATACGGTGTAACTTCCGTCAAGATGAGGCGTACCGCCAACGGTGGTGTAGGCTTCGCGTTGTATTTCGGAAAAACGGAAGAGTTCATAGTCCGGCGAGGATTTTATGATTTTTTCTACTTCACGGAATTTGGCGTTCAACTCCTCGTACTTTTGCGCTTTTTTGAGTGAATCCATTATATTTCTCATTTCTTTGTTCTCGGGATTACGCAGGTAGTTGTTTATGAGTGCGTTTGTTTTTCGCTGGTTCATTTTTTGCTCCATTTGCGCCATCATCTGGGGTTGAATTACCTGTCCCTGCACAATGTAAAACTGGGAACCTGAACTGGCTTTTTCCGGGTTTACGTTGTCGCCTTCGCGGGCTGCTGCCAATGCGCCCTTACGATGCACGAGCGTTGTATCAAACTCTGCTTCTATTTTATAACCGGGGCCGCCATTGCCCAGGCGCTCGCCCTTTTCGGCGTTTTTTGAGTCGGGATCGCCGCCCTGGATCATAAATCCCTGAATTACACGATGAAAAAGTAAACTGTCGTAGAAATCTTCTTTTACCAGTTTCACAAAATTATCGCGGTGTTGCGGTGTTTTATTATACAGCTCAATGAGCATGTCGCCGTAAGGTGTTGTAAGTTTGACTTTTTGGCGATCGTTTTTTTCTTCCTGTGCAGTTAACGTTAAACTGAGGGTGAGTATGAATACGGTTAAAATGTGCTTCATTGCTGTTCAATTTTTTCACTAAAATAGTGAATTATTCCTTTTTTGAGTAATATTTCGCGCTGATGGCCTTCCGGAACATTTTCTTCCGGGTTTACAACGTAATAAGGAACCGGACCGGGTGTTTCAATTTCTTTGTAGTAACCAAAATGGCTCAATACAGTTGCTCCGCCCAAATCAATGAGATCGGTTTTTTCATCTTTTGTAAATTGGCGGAATCCGGCTCCACTTTCATGTATCCCTATGAGAAACAAAAAATGAATCAGATCATTTTCTATGTTGAATTGTTCTGCATACTGCCGGAGCTGCTTTTCAATTTGAATTTCTTCTGTCATTATTTTTCGTGATTAGATTTCAGGTTTTGCTTCTTTTTACTTAACAATCCTACAATGGACTTGTCCAGCCAGGGAGCTTTCATTTTTAAAAATACAAAATAAATAAACATGGTCGTAACCAATCCCAAAATAGAACCTGTAATCGCATCATTTATAAAGTGTTGATTAAGATAGATTCGCGAAATCCCGACCAACAGGGCTGCCAGGAAAAACACCAGTTGCAGTGTTCGGTTTTTTGTTGCCAAAATAAGGGATAAACTAAAAAACAGCGCAAAAGCTGATGTCGTATGCCCTGAAGGAAAACTATAATTGCTAACCAAACCAACATCTAATACCTGTTCCAGATCAATCCCTAACTTTTTAAAAACATGAACCGGACGATAAACATCTTCAAAAATCAAACGCTTCAGCATTTGAGCAAACAAACCCGATACAAGGAATGTGGATAAGCTAAATAACGATAGCCTGATTTGGTAAAAAGCCATGATAATACAAAGGAAAACAATCACATAACCATCACCCAACAAAGTAAAATATTTAAAAAAATGGTCGGCTGCTGCGAAGTGGTGATCATTAAACCACTGCTGCCAAAATATTTTATCGCCCGCCAAAAGCATGGCTGCAGCAATTAAAATCCAGATGGCAAAAGCCGTGAGAAAAAATTTTTGTTCCGAAAATATTCGTTTTAGCATATCTTAAAGTTTGTAAGTCACAAAAATAATGTATTACAATGATAATGCCTTACATTTAAAAAACAGTTGTTCGCTTCGTGAAATAAAAGAATTATCATAAATTTATCTTTCCCACAGGATATAAATGTCTGGAAAATGATCAATCAAAAAAAAATAACCGTGGTGCTGCCGGCTTACAATGCCGATCGCACGCTGGAAAGAACGTACAAAGAAATTCCTTTTGATATTGTTGATGAAGTTATTTTGGCCGACGACCGCAGTAGCGATAATACGGTGAAAATTGCAAAAAAGCTGGGAATAAGCCACATAATACAGCACGACGAAAATAAGGGTTACGGTGGCAACCAAAAAACCTGCTACAATAAAGCCCTGGAGTTGAACTCCGATATTGTGGTTATGCTTCATCCCGATTATCAATATACACCAAAGCTCATTCACTCCATGTGTTACCTCATTGCCAATGGCTTGTACGAAGTTGTGCTGGGTTCACGAATTTTGGGCAAAGGCGCTCGTAAAGGCGGAATGCCGGGCTATAAATATGTTGCCAATCGCATTTTAACGCTGATTCAGAATATTCTAATGAACCAAAAACTCAGTGAGTATCATACCGGCTACCGGGCTTTTTCGAAAAATGTATTACAAACCATTGATTACGAAAAAAACTCCGACGATTTTGTGTTCGATAACCAAATGATTGCACAAATTTTTTACGCCGGGTTCGAGATTGCCGAAATTACCTGCCCCACAAAATACTTCGATGAAGCTTCATCCATAAATTTTACCCGGAGCGCAAAATACGGAATAGGTGTAATTGGCGTTTCTTTTGCTTATTTTCTACAAAAAACGGGTTTGGG
>CAYPSX010000333.1:0-2738 GCA_964413185.1 uncultured Bacteroidales bacterium
AAAGAGAATATTTTTGTTTTGAGAATATTCTCATTATATTTGCATCATGGCACCACGCAAAAAACGATGCAGACATATTCTTCAGCCTCCTGAAATGGACGGATTTAGTCCGAGTTGTAAAAAGCAGGGCAGGGAACCCGTTTTCATTTTGTACGAAGAATATGAAGCCGTAAGACTTGCCGATTACGAACATTACAAGCACGATGAGGCCGCCCGCCACATGAACGTGTCGCGGGCTACGTTTGCCCGGATTTATGAGGAAGTGCGAAAAAAGATTGCCAGGGCATTTGTCGAATCCCGCCCCATTAAATTCGAGGCCGGCTGTGCATATCTACAGGGAAACGAAACGAGTAAAAATTCAAATACATTAAAACACAATTTAAAAAATACAATTATGAATAAAGTAATAGCCATTCCATGCGAAAATGGAAAACTTGCAACACATTTTGGTCATGCTGCCGAATTTGCGTTTGTTGAATGTGAAGGTTCCGAAGTCAAAAATGTAAACATGAAACAGGCGCCGTCACATCAGCCCGGATTATTACCTGCCTGGGTAGCAGAAAATGGCGGGAATGTCGTAATTGCCGGAGGAATGGGGCACAAAGCCATTGAGCTTTTCCGCAATAATAATATTGATGTAGTAACGGGTGCACCTGCTGCCGAGGTAGAACTTTTGGCCAAACAATATGCTGAAGGTAAATTGACTGGCGGCGACAACCGCTGCGATCATTAACAGCAACAGCATTTTTCATACGCTCGCCGATAATTTTAGTTAAAGCCTGTCCATAAAGTCGGGGTGTCCAGTTTATTGACGGACAGTTAGAGTCTGTCTATAAAGTGAAGTGTTACACATCCCATCCAAAAGAATCGCACAGGTTTTTCATCCTTTGATATTTTTTGGTGTTGGTTTCGTAAATCTCAAAAGTGATTTTTTTTGAGGCGGGCAACATGGTTTCGTAACCTTCGAGCATGGCCATCAGAGCCAAATCGGTGTTCAACCGCCACCCTCCCTTTAAAAGTACTGATGAGAGGGTAGATATATTTATGTCGAATGCTTTTCTAAGGGTATGCTTAACGACTTCTTTAACGGTGTTTTGCATAACCATTTCCGGAATTTCATTTATGTGGTTAAGTAGCGATGCCGGAATGACGTATTCAAAACAAGAATTACTCTCTGTTGGAATAGTAAGAACCTGTCCTAATGGTAACGGATAATTTATACGAGATGTTATTCTGCCCCATTCGTCTGGAAACTGCTGGGCGAATTTTCTGGCCAGCGCACCCTCATGTCCCGGACCAATGCCATCAATAGGCAGAATTAGGGCGTCTGATGTTTGTTCTAAAATATTTGCGTTGTGAAGTTTTATTGCCATTTAAAATCGTTTGGTTTTTTTCGGCACAAGTTATTAACTCCAACTCACCCGGTACCGCGTTTCTTTGTCGCCTTTTGTAAGTGAAGATTGTATTTCTACCTTTACATTATCGCAACCCGATATTTCCATGGCAGTTTCCATCCATCCGCCAATGCGGTGCTCTATAACATCGCTGGGCTCGGCGAACGATTTGATAAGCACATCCACAGAATTGTCCTGTTTATTTGTTGCCTCCATTTCAGAGGGCGCATAGTAGGCCGAGAATATCCTGCCGGCCCGGTCTATGATATGTTCGGGCTTGCTGAATCTAACGTATACTTTGTATATGCCTTTCAATGCAACTTCTGCGCTGTATTTGCCGCATTCCCAGGCGCCTTTGAGCGCATCGCCGTATAAAACTTCACCTATTTTTTGTGTGGGAATCACAGCCGCTTCTTTTAATGAATACCATTTGTTGGAAACAATGCCATCTAAAATAATTTGTTTTGATGATGCCGGGAGCGTAGCCAGCCACTCATGATAGCGGTCTTTGTGGCGTTTTTTTACAAACTCCGGGATTGTTTTTGCCGCAGTGCCTTTTATTTCCATGCTATTTTATCTATGAAGATTTGACAATAGTTTGTGTTTGATTAAGTTTTAAATATAGCAAAAAAAATTGAGCCGTCATCTTTTAACGGATTTTACTCAACAAATCCATTGATAAACAGTTAGTTGAGCTGTAAAAATTCGAGATTAGTTACTACGCTCAAATTAACATTCTGATTATGAGGTTATTGTCAAATATACAAAATAAATTTAACATATTTAGTAATTTTCTTCATTTTCCTTTAATCCTCTATTTTTCAGCAATTTATCAATTGATGTTTTAGTTGCTACAAAATCAACAAAATAACGCCTAAGTAATTGTAATCCTGACGTTTATTAAAGTAAAATCCGTTTTAAGGGATTATAATGAAATATGTGGCTGTTATAACGAAGTTGTTTCGGTAAAATCACTAAATCAATAAGTTGTAGTAACATCATCATCAATTACAATAATATAGTCGGCTTTATTTTTGTTTTTGGATGATAGTTCAGAGATATTTTTCTGCGTAACGGTCGTAATTGTTTTGAGTTTAGCCTCAGGAGAATATTGCTCAATGTACCAAACAATTCCGTCGTGGTTTTCGGAGTGAAAACTGCCGTTAAAATGCAAAAAGAGCCATTCTTTTTGGAGGTTTTGTGTGATGAAGTGTGCCATGGTGGCGTCTTTTATAGCTTGTGCCTGGATCATGTGCGATGCTTCACCTTTGTTTCCGGGCATGTGCGCCATCATCTTTTGCATTTTTTTGTATCCGGGCAAATTTTTATCAAACGGGATGGGCA
>CAYPSX010000334.1:0-2713 GCA_964413185.1 uncultured Bacteroidales bacterium
TTAAGGTTTTTTGGTCTTAATGCATCTTAATTTATTAATGGTTTTATTTTTTCTATTGATCTGATTCAAATTCTTCAATGCTTTTGTAGGCCGGCATTACAATCTCTTTCCCGCTGTTATCAATAAAGCCTAGAAGATTATTTACTTCAACCATTGCCCAGTTTGTTTTGTAAGTTCCAAAATGTTCAATTTTATCGTACACAGGCTTCACAATTTCTTTTCCCTCTATATTGATGAAGCCAAAATGATTATTTTGACGAATTAATGCCCAATCGTTGAGATATTCACCAAAAGGTTTGATTTTTTCATAAACAACATCAACAATTTCTTTTCCTTCGGAATTGATAAAGCCAACCCTGTTGTCAATCTTAACCATAGCCCAGTCTTTGCGGTATTCATCAAATGCATCAATGGAATGATATACAGGCGGAACCACTTCTTTACCTTTTTGATTGATGAACCCCAGACGATTGTCAAGTTGCACAAGTGCCCAGTTGTTCAGGTATTCGCCGAATTGATTAATTTTTTCATAAACCGGTTTTACAACTTCTTTTCCTTTGTGGTTAATGAAGCCTGATTTGTCTCCTTTTTTTACCAGCGCCCAGTTTTTTTGATAAACCCCAAAGGGCATAATTTTGTCGTAAATGGCCGGAACAATTTCTTTGCCCGATTTGTCGATGAAACCATATTTGCCATTAATTTCAACTTTTGACCAACCTTGCTGATCGGGTTCGAAGGTAGTTTGGTTGTTGCTTTTTTGTGCTGTGCAGGCAGAAATGGCCACGAACAAGAGCGAGAAATACAGTAGTTTTTTCATTTGCATTGTTTTTTGGTTAGATGATGGTATAACGCTTTTAACCTACTGTTATTGTGGTGGGAATAAAAATCGAAAAGGGAGATTATGTTCGTTACACGATTACTTCAAATACAAATATGCCATAGTAGCCAAAGATAATACACTGCCTATGTTCGTAATCCGATGGATTTTAGGCATAATGCCTTCTCCCGTATTTTGATGGCTGATGATGCCGCCTGTAACAAGCGCAGCTACAAGGAAAAGACCGGCAACCACAATCATTACGACCATTGCTGTTGTCGGGTCTGCTGTTTTTACATATTTACGCACGGCCAGAACCAGGAAAATTATAGCGCCTATCGCTGCAAATTTATGGATGTTCGTTCCTACAACACCGTAGGGAGCTCCCTGTTTGGTCAGGAAATATCCGGCAATAATTGAAATGATGAGTGCTCCGACTCCAATTAAAAAGTTTATTTCAAGGCTTTTCATAAATATTTTATTGATACCCTTTGGGTAGTTAATTATTTGTCTTTTATGCATCTAACAGAATATCCATATTTTTTTTGTCTTGCTACTCGTTTGATGCTGGCTCTTTGTTTAAGAATCCTGATTAATACTCTGCTGCCGTATTTGGTACTTGTCCAATAATAGCCGATATTATACATTCCGTCAAAATTACCCCAGAGTGTACAGCCAGATAACTCCGCATTAAAACCTGTTTTCCCTTCTTTTTTTAGCAGAAAACCTTGTCCGGGTGATGTGCCTCTCCATCCTGTTTCATCGACATCAGATTTCATTCCTAAAGAGATTTCCAACTTTTTCCATTCTTGATCAGATGGTAAATGCCAGCCATCCGGACAACTTTTTAAGGCCGATTTATATTTGTATAATCTGCCATGAATATCAGCGTTCTCAGGTTTATTATCATAGGCCCAGGATTCTTTTGATTTGTAGTTTAAGTTTTCGCTCATCCAAATCTGATCTCCTATTTTTATCGTTTTGTATTTTTTACCATCTCGTTTGTCAATAAAACTACTTTTTGGATAAACTTTGCGTGCTTTTTTTGCTTTTGGCTTCTTAGTTTTAACCGGATCTTTAAAAATATCTTTCGATCCGTCTTTATAAATAATGAGCAGAACTTCCGATTTGTATATTGAATAAATGGGGCCGTTAGGTCTCTCTGTAGGTTTGTATTTAATAAGCTCGGGAGATATTTCTACCACTTTTGCATTAATTTCATCGCCGTTCTTTTTGTATATAATATCTTGGGCGAAAGTGGTAGAGAAGGAAATCATAAAAAGTAGGATGAGAAAGTTTTTCATATTTCGATTTTTATTAGTTTCTATCTTATCCCAAAAGTAAGATCATAATGTTGCTATACCATTGTTTCAATGGCGAAAACGAACCAAAGTTATAAAATTTGTGTTGATTTTTACAAGCTATTTGAAGCTACTTTGCCGAGAATTATTTTAAAATCATAAATTTGTAAAAGAATAAAATCTGAAAAATTAATTGCCATGCAAAAAGAAACCCTCCAACAAGTAAGAGAAAAAGCTAATAAATGGTTGTCGATGAATATTGATGACGATACACGTGCTGAAATTGAAAAAATGCTGGCAGATGAGAGCGATGAGCTTGTCGATGCATTTTATAAAGACCTGGAATTTGGAACCGGCGGTTTGCGCGGTATTATGGGTGCCGGATCCAATCGCATGAATATTTATACCCTTGGCATGGCAACCCAGGGGCTGGCCAATTATCTGAAAAAGATTTTTAAAGATGAACAGATAAGCGTGGCCATAGCTTATGATTGTCGCAACAATGGAGAACTTTTTGCCCAAACCACAGCCGATATTTTCTCGGCCAATGGTATTAAAGTTTATCTGTTTGATGCATTACGGCCAACGCCTGAAC
>CAYPSX010000335.1:0-2616 GCA_964413185.1 uncultured Bacteroidales bacterium
CATTGAAAAAAATAGATCCGGAACTAAATCCGGATTTCCTGGCCAAACAAACGCCCGGTTTCAGCGGTGCAGATATTGCTAATGCCGTAAATGAAGCTGCACTTATTGCAGCCCGAAAAAACAAAGACAGAGTTGAGCGCCAGGATTTCCTTGATGCCATTGACCGGATAATCGGAGGTCTGGAAAAACGCAATAAAATCATTTCGCAAACTGAAAAGAAAACCATAGCCTACCACGAGGCCGGCCATGCCATTGTAAGCTGGCTGCTCGAACATGCCAACCCGCTGGTAAAAGTAACCATCGTACCACGCGGACAAGCTCTTGGTGCAGCATGGTATTTACCTGAAGAACGCCAGATTACCACAAAAGAACAAATGCTCGATGAAATGGCTTCCCTTATGGGTGGTCGTGCGGCAGAGGAAATAATGTTTGGCGAAATATCAACCGGAGCACTCAACGATCTGGAGCGTGCAACCAAAAAAGCCTATGCCATGGTTACTTATTTTGGCATGAGCCCCGAAGTTGGCAACATCAGTTTCTTTGATTCAACAGGCCAAAACGAATACAGCTTTACAAAACCTTACAGTGAAGAAACAGCTGTATTAATTGATAAAGAAACAAAAAAGATTATCGAAAACTCGTATCAGCGAGCACTAAAACTGTTGCGCGACAACAAGAAAGGACACGAAAAACTTGCGCTACGTCTTCTTGAAAAAGAAGTTATTTTCTCTGATGATCTGGAAGAAATATTTGGAAAAAGAAAAGGCAAATCCAAAGACGAAGAAAACAGGGAACAAAGGGAAAAGCAAGCTGAACAACCGGCCGGGAAAAATGAGGAGACCGTGGAAAATAAAAGTGAAGAAAAATAATGGCAGATAAAGATTGGCAAATTGTTTTTATGACAACGCAAGCATATCAGGCGTATATTATTCAGGACTTATTACAAGACCATGATATAGAAGCGGTAGTTATTGACAAACAAGATTCTTTTTATGTAACGGTAGGTGAAATAGAAGTGTATGTAGAGCCCGAAAACGTAATAAAAGCAAAACACTTAGTAAAAAAAGCAGACTTTTGAGAAACTTAACCCAGCGAACATTAACCGGCTTATTATTCAGTGCCATAGCAGTAATTTCCATTTTGTGGCACGAACTCACATTCATAGTATTTTTTGGTTTCATCATGCTATTATGCGTTATTGAATACCATCAATTAATCAGAAAATTGCATGGTAAGCCCTTAATTGCCTGGGAAATAGTCCTGTCATTATTAATACTCACCGGAGCATCGCTATATTTTGCCAAAATTATACCCATTTCAGCATTATCACTCGTACTCCCGATGTTTTACCTGGTTTTTATAACAGAACTTTACCGAAGGAAAAAACGTGTAGTCCAAAACCTGGCACTTACATTCCTGCCGATTATACATATTGCCATTCCCATCTCCCTGTTTGTCGGATTGGGTTACATTACAAACGAATACAATTACCGTCCGGTTTTGGCCGTAATTTTAATGACCTGGGCTTTTGATACATTTGCGTACATTATTGGCGTGCTGATCGGTAAAAACCGGATTGCCCCACACATTTCGCCAAAAAAATCGTGGGAAGGATTTCTTGGCGGCACAATATTTTCCGGTGGGCTGGCACTTTTCTTAGCCCAACACTGGCACATGTTCGACCCACTCACATGGCTAGTAATCAGCTTAATAATATCTATTTGTGTTACGTTTGGCGACCTTGTAGAATCTATGATCAAAAGGGCTGCCGGCGTAAAAGATTCCGGCAGAATTCTACCCGGCCATGGTGGCGTACTTGATCGTTTCGATGGCTTTCTATTTGCCATTCCTTTTGTTTTTGGTTACCTTTACCTTATTAATTGATCAAAAAAATGCGTATTCATAAAGCAGGCATCAAAATAATAATAATTGCCACAACACTTCTGGCAGCAATTGCTGCAGTCACAATAATTTTTTCTGGCTTTTTATATCTAAAAATTGCCGTAACGGTCGCATGTATCCTTTTACTTACATTTATACTGCGTTTTTTTAGAGTGCCAAACAGAACAATAAGCTACGAAGAAGGTGAAGTATTGTCGCCAGCCGACGGACACATCGTTGCAATCGAACAAATACAAGAAGATGAATTCCTGAAAAAAGAAGCAATCCAGGTATCTGTCTTCATGTCTGTTTGGAACGTTCATATTAATTGGTTTCCTGTAAGTGGCACAATGAAAAATTACATTTACCATCCCGGGAAATTTCTGGTTGCGAGGCATCCAAAGTCTTCAACATTAAATGAACGAACCTCAGTTCTCATGGAAACGAAATCAGGCTTACCTATTGTTGTAAGACAAATTGCAGGCATCGTTGCCAGGCGAATCGAAAACTACGTACAACAGCCCGAAACGAGTGTGAAAGCCGGACAGGAAATGGGCTTTATCAAATTCGGATCGCGTGTCGATGTATTTCTTCCCACAAGCGCCAATATTAAAGTAAAGATTGGCGATAATGTAAAAGGTCAGGAAACAATACTTGCTGACACTATTTAGATACTGTCCATAAAGTCAGTGTCTGGTTCATAATGTTCGAGTTCAAAGCCTGTCCCGCATTTTA
>CAYPSX010000336.1:0-2496 GCA_964413185.1 uncultured Bacteroidales bacterium
ATGGCATTGGAATTTGGTTTTTTAAGACTTTTAAAATGAAACAGATCATAGCAATCGCAGCATTATTGCCATTTAGTCTGGGACTGAGTGCGCAAACCGAAAAGGATACCACATGGAAATCTGGGACCAGCGGAAACATTACTTTCTCGCAGGTATCGCTTAGCAACTGGGCTGCCGGCGGACAAAACTCCTACTCTGCCGACGGACGGTTTAGTTTCTTTGCAACCTATGATAAAGCCAAAACCAGTTGGAGCAATACGTTGGACTTAGCTTACGGTGTGGTGAAAATTGTAGACGACGACTCCAAAAAATCCAATGACCAAATTGACTTTGAAAGCAAGCTGGGTTACGATGCCTCTGAGAGATGGAATTACTCTTTGATGTTTAACTTCAGAACACAGTTTGATAAAGGCTATGATTTTGATGCCGAACCCAAAACAGTGATTTCTGATTTCATGTCGCCGGCCTATCTTACTTTGTCGATAGGTATGGATTATCGGCCCAATAAACACCTCTCCGTTTTTTTATCGCCCGTATCCGGGAGAACCACTATTGTAAACAACCAAAAAATGGCTAATGAAGGGGCTTTTGGCGTTACTCCGGGAAACAATGCCTTTCACGAATATGGTGCGCTGGTAAAAGTCAAGTATGCAAAAGAAATCCTCAAAAACATCAATTTTGAAACCAAAGCCGATTTCTTTGGAGCATACAATAACAATCCGCAAAATGTGGACGTCAATTGGGAAGCCATGATCGATATGAAAATCAACAAGTTTTTTTCCACCAACCTGCGCACGCACTTAATTTATGACGACGACACCAAAATCATGGATTCAGACGGCGTAGCCAAACCTATGGTACAGTTTAAAGAAGCCTTTGGTTTTGGTATCAGCTACAAGTTCCCGGCTGAACCGGAATAGAAACCTGATGCTGCCTGTTTTGGGTTGATTTTTAGACACCCACGTATACGTGGGTGCTAATCTCATAGGTAGTGGCATAATGGCATTTCAATGGGAGTTTTCATGAGAATAGCACCAATAATCACGATACACAAGCATAATGTTGCATGAGATTAGCACCCGCATTCATGCGGGTGTATTACAGCCTAAAGGGTAGTCATCAGGGCGATTCAGCGTCCTTTAAAATAGTTTTGCTTTGACAGAACTGTTACAAATTTTGCTTATTAGTATTAAAGAATTCAGAGCATAAATCGTACATTTGTATTACAAACAGACGTCAGAAAGAAAACCGTGGGTTGTTACTGCCACGCACCTACTTTCAGGCGTCTTTTTTTATGTTATTACATTTGACGATTGCAAGTTACTGCTTACACCGGATTCCTCACTTCAATACAATGCTTTTATATTCCGCCATATCATAGAGCAGGTAGATTCCCGCTGTAATTCTGAAGCTTAGGAATTCGGTACGGGCGGGCCTCCTAACCATGTTTCGTTTCCTTTGTTGTAGATAATTGAATTTAGTATCTTTGTAAAAAAGGTGAATATGAAAAAGCTTGTTTTACATATTAATGAATCAGTTTATGAAGATGTGAAACGATTTCTCCGTCAATTTTCCAATGAGAAAGTCAGCTTTGAAGAAGAAACTCCTGATATAAGAGATAATCAGCCTGCATTCTCGTATGAGGAATTTGAGGAAAAATGGGCGGGATTACTTACAAATCAGGAAATGAGTACAAATTGGAAGGAAAAACGTATTGATTACCTTAATGAAAAGCATTCCTGATGAAAGTACTTCTGGATACGAATATCGTACTGGATTATCTTCTGAAACGGCCGCAGTACTTTGAGCCTGCCAGAACTATCTTCATGGGGGCTTATGAGGGAACAATAACGGCATTTGTCAGTGCATCGGCTGTAACTGACATTTATTATCTTATAAGCCGGGCGAAAAATAATGACACTGCTTTGCGCTTTATAAACGATTTAACACATTTTATTGATGTCGCGGATGTTGATAAATCGGTTATATTAAAAGCATTGCATTCAAAAATTGCGGATTTTGAAGATGCAGTACAAAATTTTGCCGCCCAAAAATCCGGGATAAGTCATATTATTACCAGAAATGAAGGTGATTTTAAAAATTCAGAACTTACGGTTTTATCTTCCTATCGTTTTGTAAAAAAGTTCATGGAATAAACTCCCCGGGTTATCTTGCATACAAAATTTTAACAAATAAGCCCCTAAAAATATGGACGGTTTTATGCACCTTGGGTTAGATGTTATTCAGTGCTTCAGCGCTCTTTAAAATAGTTTTGCTTTAACAGACCTGTTACAATTTCTGTTTTTAAGTCTTGAAGAATACAGAGCATACATTGTAAATTTGTATTACAAACAGACGTCAGAGAGAAAACCGTGGATTGTTACTGCCACGCACTTACTTTCGGGCGTCTTTTTTATGTTATTTCAATGGAAAAATGCTGCTTAAATCAAACCAAAAACAAGCCAAAGCATCCTCCCGAAGGGTATTGGCAGGCTT
>CAYPSX010000337.1:0-2314 GCA_964413185.1 uncultured Bacteroidales bacterium
CCGTCAATAAACTCCATTTTCTGCGTTATTCTCACTCAAACTCGTATCATTTACATTAGTAAACTCAACGACTTTGAGTTTCGAAAGCCTTGAAAATGGAATTTATTCACTGGACACCCCGACTTTATGGACAGACACTAGTTAACATCATACAGAATAAGATGTCAGTTGAATGATATAATAATGGATACTTTATATAGCCAGCAAGAAAACAACCTTTTTTGAGTCTTTGATAAGAAAGCGTCAAAAACAAGAATAACGTGATAGAAGCTTGTCGAAATGCAGTATTTAGCGTTTTCTTGCAATGGACTAAATAAAACCCGCAGCGGCGGCTTCATTTTGAGCAAAACCGTCGCCAGCCTACACACCATATACATCGCTGATTTAAACACATTATAACAATTTAACAATATATCAGTATAACAATATACCAATGTAACAGTATACCAACATCTCTCTACCACACCAAAACCACATCAAAATCCTCCAACGAAGCATTACCCGCCAAAACTCTACCGAAAACTAACCCTGTTCTGCAACATCTTTTTTGTTTTAGCAGGATTTTTGTAGTATTTTTGATTCATCTAAGGTGCGCATTCGTGGGCGCCAAGGATTCAATATAAATCTAAACTGATCCGGAGGTCAAGCTGATGGAAAAGAGAATCGGAGCCGCTGTAATTCTTATCAAAGAAAAAGCAGCAATCAACCATCTCAACACAATTGTTTCAGAACATGCCGACATTGTTATCGGACGGCAGGGAATTCCTTTGCAACAAAAAGGCATTAGCGTAATTACGCTCGCTTTGCAGGGATCGACCGATGAAATTGGTTCGCTTACGGGTCAGATCGGACGTTTAAACGGAGTGAAGATTAAATCGACACTCATAAAAGACGAATAAATGAACGGAAACGACCCATACGAGCAACTTGGGAAATGGGCAGAAGCTCGCTTCCAAATCAACCTGATTGTATGTCAGGCTTTTGGAAAACGCTGGGCTTTTAAATGGAGTAATACCCAAGATATCGAAAATGCCAGACGCATTCAACTCACAGCCGGCACAGGACTTATTGTTCCTGCATCAATTAGTGATGAAAAAGCCGAGCAAATAAAACAAGAAGCCTTTAACTATTGGCAAAAACTCTGAAACATACACGCCGGGAAATATTATCCCGGAATAAAGCATATTATTATGAAATTCAAACCCGAAAAATATCGCATAGAAGACCGTCCGTTAGAGCCATTTATCGATGTGGACGAAATTGAGGAATATCTGGCCAAAGCCAAACCCGATAAAAAAGTTGTTCAGGAAATTATTCAGAAATCCCTCGATAAAAACAGGCTAAACCTGGCCGAAGTGGCCACGCTGCTTCAGGCAGACGATCCCGAACTTGTTGAGCAAATTAAAGAAGGTGCCCGCGAATTGAAACGTAAAGTGTATGGTAACCGAATCGTACTTTTTGCACCGCTTTACATCGGAAATTACTGCACGAACAATTGCAAATATTGCGGGTTTCGGGTTACAAACAAAGAAGCCGAACGCAAAACATTGTCCGACAGGGAACTAATAAACGAAGTTGAAGCGCTCGAAGATAACGGACAAAAAAGACTAATCCTCGTGTATGGCGAGCATCCTAAGTACGATGCCGATTATATTGCCCATACCGTCAGAACAGTTTACAACGTAAAAAAAGGAAACGGCGAAATTCGTCGTGTAAATATTAATGCAGCTCCGCTCGACTTCGAAGGTTTCAAAAAAGTACATGAGTCGGGCATTGGTACGTATCAAATTTTTCAGGAAACATACCACCCCGATGCATATAAATCGTATCATTTAGGTGGCAAAAAGGCCGATTTCAATCACCGGCTCACTTCCCTCGACCTGGCCATGGAAGCCGGAATAGATGATGTAGGACTGGGAGCGCTTTTCGGACTTTACGACTGGAAATTTGAGGTGATGGCCATGGTACGCCACACAAATCACCTCGAAGCCTGTTACAACGTAGGGCCGCACACACTCTCATTCCCGCGCATAACCGACAGTACTTCAATAGACATGACCGACAAATACATGGTCAACGATGAAGATTTTAAACGCATTGTGGCTATTCTAAGGCTCGCCGTGCCTTACACCGGCATGATTCTTACAGCCCGCGAAAGTGCCAATGTGCGAAAAGAAGTGATTGAGTTTGGCGTATCGCAAATCGATGGCGGCACAAAACTCGAACTTGGTTCCTACCACGAAAGTCAAAACGAAGAGCAGAACCTGAATCGAGAGCAATTCATGATAAATGATAACCGTTCGTTGGGCGAAAT
>CAYPSX010000338.1:0-2276 GCA_964413185.1 uncultured Bacteroidales bacterium
CTTCAAATATAGGAAAAAAAACAATACCGTCAATAGCGGCTTGACATGACACTAGAACCATTTTTTTCGTTTAAAGTAGTAAAGCAATCCGGCGGCAACCAAAATCATTACGCCCCACATACCGAAATAACCGTATTTGAGGTTGTATTCAGGCACATTTTCAAAATTGGTACCATACACTCCGGCAATGAATGTAAGCGGTATAAAAATCGCCGCAAAAATCGTGAGCACTTTCATTACATCATTGGCGCGATTTGTCACATTGGTATTGTATATATTCAATTGGTCGGCAACCATTGTGTAGTAAATTTCAATTGCATCAAGTGCCTGGGTAGTAAGGTCGTCAAGATCGGGCAAATAGTGCCGTTTTGTTTCTTTTTTAATCAGTGTGGAGTCTGATTTTTGCATGCGGTTGGTTACTTCTTTTAGCGGGCGAATATTTTTCCGGAAAAAGGCTATTTCCGTTTTATGCCTGAATATTTCGTCGGCAACATTTTTGTCGGGGTTTATGAGTCGCAGCTCCAAATCTTCAATTATTCGGCCATAAGCTTCAATGTTAATAATGTAACTATCAACAATGCTGTCCATAAGGGTATAAGCCAGGTAATCGGGTGCTGCTTTGCGTATTTTGCCACGGTTGTTTTTCAAACGATACAATACATCTTCGAAAAGGCGATTGGATTTTTCCTGGAATGTGATGAGGTAATTTTCGCCAACGACAAATGAAACTTGTTCTGCTTCAATTTTTTCTGTCTGCCGGTTTAGTAGCAATGATTTCATTATAACGATCAATTGATGTTCGTCTTCAAAAAAACGGGGGCGTTGGTCGGTGTTTAGTATATCTTCCAGTGCTAAAGAAGATATTTTAAAAGCCTGCCCCAGTTTTTCAACAATGTTTGCTTCATGCAGACCGTCGATATTGATCCAGGTGTTCATTCCCTGTTGCAACAAGTTAGGAAATTGTTCCGGTTCAATTTCTTGTGAGTTAAAGCTTGTTGCATTGTATTGTATGCAATTGATTTTAACTTCTTTCTGGCGTTGTTCACCCTGAAAGATAAGAGCTCCGGGCACCTGACCCCGTGTTTTTTCTCTGTTTTTTAGAAATCTGGCCATAGTTTTCTGTTTTTTACGTGTCTTATATCAACAGGGAATTTATGCAAAATGCATAGAATTGGCAAAAAAGAAAAGGGTGGTTTGCTGGCACTTGTTAAAAATATAAAGCGGAATTTAAAATCCCGCTTTTATAACTTTTTTTTGAGTTGCGCGATTGTGCGGCTTTGCCAAATTAGTTTTTTTGTTCATTCAGGTTCACTTGTAGCGGATCAACCTCTTGCCCCCAGTAAACTGTAGTGTGTGGGAATGGAATTTCGATGTTTTTCTCATCAAAGGCTGCTTTCAGACGTTTACGATATTCTCGTCCAACGCTCCATTGCTCTATGGGCTTGGTTTTTATGCGTGCTTTAAAAAGTACGGCACTGTCTTTAAAGGCATCAATTCCGAATATTTCTACGGGTTCATTAATTTTGGGGCCAAATACCTCATCTTTTGCGAGTGTTTCGGCCACATCTTTCATTATGCTCATAACATTATCAGCATTTTCCTTATAGGCCACACCTACTTCAACAACAACGGCAGACCATTCTTTGGTCATATTTGCCATGGAGCTGATTTTTCCGTTCTGAAAAATGTGCACCACACCTGAAAAGTCGCGTAAAATTGTTGTGCGCAGTTCTATTCTTTCCACAACTCCGCCTGTTCCATTGATAATGGCCACATCGCCTTCGCGGATTTGATTTTCAAGCAGAATAAAAAATCCGGAGATAAAATCACGAACAAGTTCCTGTGCGCCAAAACCTACAGCCAGTCCAATTATTCCTGCACTGGCCAGTATGGGGCCAATGTTTACGCCCAGCTTGCTTAAAAGTATCATGAAAAAAATGGTCAGTATGACAATTCTGAACAACCCACGAGTAATTCCTATTAACGTATTTACGCGTTTTTCGCTTTCAGCAGAATCGGATGTTTCTTGTTTATGAAAACGATTAATAAAAACCTTTTTGATTTTCCCTAATGAGAATTTCACCAGACGCAATGCGATGATGGTAATTATTACTAGCATAAAAATTGAAGGCAACTCACCAATGGTCCAGTTCATAAGTTTTTCATACAATGTAGTCCAAAAGTTGGTTGTAAAAAATTCTTCCATAATGTGTAGTTTTTTTAATTAGTGCTTCTTAGAAAACTCTTGTTTTTTCCCTGTGCGTAGTAATAAAACT
>CAYPSX010000339.1:0-2233 GCA_964413185.1 uncultured Bacteroidales bacterium
AACGGAAAGGACCAAAACCGTAGTCGAAGCACATGGGGCCCATAATATCCTGAACGTATGAAGGATAACGGAAATTTTCATTGTCTTCGTCCATGATTTCGGCTCCGGCGCGACTCGATTCAAGCAAAAATGCGTTTCCGTAATCGAAGAAATACATTCCTTTGGCAGTTAGTGCGTTAATAGCTTTGACCTGCCTGCGCAACGATTCCTGCACTTTGGTTTTAAACTCTTCCGGCTTTTCCGCCATCAGCTTATTCGATTCTTCAAATGACAGTCCGGCGGGATAATAACCTCCTGCCCACGGATTGTGAAGTGATGTTTGGTCGGAGCCCATATCAACATAAATATCGCGTTCAACCAATCGTTCCCATAAATCGACTATATTTCCAAGAAAAGCAACGGAGTGTGCTTTTTTCTTTTGCTGCCATTCCAGCGCAGTATCAATAGTCTTATCAACATCGGCAATTACTTCATCGACCCAGCCTTGCTCATGACGTTTATTGGCTGCATCGGTATTTACTTCGGCGCAAATGCTGACTACACCTGCAATATTCCCGGCTTTTGGCTGTGCACCGCTCATCCCGCCCAATCCGGACGTTATAAACAAGCGTGGTTTGGAGGCATCGCCACGTTCGGCAATCATGCGTGCTGCATTTAATACGGTAATGGTTGTGCCGTGAACAATTCCCTGCGGGCCAATGTACATGTATGAACCAGCGGTCATTTGTCCGTATTGGGTTACACCAAGGGCGTTGAATTTTTCCCAGTCGTCGGGTTTTGAGTAATTGGGAATCATCATACCATTAGTAACCACAACACGTGGTGCATCTTTATGCGATGGAAAAAGCCCCATAGGATGGCCGGAATACATGGCTAATGTTTGTTCGTCGGTCATTTCTGACAAATATTTCATTGTCAGGCGATATTGTGCCCAGTTTTGAAAAACCGCACCATTGCCGCCATAGGTAATTAATTCATGCGGATGCTGCGCTACAGCCGGATCGAGGTTATTCTGAATCATCACCATAATGGCTCGTGCCTGTTGGGATTTTCCCGGGTACCAATCGATGGAACGAGCTTTCATTTCGTAATCGGGACGCAAACGGTACATATAAATTCGACCGTATTTTTTTAATTCATCAGCAAATTCGGGAGCAAGCTCGGCATGCTGTTCTACAGGAAAATAACGTAGCGCATTGCGCAGCGCCAGTTTTTTCTCTTTTGCGGATAAAATTTCTTTGCGTTTGGGTGCATGATTGATCGAAGGATCATATTCTTTTTTAGGAGGTAACTCTGCTGGAATACCCTCCATAATCATCTGTTGGAATGTATCTTTTGTCATAGCATTTTTTGTTTTTTCTGTCGCAAAATTATCAAAAAATACCTAGTACATGTAATAAAAATTCAATTAACTGTGCCATGATCATTATTTATGGATTTTTATAGATCAATTCTTTAAAAATTGAAATAGTTTTGCCAGTTTTGCACTGTTATGAAAAAGAAAACAACAGAAAAACAAAAATGAGCATGGAACTAAACAACGACGCTACTTATGCTGCCCGCTACATCAACAGTACCAACCGACATATTTTCTTAACCGGAAAAGCCGGCACAGGAAAAACAACTTTTTTACGCGATATCGTTAAAAAAACGCACAAAAACACAATTGTTGCTGCGCCAACTGGAATTGCAGCTATTAATGCCGGTGGAGTGACGTTGCATTCATTGTTTCAGCTTCCTTTTGGCGCTTTTATCCCAAAAGAAAAGCAACCCCTGCCGCAAACGGGAAATATACAAATCACAACGCCCAGAAGTTTGGTCAAATCCATCAAAATAAATAAAAACAAACGGGAACTCATCAGGAACCTGGAATTACTAATAATTGATGAAGTTAGTATGCTCCGGGCTGATTTGCTCGATGCCATTGACGTAGTTTTAAAAACGATCCGGAGAAACCATAACGAACCATTTGGGGGCCTGCAAATACTGTTTATTGGCGACTTGCTACAGTTACCGCCTGTGGTTAAACGTGATGAATGGCCCTGGGTCGGTCAGTTTTATGAGAGTCTGTACTTTTTTGAATCGCTTGCACTGCAACAAAACAAACCGATTTATATTGAACTGGAAAAAATATACCGACAAACCGATCCAAAATTTATCGGGTTACTGAATAATTTGCGAAACAACATTTTATCCCGTGAAGATGTAAAAACGCTCAATGCCCACTACAAAC
>CAYPSX010000340.1:0-2230 GCA_964413185.1 uncultured Bacteroidales bacterium
TTGTAGAGTTTTACAAATTCCTCTAAATCGGCCGATGTCATTGGCTTTTTCTTTAAGGTATGATGCACGTTGGTTCGATAATCGTAAAACCAGATTTCTTTTGTCTGGGCTTCCTTGCTTGCAGGGCGGTTGTCGAAAAACAAAATGTTTGCCTTTACACCGTGTGCATAGAAAATACCGGTAGGTAAACGCAAAATGGTATGCAAATCGGCTGTTTTCATAAGTTGTTTACGGACTTCTTCGCCTGCACCACCTTCAAACAATACATTATCGGGCAATACAACGGCTGCCTGACCTGTAACTTTCAGCATGTTTTTAATATGCTGTAAAAAGTTAAGCTGTTTGTTTGATGTGGTTTCCCAAAAATCCTGACGGTTGTAGCTGATATCTTCTTTTTCCGCTTCTCCTTGTTCGTTGGTGACAGTGTACGAGCTTTTTTTACCGAATGGCGGATTGGTCAGCACGTAATCAAAACGGTTTCCATCGTCAGATACCAGTGCATCGTTGGGAGAGATGTAGCTATTGCCTTCAATTTCGCCAATGTTATGCAGATACATATTCATAAGACATAAACGGCGGGTATTGGCAACAATTTCGTTTCCGTGAAACGTTTCATTTTTCAGAAATTCTTTTTCTTCCCGGTCTAACTCATGATTGTTGGCAATCCAGTCGTACGAGGCCAAAAAGAAACCACCTGTACCACAAGCCGGGTCGGCAATGGTTTTCCTGGGTTTGGGCTGAACGCATTTTACCATGGTTTTAATGAGCGAACGTGGTGTAAAATATTGCCCTGCACCGGATTTGGTGTCTTCGGCATTTTTCTCCAACAGGCCTTCGTAAATTTTTCCTTTTATATCTGCTCCCATCAGTGACCATTGCTCCTGGTCTATCATGTTGATGACACGGGAAAGCTTGGCCGGGTCTTGTATTTTATTTTGGCTTTTGGTAAAAATTTGCCCCAAAATGCCTTTTTCTGTGCTTAAACTGCGCAGCAACTGGTTATAAAATGCTTCCAGTTCAGCGCCTCTTTTGCCTGAGAGCGTTTCCCAGTCGCAAATTTCACCGTCTTTTGTTTCGTTTCCCTCCACATCCTTCAGGCGTGGAAACTCCAAGCCTTTGTTGTAAGGCGGTTTATTTAACTCATCTGCCATTTTCAGAAACAACAGGTAGGTTATTTGTTCAAGATAATCGCCATAACTAACGCCGTCGTCACGTAAAACGCCGGCGAGGTTCCATATTTTTGATATTATTGCTGAGTCTGTCATTTCTTATTCCGGTTTAACATACTAATCACTAAGTTTTTTACTGTTTGGGCTTCTTCGGTTTTGCTGTTGGCTATAAAAAGGGTTAGTGCTGCCAGGGTATTGTTATCAATAACAGGGGAGCCATCATCCAGGACCAACATATTATTTTGTTCCAGAAAATACACAAAGCAGGCTGCTGCAATCCGTTTATTGCCATCAACAAATGAATGGTTCTTGGTAATGAAATAGAGCAGATTGGCCGCTTTTTCCTCGATTGAGGGATACAGGTCTTTCCCTTCAAAACTTTGTTTAATTTGATTGATGGAGCTATGAAAACTATTGTCTTTAGGTTTGGCAAACACATTCGATTGAAATTCGGAATACATGCTATGGATCAGCTTCATGTAATCATCATACGAAGGAAAAACAGCTTTCCGGGTTGTATTGCCATTTAGGTCTAATTGTTCATGGTCGTAATCGTCTAGTAGAGCCAAACCTTTTGAAAAAATGGAAAAAACCTGTTCGTCCGGTTTTTCGGAAGCTTCCTCAATGGCTCGACCTAAAATCTGTATGCCTGTTTTTAGGTATTCTACTTCCTGCTGTTTTTGTGCCAGCCGTTTTTCATTAATGGCATATCCCTGTACAAGGTAATCTTTAAGCCGCTGGGTTGCCCATTGGCGAAACTGCACACCACGTTTAGAATTTACCCGATAACCCACAGAAATAATCGCATCAAGATTGTAAAATTTAATTTTTCGGCGCACCTGCCGTTTGCCTTCGGTTTGAACTACCGAGGATTCCTCGGTAGTTGCAAGTTCTTGTAGTTCACCTGATTCATAAATATTTTTCAGATGCAGACCAATGGTGTCGGTATCTTTTTCAAACAATTGCCCCATTTGTTTCTGCGATAGCCAAACGGTATCTTCTTCAAACTGAACCTGTATCTCAGTTTGGTTATCGGGGGTTTTGTATATTTCTATTTTATT
>CAYPSX010000341.1:0-2229 GCA_964413185.1 uncultured Bacteroidales bacterium
TTAGGCAAAAGTTCGTCAATTATTTCGCCTGTAATATCATCTCTTTCAAAAGCCAAATTAGCGGCCGGGTTCGATTTCAAAATCTCACCTTTGCCATTAAAACGAAATACCGGTTCGGGATTGAGCTCGGCAAATAGTGCCATGCTTTCAACTTCCTGTTGAATTTCACGTTTTTCTGTTACATCTTCTTTTATGGCAATGTATGTATCAATTTTTCCATCTTCATCCAAAACCGGGGAAATGGTTGATTCTTCCCAGTAAGTGGTGCCATCTTTCCTGCGGTTAAGCATTTCACCGTGCCATACCTTACCGCTGGAAATGGTTTGCCACAAATTTTTATATTCTTCGTCAGACGTGTGACCGGTTTTTAGAAAACGCGGATTATGCCCCAGCACTTCTTCTTTTTTGTAGCCTGAAATGTTTTCAAAAGCGGCATTAACATACTCAATATCACCATTTTTATTGGTAATCATAATGGAGTTGGATGTTTGCTCCAAGCCGGTTAAAAACTTATTGGTCTCCTGCCTGGCATTCACAATTTCTGTAATTTCGGCGCCATACATCTGCACTGCCCCATATTGCGGCAATCCGCGAAGTTCAAAACGGAAAGTCTGCCCATGTTGGTTTTCGGCTGTTATGTTAGTAATATCACCATTTTGTATAAAGTTTTCCAAATCGACCGACTCAACATTGGGCACATACGATTGTACGGTATGTCCTTCAAGCTTAACCTCTTCAAAAGCGTTTTGCGCGGCTGTGTTTGCCTGAGTAATGACTCCGTTTACATCGAAACGCAGCACGGGTGCGGGATTCATTTGAGCAAAAAGCGCCATGCTCTGATGCTCATCTTCAATTTGTTTGTATTGATTATGGCCGGGTTCCACAATACGCCACTTCGTATTTTCATGGCCGCACGTACGGCATGGCGGTACAATTTCGCCTTTATTGACAAAAATTCGTGTTTTATTGCACGATTTGCACTGCAAAACAGCATCCATTGAGCTGACTTCATTTACTTTGAACGTTAAACGGGCTTTTGTGCTGCTATATGTAGATACAATGTAAGGTACAAGAAAAGTCAATCCTATTTTAATGAAACTAAGGTGAGTAAGATCTGCCTGGGCAATGGCTCCTCCCTGATTAATAAGATTTAAAATGGCTCCTACAATAATTGAAACTTGTAGTGCCCTTTTAACAACTCCTTTAGTTG
Organism: uncultured Bacteroidales bacterium; assembly: GCA_964413185.1. Lineage (GTDB taxonomy): Bacteria > Bacteroidota > Bacteroidia > Bacteroidales > Salinivirgaceae > Salinivirga. The sequence continues at coordinate 1,211 of CAYPSX010000341.1, forward strand.
TGGCAACCTGACAAAAAATTTTAAGTTGTTTCATTGAATAAGCATTATCAATAAATGTAAAACACCGTTTTTAGAAGATATGTTTAATTTTTACTGTTTACTTTTATACAATTGACTTTCCGGATAAAATGCGAACCAGGCAAAGTTCAAAAAACGAATATGCGATAAAAATAGTTGCAGCCGAAACTATTTACGCCCCGGATTGTCCTTAATATAAATGGCCTAAAACCGCTGCAAGCCGAGTGCTTTATTCTCTGCTTTTGCCGCAGATGGAAACGCCTGTCGAAATAAAATGAACATTACTCAAAACAGAAATTCTATGGAAACGAAAAACCTAACAATTAGTCTTATTTATGGCTCCGTACGCACGGAGCGCCAAGGTATAAAAGCTGCCAAATACCTTGAAAAGAAACTTCAGGAAAGAAATCTTAATGTGAATTTCATTGACCCCATGGAATTTAACCTGCCGTTTCTCGACAAAATGTATAAAGAGTATGAACCGGGGACTGCTCCTGAAAACATGGAGAAACTGGCTCAAAAATTCAAAGCTTCCGATGGATTTTTAATTGTAACCGGAGAATACAACCATAGTATTCCACCGGCATTAAAAAATATACTCGATCATTTTCAGTCGGAGTATTTATTTAAACCATCGGCTATTGCATCGTATTCTGCAGGGCACTTTGGCGGTGTACGCTCGGCAGTTCACTTAAGAGTTATTCTGGGCGAACTGGGAATGCCGGCTATTTCGTCCATGTTGCCTTTTCCGACCATTGGCAATCTTTTTGATGAGCAACTGAATCCACAAAATGAATACATTGACCCATCGACATCCAGGTTTCTCGACGAATTTTTGTGGTATGTGGAAGCGTTGAAAGCCCAAAGATCGTCAGGAACACCTTTTTGATATTCTTTTTTTCATTCAAATAAAAAGCCGGCAAAATTCACCGGCTTTCATTTATCAATTACTAATGTTTCGCACTTGATAATAACTTATTTTACAGAGATATATGCAAAGC
>CAYPSX010000342.1:0-2203 GCA_964413185.1 uncultured Bacteroidales bacterium
CTCAAAATCAACCCGATTTGCCCTAAACCCTGAAGGGAACGGGTTGATTTTTCGACTTTCTCCCTTTAGGGCCGGGGCAAAAAAAGGCGAAAAATCAATTCTTGGTTTTAATCTGTCAAAGTAGTATTAATTAAGTCTTGAAAAGTATCCAACCCGGTTCCCGTTGTGGTTGCCGGGTTTTCACGAAACCGCATCATGTCATAAAATTCAATACCTTTGTATAACTTTAAAATTTACCATCATGAAAAATATATTAATTGTATTAACCCTGGCTGCAGTGGTGTTTTCCGGTTGCGAACTAGTTATAGACGGCATTAAAGGAAACGGTAAAGTGATTAAAAAAGAAGTGAAAATCAAAGACTTTACAACTATTGATGTAAGCAGTGGTTTTGATGTTTATCTTTCTGAGGGAGATAAAACACATTTAAGAATCGAAGCTGATGAAAACCTCATGCCACATATTCGCACATACGTGGATAAAGGGACGCTAAAAATCAGTTCACGCAAAAATATCTGGAAATCCAAATCGCTGAAAGTTTATGTAACATATACACAATTAAATGGAATATCAGCTTCAGGCGGATCTGATATTTATGCAAACAACGAAATTAAAACGCAACAATTCAATTTGCAGATGTCAGGTGGCAGCGATGCCGATTTGAAACTAAAGGCCAACCGTTTACATGCTGAAATGAGTGGCGGAGCAGATCTGGAAATGCATTTTACCGGCGCCGATTTTAGTTTATCCGGGTCTGGCGGAAGTGATTCGGAACTTACATTGTTGCAGGTGAAAAATGCAACCTTTCAACTGTCAGGCGGTTCTGATGCCTCTGTAATTGGTGAGTGCGATGTGCTTACTTTGAACAATTCAGGCGGTAGTGATTTTAACGGCAGGGGCTTTAAAGCCAAAAGAGCCTCTGTAAACGCCAGCGGAGCTGCCGACGCAAAACTGCATGTTACAGAAGAAATTTCAGTGTCAGCCAGCGGCGCGTCATCAGTTAGTTGCGATGGCGGAGCAAAGGTAGTAAACCAGGATATTGGCAAAAGTGCCAGCTTCAGGTTAAATTAATCCCACCTGTCAACGGATTTAACGAATACTGCCAGTTTATGCCGGGTTTTTCAGCCCGGTATCGAGTTTGTTTCGTACTTCTCTTTTTATCTGGTTGTGCAACTGGTCCTGGTAAGTGTGCAGAAAAACTTCCACAGCCTCACGGTCGTGGCCAATTAATACCCGCAACGCCCACGATAAGGCTTTTACAATCATTGGATGCTTATCTGCAACCGCCTTTTCGCACACGGCGATTGTTCGCACAGCATCGCCTTTTCCGCCGCGGGCCGGCTGATTTAGCGCTACGGTGCTAACAAGTGCGCAACGCCTTTCCCAAACATTTTCCGAACCGGCAAGCTGATGAATGTACTCATCGCTGATGTTCCCCATGCGCCAGTGTACGCCGAGAATAAACGTGCAGTAGCTATCGACCAGCACCCAGTTATCCAGGCACGCGCCCAATTTTAAAACTTCATTTTTTGAGAGTTCTTTGAGCGTTTTTTTCTCTTTTTCAATATAATAATATGCAAGATGATGACACTCGTGGAAATTTGTTTGTGTTAGCTCAACGGCCAGTTGTTTTTTATCCTCAACAGGCCATTCCCGGGTTATCTGGCGGAGTTCTTCCAGCACCTTTTTTATGTTCGGACTTGTAACCCCGATAATTTCAAGCGCTGAAGGATAGTTGTTTTCCGACATGGCTTTGCGTTTGTCGTCTTGTAACTGTTGGAGTGTTTTAATGATATTAGCTATTATGTCTTTGTGCGGCAACATGATATTGTTTTTAACAAAATTAGAAATAATATATGAATTGAGTGCGCACTTTTTATAGTTTTGTAGATTAGAAAAGTGTCAACTAATTTATTGGAATTGACAATTAAAAGAAATAAAAATAAAAAACTCATGAAAAATTTTAACAAATTATTTCCAAAGAGGACAATAATCAAGCATAGTATTTATTCAATCATTCTTGTGTTCTTTATTTTTGGATGCGAAGAAGATGAGACTGAATATTCTCCAACAGTAAAGATTACATCTCCTGCAGCTAACTCTGAATTTTATGAATCTGAAGTAATTGAGATTAAGGCAGAGGCCAGTGATGAAAATGATAATATTCATAGCATGATTTTAAATGTTAATGACGTTATGTTGCAT
>CAYPSX010000343.1:0-2188 GCA_964413185.1 uncultured Bacteroidales bacterium
GGTTTTAACCGGTTTATTTCAAGTAAATTTACAAATATTTTGTAAAAAACAACTAATTACCAGAAAGTATTAGGTTAATCGTACATTGAAGAAAATACTTGTTTTTTTCCTGTGCGTAAAATAAAATTTCCGGATTATTTCAGAAAACAGACCGTTCATTAGCCCATATCTACCGTTTACAAATTGCTGAATGGTATAAAAGGTTTTGTTAGAAACAATAGCTAAATTTGTGTAAATTCAATTGCTATGAAATCTTATGGACTGATTTTTTTAAGCTTTTTTTTTCTGGCCTTCCCGGTAAGTCAGGCTGCAAAACATTCTTCTAAAGCTATCCACCGAACCACTCGTGTAAGCAGTTCCGGGTCATTTGATGCGGATTACGAAAATGGCAGCATTGATATAAATCGAATTGTAGATCGGAATCAATGTAGTAACACAGTATTCCACATGAAAGGAAGTGAATCCGATACAATAAAATTATTTGACAATGCCAGCCGGCAATTAAGTAAAAATAAAGTACGGGCTTCTTATAATAACGTAAATTCGTTTTTTTGGGATCTTGAAGGCAATCCCGCTTATGAAGTACCTAAAGACAGCGGTACTCACTCCATGTTTGCAAGTGGTATATGGGTAAGTGCAATTGATGCCGACAATGAAATTTACGTTGCCGCTGATCGCCACGATTATGGTGAGCAACAATGGTTTCCCGGGCCGCTTACAACTTCCGATGGCACAACCGACTCTGCCACAGCCGAAACATTCAATAAAATTTGGTATGTAGACAGAGCAACAATCGAAAATTTTAAAATTTTATACGAAAACGGCAATATAACCGATGGATCATGGCCGGTTGATGAATCCATTGCCAACTGGCCGGGTAACGGCCCGGAAGGATACGCTCAAAATCTGGCTCCTTTCATCGACTACAACAACGATGGCCAATACAACCCGATGGATGGCGATTATCCGAAAATGAAAGGCGATGAAATGGCTTTTTGGATTATGAATGATAATCTCGCAGCAACCGATACCGAAAATATGGGCGAAAATATGGGGCTGGAAATGCATTGTACAGCCTGGGCCAATGTGTTCGAAGATGCGTACAACGACAGTATCGATTTGATTAACTACGTTAATTTTCTCGATATTGTTATAATTAATCGCTCGTCAAGAGCTTATTACAATACTTTTCTTGGATTTTGGACAGATTTTAATTTAGGAAACCCCGATGACGATTACGTTGGGGCTGATGTAATGAACCAGGCTTTTTACGTTTATAATGGAGATGATTACGATGATGATAACACAGTTGCCGGGTATGGTGAAAATCCGCCGGCACAGGCAGTTGTGTTCCTCAAAGCACAACGGAAAAATACCCTTCCAAACATCGATGAAGGTACTTACCTGTCGAAATTTATAACTTTTCATAATGAACACGATTATTCCGGGCTGCCATGCACTAAACTCGACTATTATAATGCATTGCAAGGCAACTGGCAAAACCATCAATCTATCACTTATGGCGGATACGGAATTGGCGAATCAGATGTTGCCTGTGATTATATGTATCCCGGCAATTCTGATCCTTTCAACATCGGAACCAACGGACTCGATGTCCCGGAGTATCCAAACTGGACAGAAGCAAATCAGGATAATGAACCCGGCGACCGAAACGCATTGGGCTCCAACGGCCCGTTTATCTTAAACCCGGGCGAATCAAAATCATTTAGATTGGCTTTTGTCTGGGATCGATACAGGTATGGAGCACAAAGCAGCCTCGATAAATTGAAAGAAAAGTTGCCATTTGTGCTTTCCTGGCAGCAGAAAAACGATTTTCCTTCAAATTATAACTTTGAAATTGTTCCTGTGGGCATTGAAAGCACTGCAAACCAGAGCTTTGTGAGTGTCTTTCCCAATCCGGCTTCCCATGTCATTAATGTGCAATGCCGGCAGCTAAACGCAGCATTCAAAATATACAATGCAACCGGAAAAATTATTGCCACCGGAAAATTAAAAAAAGGTAACAACCATTTCGATGTGCAAAACCTGTCAAAAGGGATATACATAATCAGGGTTGATGGAAAAACGACAACAGAAACCCTGAAACTTATTGTTGATTGAGAAAGAAATGTCTAATTTAAAAATTGATTGCTATGAAAAAAATTACTTTATTTACTTTAATCAGTCT
>CAYPSX010000344.1:0-2151 GCA_964413185.1 uncultured Bacteroidales bacterium
CGTTCTTATTCACGAATACGACGATACTTATAACCCTGATTTCAGGCCTCATATTGTTTATTTAGCCAATAAAAATAAAGTCGCCGAGGTACTGAAATCCATAAACAAAAAGCCTGTCTTACTTATTTCGCAAGGACCAGATGCAAGTGAAAATGGTGCTATGATCAGCCTTTACACCAAAAAAACAAAGCTGAAATTTGAAATAAACGAAACCACAATAAATCAAACACCTTTATATGTGAGCTACAGACTAAAAAAAGCTGCTGAAAGAATCATTAAAACTGAATCGCACGCAAAACAATGAGTTGGTTAAACAACATATCGGTAAAGCATAAGCTAATTGGATTGGTTCTTTTTGTAACCACAGCCGTAACATTGGCCGGGTATAGCGTAATTACATTACGTTTTGCGAAAGAACAGGAGCGTAAGTTCCAATCGAATATTGAAACCAACACCTTACTTTTGGCCGATTATTGTATTGGCCCAATGAGCTTTAACGACTCCATTGAAACACACAATGTGCTAAAGCGAATCGAAAATCTTCCCGAAATAATGAGTGCAACGGTTTACGATGAAAACAATAACATTTTTGTTTTATATGTAGCCGATTCTGCCAGCAATCTTGAAGCCGACCAATCATCTTTTGAAAAAGTCAGAAAAGAAATAAAATTCAGGAACATTCATTATGGTTGGATTGAAGTAACAGCCAGCCGCGAAAATATTTCACGCGAAATAGCTGCCTTTATGGCTTCAAATGCCGGCTGGTTACTTCTTATATTGTTTGTTGGCACCCTGGCCGCCTATAGATTACAATTTGTTATTACCCGTCCGTTAGCTAAGTTGAGCGACACCTCTCGCAAAATTTCACAGGAAGCAGATTACTCCATTCGCTTGCAGCGCGAGGGGAAAGATGAAATAGCCGTGGTTTACAATGCATTTAACAACATGCTTAGACAGATCGAAAAGCGCGATGAAGCCAGAAATATTGTTGAAAAAAACCTACAAGAAGCCAAGGAGAAAGCAGAAAGAGCCGATCAATTGAAAACCAGCTTTCTTACAAACATGTCGCATGAAATTCGCACGCCAATGAACGCCATTCTTGGTTTTGCAAACCTGATGATTGAAGAAGACCTGCCGCCGCAACAGCAAAAAGAATACCTCAAAGTAATTCACGAAAGCGGCAGCTCACTGCTCAATCTTGTCAACGATATTCTCGATATATCGAAAATTGAAGCGGGCGAACTTACTATAGCTGAAGGGGTATGCGATGTAAACACCATGTTCAGGGAGTTATTTGTTTCATTTAACGAAATTAAGCAGCAAAAGAAAAAATCACAAGTAGAGTTGTTGATTTCCAATCCGTTCAAAAACGACCGGCTCCTCATAAAAACCGATCCGTATCGTGTTCGGCAAGTGCTGATGAACCTGATAGGCAATGCAATTAAATTTACCGACAACGGGTTTATTGAATTTGGAATAAACGAAAAAAACGGTGAGTTGCTTTTTTATGTGAAAGACACCGGCATTGGTATCGATAAAAACCATCAAAAAGAAATTTTTCAGCGGTTCCGCAAAATTGACGAAGAAAAATCGCGGCTTTTCCGTGGCGCCGGATTGGGCCTTGCTATATGCCAGGATATTGTACGATTGCTGGGAGGAGATATCAGTGTAGAGTCAACGCCCGGAAAAGGCTCCGTATTTTCATTTACACTACCAAAACGGTTGGTAGAAAGTAAAGAACATATAACCAAGAAGCAGCCCGTGAGCGACGAAATGAAAATCAACCTGAATGGCAAAACAATCGTAATTGCCGAAGATGAATCCAACAATTTTAAATTCCTGAACCAACTCTTGCAGCGCTTCAACGCCACAATAATTTGGGCGCGCGATGGAGAAGAAGCTGTGAGCCAGGTAAGCAAACAAAAGACCGATTTGGTGCTGATGGATCTTAAAATGCCCAAAGTTGATGGCTACGAAGCTACCCGCCGCATAAAAAAGGCATTCCCCGATATGGTTATTGTTGCACAATCTGCGTACACCTCTCCCGAAGACGTGGAAAAGTGTTACGATGCCGGTTGCGATTATTACATCTCCAAACCCATCAATATTAAAGAGTTGATTGCTACATTGAAAAAGGTTACTTCATAACTA
>CAYPSX010000345.1:0-2141 GCA_964413185.1 uncultured Bacteroidales bacterium
TTCTGTCAGGTTCTCATGTAAATCGGGATTAGCCTCATCAAGGCTCGATACGAGATCTTCTAAAAGACGCGCCGGCTGCATATCGACAAGTTCTGCCGGTATTCCGTTGATGAGAAACGTTCCGTCTTGCTCGGCAATTTGAAATCCTAATGTTTGCAGGTCGGGCAATATTTCGCGCAAGGTATCGGCTTCAAGCAAGTTGGGACGATACTCATCGGGGAACAAAGTCGATTGGGTCGAAGATTTTTTTAGATCAATACTTTGTCGAAGATGCTCAAAAACAATTCGCTCGTAAGCCCTTTTCTGATCCATTAGCATCAATCCCGATTTTACATGCGACAAGATATATTTCTGCTTGAGCTGAAAAAAGCGGTTTTGTGCAATTTTGTCAGCTTCAAAGCCGGCATACGTATCTGAACCTGGCCTTTCGCGCTGTTCCGTATCATTTTCACTATCATTATTAAAACCAGCATAAAGCGACTCCCAGTTTTCGGAACGCTTTTTCTGGTAATACTCCTGATAACTGTCTTTACGCTTATATTCGTCCCCTTTTTCAAAAGGGTTATATTCGGGATTGACTTTAATTTGCGGCTCTTGTGTTGGCTTTGGACGTGTGCCGGCAACGGGTATTTCAATGCTGTTTTCGAGATCAAAATCTATGGATGGCGTTAAATTATTGCGGCCTATGGCCTCTTTTACAGCGGCATGCAAAATTTGCCACAAAGCCTTTTCGTTCTCAAATTTTATTTCGGTTTTAGTTGGGTGAATGTTAACGTCAATCGTTTCCGGATCGACTTCAAAAAATATGAAAAATACCGGGTATTGGCCCTTTTGTAAAAGCGAATCAAAAGCCATCATAACCGCTTTATAAAAATACGGATGGCGCATAAATCGGTTGTTGACAAAAAAATACTGCTCTCCCGGGCTTTTTTTGGCAATTTCGGTTTTTCCAATATACCCGTAAATTTTTCCCAGTGTAGTGTTTGTTTCTACACTAATTAGCTTATCGTTATAGTTTTTGCCAAATGTGCTGATTAACCTAAGCTTGGTGTTTCCCGGTTCTAAACGGTGAATAACCGAATCATTGTGAATCAGCTCAAAATGAATATCAGGCTGCGTAAGTGCTACACGAATAAATTCTTCGTTAATATGCCTGAATTCAGTAATATCTGATTTGAGAAATTTACGGCGTGCCGGCACATTGAAAAAAAGGTTTTTAACCTGGAAATTACAACCTTGCGGGCATTGTGCGGGCTCTTGTAAAACCACTTCGGAGCCTGAAATTTTAATTTGTGTGCCCAACTCTTCGCCTTCGCTACGGGTATGTAAATCTATTTTTGTAATAGCCGCAACAGATGCCAGTGCTTCGCCACGAAACCCCATAGTAACAAGATGAAAAAGGTCTTTGGCTTCCTTTATTTTACTTGTTGCATGACGTTCAAATGCCATACGGGCATCGGTTTCGGTCATTCCCTTTCCATTGTCGGTAACCTGAATGAGTGTTTTGCCCGCATCTTTTATATTCACAATTATTTTAGAAGCCCCGGCATCAACAGCATTCTCCACAAGTTCTTTAACAACTGAAGCCGGCCTTTGAATAACTTCTCCGGCTGCAATTTGGTTAGCAATATGATCGGGTAGTTGGTGTATCTGGTTTCCCATAATTAAGTTCGAAACGGATTTTGTGTTGTTTTATTCATTCAATAAAACTCCATAAGTTACAATAAGTTTACATGAAAGGTAATGTGCCGAATATCAACCAATAAGCCAACAGCAGCAAAAAAAAGATAATGATAAAAGCCCGCCTGTTCGATAAGCGGCCGGCTTTACGCGTGGCTTCACGGCGTTTTGTAAACTGCCCTTTGATAGATGCCCCGGGCGGAGCCTGCCCTGTGACCCGCTCCATTCGTTTTTTTCGCTCCTCCTCTGCCGGGTCGTAATAAAGCGGTGTATAACTGAACTTTTTGTTCCTGGGTGTATGAAAAAACTTTATTTTTAACATGTTTACTTTTTTACACAAATTACCAAATTTATGCCAATTTCGCAAAGGTAGCTTTTTGTGTTTGAATTTGTAAATGTAAATTGATACCTTACTTCCGCAAGCAATTTTCGATAAAAACTTTTGAAGCCGCATGAAAAAA
>CAYPSX010000346.1:0-2108 GCA_964413185.1 uncultured Bacteroidales bacterium
CAGAAAGGACTGTAAAATGAATACTTCACTTACCATACTACTCGGCATAATTGGTGGCCCGGAAATTATCATTATTGCCATTGTCATTCTTGTTTTGTTTGGCGGACGCAAAATTCCCGAGCTCATGCGTGGGTTAGGAAGAGGTGTAAAGGAGTTTAAAGACGCCAGTAATGACACGAAAGAATCGGATAATGAAGAGCACGATGATTCCGATAATGCCACAAACAGAAAGAAAGACAACGATAAAAAATAGCATTATGAACCGGAATTATCTCAGTTTAATAGTTGCCTTGTGGGCAATTATGTCTTTTTTAATGAGCTGCCATTCAGGTGTAAATAATGGCGATAAGCAAATTAAACCTTCAACATTGGTAGAAACAACCATCGAAGAGTTGCAAAATGGCTACGAAAATGGAGAATTTACAGCACATGAAGTAGTTGAAGCCTATTTGGAACGCATTGAAAAAATTGATAAGTCGGGACCAAAACTTAACGCCATCATCACCATAAATCCTGATGCTTTATCAATTGCGGCAAAACTGGATGAAGAACGAAAGAAGGGAAAAGTTCGCGGGCCGTTGCATGGTATTCCTGTGGTTTTGAAGGACAATATTGACACCCACGACAAAATGCCCACAACTGCGGGCTCGCGAGCCCTGGCAAATTCTTTTCCGCCCGATGACAGTTTTTTGGCGGGTCAGTTGCGCAAAGCCGGTGCTATTATCCTTGGCAAAGCTAATTTAAGTGAGTGGGCTAACTTTCGCGGAGAGCTTTCAACAAGCGGCTGGAGCGGAGTCGGCGGGCAAACAAAAAACCCGTACATTTTAGACCGGAATCCGTGCGGTTCGAGCTCCGGTTCTGCTGTGGCGGTTTCGGCGAATCTGACCATGCTGGCCATTGGTACAGAAACCAACGGTTCCATTGTGTGCCCGTCGCACGCCAACGGAATTGTGGGAATCAAACCAACGGTCGGTTTAGTAAGCCGCGACGGCATCATTCCCATTTCGTTTACACAAGATATTGCCGGGCTCATGGCCAGAACCGTAAGAGACGCTGCCATTTGCCTGGGAGCTATTGCCGGAGTTGATTCGGCTGATTCAAAAACATTGGCTCCGGAAAATAGTCGTTACAAAAATTACACACAATTTTTGAAAAAAGACGGATTGAAAGGTAAGCGAATCGGGTTTTATACTGCCGCAAATGGAAGAAACTTCAAGGTAGATTCCCTTATGGCGAAAGCAATTCAGCACATGAAAAAGCAAGGCGCCGAAATTATTGAAATTGATAAAATTGAAGAAAACGGAACCGGTGCAGCTTCATTTAACGTAATGCTTTTTGAATATAAAGATGGATTAAATAAATATTTTGCATCACTCGGAAAAGATGCTCCGGTAAAAAACATTGAAGAATTAATAGAATTCAATAAAAACGACAGTGTTGAACTACAGCACTTTAACCAGGCCTATTTGCAAATGGCTCTTGAAAAAGGCAATCTGGAGTCTGATGACTACAAAAAAGCTCTGGAGAAAATGAAAAAAGGCAGTCGTGCGCAAGGTATAGACCGTGTAATGGATGAGAACGATCTTGATGCCATTGTGGCTCCCACAGGTTCACCTGCATGGAAAACAGACCACATTAACGGCGATAGTTTTCAGTTGGGAAGCTCATCGCCGGCCGCTCATGCCGGTTATCCCAATATTACCGTGCCCATGGGATTTGTTGGTAGTTTACCTGTCGGAATTTCATTTTTTGGTGAAGCGTGGAGCGAACCCACATTGCTCGAAATTGCTTATGCTTATGAGCAGGGAACAAAGCATCGCAAAGCTCCCGGGTTTATCGAATAAAACATTTCGTAAGAAAAATGCCTTATACTTTACAGCCGCACCCAGATTCTATGTTTATAAAGAAACTGTTGATAATGAATACTTTGAAAATACTGTTTCAAGGAGTACTACGGGTGTAAATTATGGACTCACATGGTCAAATACAGTTATTTCGAAAAAAGGTAGAAGAATTCATACCCAGTTTTATTTGCCACTGTTTGGCGGGCATTTTCTCGATGAATTAAAGTATATGAACCTGCGAATAGGTCTACAGCTTTTTAAGTA
>CAYPSX010000347.1:0-2073 GCA_964413185.1 uncultured Bacteroidales bacterium
GGCGAAATAATTGATGAGCTGCTCGATACCGGAAAATTACCGTCATTCTGCACCGCATGCTACCGCCTCGGTCGTACCGGAGAACATTTCATGGAATTTTCCGTGCCCGGTTTTATAAAACGCTATTGCACACCCAATGCCATTCTAACGCTTGCCGAATATTTGGTCGATTACGCCAATGACGAAACAACAAGAAAAGGATGGGATATTATCAATAAAACAATCAAAACAGAACTCGATGGTTTCCAAAATGTAGAGGAACTCCGCGATCGTATTGAAAAAATAAAAGAAGGTCAGCGCGACCTTTATTTCTAAAAATATTCTTTTGGTTTAACAAAACGGGAGTGCGATGGTTATTGCGCTCCCGTTTTTTAACCCGCATCATTAGCTTGCGCTGTCTATAAAGTGAAGTGTTTAGTTCAGAATGTTCGAGATCAAAGCCTGTCCCGCATTTTATCGGGAGCGTGTGAGAATTTAAAACCGCAGCATACATAAGGTATGTGAGGATTTTAAATTTGAACAACAACGCAGATATCGGACATTATGGACAAACACTAAATGAACACTAAGGCAGGTTTCATTGTTCCATAAATATAACCTAATAAAACACTCAAAACATGGAATATAAAATCAGGATAATCGCTATCGATAATGTAACCCACGATGTAAAAAGAATCGTTGCCGAAAAACCCGAAGGTTACACATTTGAACCCGGCCAGGCAACCGAAGTAGCCATCAATAAAGAAGAGCTGAAAGATGAAAAGCGACCGTTTACATTTACTTCGCTCCCGCAGGATGAGCACCTTGAACTCACTATCAAAATGTATGAGCACGAAGGTGTTACAAAAGAATTCGATAAGCTGAATACCAATGATGAATTACTCATTGGCGATGCCTGGGGCTCCATAAAATACAAAGGCGATGGCTATTTTATCGCCGGCGGGGCAGGAATTACTCCTTTTATCTCGATTTTGCGTAAACTGGAGGTAGAAGATAAACTTGCAGGAAACACATTAATATTCAGTAATAAAGAAGAAAAGGACATAATTCTGGAAGTTGAATTACGTCAGATGCTCGGCCTGAAATTTATCAACACCCTCACCAAAGAAAACAAAGAAGCGTATTATTATGGCCGCATTGATAAAGATTTTCTGAAAGACCATGTGAAAGATTTTTCAAAATATTTCTATGTTTGTGGTCCAATGAAAATGACAAATCAGGTATTAGACGATTTGAAATCATTGGGTGTTAAAGAAGAACAATTAGTTTACGAAAAATAAAAATCAACTATGAACTATTACTATATCACAGGAACAAGCCGGGGCATCGGAAAAGCTATTGCCGAAAAGCTCCTGAAAGAAGAAGACAACATTGTAATTGGTTTTTCGCGCAGCCAAACCATTAACCACGAAAGATATCGCCACATTGTTTTTGACTTGAATATGATTGAGTCGGTTCAGGCCTATCAGTTTCAGCCTTACGACGATGCTAAAAAAATTGTACTGATCAATAACAGCGGTGTTTTAGGCGAAGTTAATCATATCGGAAAAATGGGAAGCCACAAGATTGTAGAAAGTTACAATGTAAACCTGATAGCACCTTCAATTCTGATTAACAGCTTTATGAAAGCTTACGCTGATAATGGTGCCGAAAAAATGATTATCAATATAAGTTCCGGCGCCGCACGCCACGTAGTTAAATCGTGGAGTACATATTGTGCCACAAAGGCCGGGTTGGAGATGTACGCCCGTGTTTTGAACGAAGAAATTCAGGAAGCCGGCCGAAAAGATGTAAGAGTATACAGCATTGCGCCCGGCATTATCGATACAGAGATGCAAAGCGAAATTCGTTCAGTACCCGACGAAAACTTTACCGGGAAAAGTAAGTTTGTAGAGCTAAAAGAGAAAAACCAACTGGTTTCGCCCGAAGAAGTAGCCGAAAATATGGCCGATGTAATTGCAAACCCGGAAAAATATCCAAATCCCATTATGGATTTTCGGGATTAAAAATTGCAGAAGGTCCTGTTTTGAGCAATGCATGACCTATAATTGATTATTCTTTTTTTGCTTCAGG
>CAYPSX010000348.1:0-1945 GCA_964413185.1 uncultured Bacteroidales bacterium
ATATTTCATTATTTCTCACAAAATCAACTCGAAATTTCTCATTTTTATCAATGCATTGCCAACTTTAATAAAATATTCGTCAATGCATTGATAATTTTTTGTGCTATTTTTTATCAGTCCATTGATGATTTTGCTGATTTATTGATTCATTTATTCGTTTATAACCGGGCACACATCATTATACAAATTTTTTAATTTACATTTTTCATTTTTCAAAATCCAATTTTAATTTGACACATGTAATGTCTGCCGGGCATAAACCGGTTTAAAACACTCCGGTAAAATTCATCGAACACATTATTGACTTTCAACTGTATATCAAATTTATACTGTTTCCATTTCAGGCGCTTGCCCACTGACGCGTGATTGAGAAAATAGGGATACAAGACGTTGCTCTCGTCGTTGCTGCTCAACAAATAGCGCTCGCTGTACGAATTGTGCTGAAAATTAAGGTAAAACCCGCTATTTTCGACCGATGCAAAAACATTGCCCGAATGCCTGGGAATAAACGGCAATTGTTTTCCCTGCGATTCATCTGATGATGTAAGGGGCGCGCCGCGGTTTAGGGTTTCGGTGTACCCGTAATTAGCATTTAGATACAAATTTGTACGGTTCAGTTTAATGGTAAACCGTGCCATAGCTTCGACACCTTTGGCCTCTACTTGTTTGATGTTTTGCGGTTCCCAGTATCCTTTGCGAGCCGGCAGCCAGATAATCCAATTGTCGATTTCGGAATAGTAAGCGGTTGCCTGCGTTTCCATGCTCCATACTTCCTTTTCCAGAGCGTAGTGCAAGCCGCCCTCGCCGGTGTATCCTTTTTCGGCTTTTAAATCGGGATTTCCGCCGGGTTGCCAGTATAAATCGTTGAGTGTGGGATTGTGAAAATTGCGGGCAAAACTTCCTTTCATCACAAAATTGTGCTTTCGAAAGGGTTTAAATGTGGCTCCAAAAGTATAAATGACGGGTGTGCTCATTCGCTCAACCCAATCTTTACGTACATTAGCAGACACAACAACATGCTGGCTCGCCTCGTAAAAAACGCCGCCATACATCGATAATTCATTTTGGGAAATGTTGTACCCGTTCATTTGTGCGCTATCGTAGGTTGAAATGTCGAACACATTGAAATTGCCGTTTAGTTTGAAGGTCAGTTTTTCTGAAAACCGGTAATCGGCGCTGGCTTTGTTGTAGCAACTTAGCATTTCACTGCGCGAATCGACTTCTGTAATTCGTTCATCATTTAAAACATACGAATTTTCATAGCTCAATTGCTGAAAATCAGCGCCGGTATGAAACCGAAACGTAATATTGTCGCCATAATACGATGAGCTGAGCACACTTTTCAGGGTTTTGTCGGTTTGCCGGTTGGTTTTTTCTTTTGAGTTGTCGTTGCTTTCGTCGGTGAGCACGGTGGGAATGGCGCGGTAAGCATCCTGAAACCACACATTGGCAGCCAAAAGCCATTTGCTCTTCGGCCTGAAATACAGCTCCTGCACGATGCCGTACTTTCCAAATTCTGCATTTTCGTTGCGTTGCAACTCCGGTTCGGGTAGCAAATGTTTGTTGAGAAACTCATAATCGTTTTTGGAGTAATTTTGATACGCCCGTGTTTTGCTCTGCCACTTGCCGGTTCCGAAGTTGATTTGCCCAAACTCTTCGAAAGTACGAAAACTGCCGATTCCCTGGTTGTAGCGGCCGCTGAAACGATTGTTCCAGTCTACCTGGTTTTCTATGCTGATGTGGCCTCCGAGTCCACCGCTTTGTTCACTTATGGAAGATGCGCCGTGCTTCAGGCTCATATCGTCGATAATATAAACGGGAATAAGCGAAAAATCGACCATGCCGAGCATTGGGGAGTTGATGTTGATGCCGTTCCAGCTCACCTGCGTGTGCGATGGCGCTGTGCCTCGAAACGATGCAGTTGCCAATGCCCCGCGGCCATATT
>CAYPSX010000349.1:0-1826 GCA_964413185.1 uncultured Bacteroidales bacterium
TGAGCTTGTCGAAATGCAGATATCGGACATTATGGACAAACACTCGTCTGAAATAAAACTCCAATAACCGGGTTGTTGTTCAAATTATTTTCCCACTTTTCCGTAATTCTCTCATAATTCCCGTTTTGACATCTTCTTCCAAAATTTTTTTCGAGCCCCTTTCCATAGCCATCAATGCACAATACCGGACCACGTTAATTATCAGGCCGCCGGCTATTTCGTATTTGTCGGCAATTGTTCGGAGTTCAATATCCTCTTCGAGTACAAAATCCTGCGGGAACGATTTTTCCCATAAAGTATACCGGGTTTCAGCATCGGGCATAGGAAAGTACACCATCGACTGAAAACGGCGGCTAAAGGCCTCGTCTATGTTATCTTTTAGGTTTGTGGCCAGGAGTACCAGTCCGGGAAAATCTTCAATGCGTTGTAACAGGTAAGCAACTTCCTGGTTTGCATGCCGGTCGTTAGAGCTTTTGTTCTGTGTTCGTTTTCCGAACAGCGAATCAGCTTCATCGAAAAACAGTATCCAGTTTTTGTTTTGAGCCTGATCGAAAATACCTTTCAGGTTCTTTTCGGTTTCGCCCACCCACTTTGATACAACCATGGATAAATCTACGCGATATACATCAAGGCCTGTGGTTTTGCCCAGCAACGAAGCGGTTAGCGTTTTACCTGTACCGGGCGGGCCGTAAAACAGGCACCGGAAACCGGGTTTTATAATTCGCGACAAATGTTGGTGCTGCATCACGCTATCTTTATGCTTAAGCCAAATATTGACCTCTTTGAGCTCCTGTTTGGTATCGTAAGACAATATTAAATCGTTCCAGTTTAACGGGGTCGTGATTTTCGATGCCGGGAAATTGCTATTGAATGAGGGCTCATATTCTTCACCTTTAATTAAAGCTAAAAACTCCTCGGTGGGTTGTACAACCTGCTTGTTCCAGTATGTGTTGTCAGTTTGATTGGAGAGCCTGATAATGTTGTTTTTGATTAAATTGCCATTCTCTTTCAAAGCGGAATCTACACGAGATGTTTCTACAATTCTTTCATTAGCAACGAGGAATCGCAATGTGTCAATAGTGGGGAGAAATTCACCGTTTGAAAGCCTTAACCCACCCAGTTCAGGAAAAGGTTTATTTGTAGCCGGGTTATCATAATTAAGTTCTTTTAATAGTCCTGCTGAAAAATATGGAGCTAAAGCTGTTAAAATTACAAATCGTTCTTCTGGTGTTGTACAATTATCTTTAATAAATGCATCATACGGGAAATCGGTATCAAGTGGTGGAAACACACTTTTCCTCAGAAGCTTTCGTTTACTACGGACAGTTTCCTCAATGTTTTTATCTTCTATTTTGTGATGAAAAAGTATATAAATAAAATCTCTGATGTAATCCTGCAGCCAAAATAAGTCTCGCTGAATTGGTGTCAGCGGATTTTTAACACCTGTGTCTGAAAAATCAGTATTTAATCTAATAGTGGTTAGTGTTTTGCCTTCTACGAATTGGGTGTCGCTGTTATTCATGATTTAAGTTTCTTGTATTTACATTGCAAATATGGACAAAGAAAAGAAAAGGAAAAAAGAAAAGTTTTGCAAATATCATAAATGTATTATTTTTGCCACAAAACAGCTTAAAATTACGCCCATGTTCGAATATGCAAAAAATTCCAAAAGTGACGCTTACTTTCAGCGTAAACCAGGCAACCAAAAATCAGAATCCAGAGCGGCAGCCCAGCTTAAAGAATTGGAAGCCTCAATGAGCGGCCGCACCCTCTACCAACAATTTGCCGATGACGAAAAAGAAGAAAGAGCACAGCGTAAAGCACAG
>CAYPSX010000350.1:0-1824 GCA_964413185.1 uncultured Bacteroidales bacterium
TTGCAAATTATTTTCCCCGGCATATTTCAATAGATTGATGAGGGAGTTCAGGTTATTCCCGTAATACATCAACGGCTTATCAACCGACTCGCCCACAGCCTTGTATGCAGCAAAATGGATGGCAGCAAAAAATGTTTTTTCCATTTCAAACAGGCTAGCAATCTCATCGGCTTTGGCCATATCAATCTTATAAAATTTGGGTTTACTGCCGGTGATTTGCGCAATGCGATTGACCACATCAGCTTCCGAATTGGACAAATTATCGACAATAACCACCTCGTAGCCTGCTGTTTGCAATTCTACCACTGTGTGAGAACCAATGTAGCCGGTACCGCCGGTTACTAATATTTTGGGTTGTTTTTTATCACTCATTGTTCATGTAATTTATGTTGATGGTGAGTTACGAACGATTTTCTGTTTGAACAAAGATATAAATAATTGATTGCTGAGGAACAAGAAAAAAACTGTTTACACAATCAGGTAAATTTTGCTTTTAGGTTTCTCGCGGCGGGCGCAACGGTAAATATCACGCTACGAACGCAACGTGACTCACATTATGGTTACCACAATATATCTGTAAAACAATTGTCGGGTCAATCAGCATTTTTCGGAACGAAGTATGTACTGCATTTAATCGAATTATAATTAATAATTGCCCATGATTTTTTCAGGAATAGATGGCTGCAAAGCAGGCTGGTTAAATTTTGAAATTGATGAAGCCGGTAAGTGGCGGTCATATCTGGCAGATACTTTCCAATTGTGTGTGGAAAAAGTCGTGCTAATCTCTGCTTTGTGGATATGCCCATGGGGCGTAGCAGCAATGAAGCCAGCCGTGAATGCGACCGGGCTGTAAGACAAATTCTTCCGGGCGGGAAGAAAAGCTCGGTGTTCAATCCGCCGGTACAAGCCGCATTAAAAGTAAAAAACTACGAAGAAGCATCAGGCATTAACTTTGAGAAAACGGGCAAAAAGCTTTCAAAACAAACCTGGAATATCGTACCCAAAATACGCGAGCTGGATAATTTTCTGCAAAAAAACAAAGCAATATCCCGGCTTTTTTATGAATCGCACCCCGAAACCAGCTTTTACAGGCTAAACAACAGTCGGCCACTCATGCACAACAAACGAACTTTACCGGGACAGAACGAACGGCTGCTCATTTTGCAGCAATTTGAACCCAATACAGCCAACATTGCCCAAACAATTCTTGACAGCTCCCGACGAAAAGATTTCAAAACCGATGATCTTTACGATGCCATGGTCCTTGCAATTGCGGCAAAAGTGCATTTCCCGCATAACTTTCAGAAATTACCGGAACAAACCATATTCAGCGAAACCGGATTGCGGCAGCAGGTTTGGGTGGTGAGGTGAAAATTTATCTGTGGAATTAATTGATATAAATTTCAGTGTTCCGATGATTATTAATCATGTAACTTATTTAAACTCTACTGAAAAAGTCTTGAGTACAACAAATTTCGACTGTTGCTTAATGCAGGTTTACAAGGCAACAAAGCGAAATAGCAAAGAATATATACAGAGGTCCGGTAGTGCACATTACAAAAAAGATTACTAATATTGTAAAACAAAGGTAGAACTGTTTATTTTTGATTTTCACTGGTTAGTTTCTTCTTTGTTGGCAAATGAAATGGAGCGAAATCGACCTAAAACTAATCGTATATGGAAAACATGAAATACCAGGACACGTTAGCTCAAAAAAATTGGCAGGCATTAAGAAAAGATGAGATTTTCGGCAAACTTAAAACATCGGAGAGTGGATTAACACAAGAGGAGGTAAATAAAAGAAAAATTTTTTATGGCGATAAT
>CAYPSX010000351.1:0-1776 GCA_964413185.1 uncultured Bacteroidales bacterium
TACCCTGCCTGTAACATAACCAAAGATTGCCGGTTCAACATAGTCCCATTGACCTGAAAGAGAGTCAACGCCAAATTCTTCCCAAAGTTCTGTGAGTATATCATCTTTTTTGTTGATAAACGTTGTAAAATCTACCAATACAGTAATGGGGCTTCCTTCGATATTCCATCGTCCGGTTCGAATACGGAAGCCATCTTCCTGTGCTTTTTTGACCCATTGCGGAAAAATTGTTTTATCTTCTTCGAACTCGGGGTTCCCGTCTGAATGTCGTGTGGCTTCAGGGCCAATTGTTATTAGCCTGTTGTTATATATTTTCTTTAATTCCTGCACTTTAGTGGCAATAACAGTATGTATACCGCCAATTTTATTGCAGACTTCCCAACTTGTTTCAAACAAGTATGCGGACTGCTCGTTTCGCGTCATTTGTACGTAGGTTTTAAGTTTAAAATACCTTTTCGAGGTGTTTTATCTGTTAATTATGTAGTGAATGCAACAGAATATTTCGCTATTTTCTGCTGGCAGCACCAATTTTTTGGTTGAGTGTTCTGATTTTTTCTTCCTGCTCTTTTGTTAATTTGCGGAGTTGCTCAATTTCAGCTTTTTCATCAGCGTCTTCACCCAGTCGGATTTTAAAGTCGCTCAAAATATTCATAAAATTGATATATGCTTCATAAGGCGACTCATAAGGGTTGAAATATTCGTGTACATCGCCATCGGAGAACCATTTTGTGCACATGTAATAAAAATGGTCGCTTGTTTGCAAATAGCGCCAGTCGCGAATTATGTCGGGGTCTTTTGTTGCACGAACGATTTTCCAAAGCGAATAGAGCTGGTCAAATGCATCGTCTTGCAGCTCATTGCCCAACCAGGCCGTCAGGTCACGTTCTTCATCTGCCCACGAAATGGGATTAGGAATATGCAACGGGCCTACCGGCTGCAGTTGGTCAACGGCTTCTGAAGGCGTCACAAATTCAATATTTGTATGATTAAAAATAGCTTCAGGCAGTGCACGCATAAATTCGAACACACCGGTTTCTGCCCATTGATGTTCGCCAAATGTTTCGTAGTCCATGAACAGGTTTACGATTTCTTCCTTTTTATCGATTGCATTCAGCCAATGTACATATTTTTCTGTTGTAAGTGGCCACTCGCCCCACTCCCGGTTTGAGAAACGGAAGGCTATATCATCGCTTAGCTGATAGTTTTTGAGCAATAATTTCAGGCGTGGATTTATTACATTGGAATACAAATAGTTTGGACTTTTCCAACCCATAATATGCTTTGCGCCTTCTGTGAGCATTCCTTTATAGCCCATTTTAGCCACGAGCTCTCCAATATGATCAGAATAAATAAGCTCGGTATTACGGAATATTTTTGGAGTTTGTTTAAAATGCGCCTTAATTTTCTTTACATGGTTTTTTACCTGTATTTCAAATTCTTCGGGGTCGGTTAATGAAGAAAGCGAGTGAGCATACGTTTCTGCAAGGAACTCAACATGGCCGGTTTTGGCGAGTTTTTTAAAACTTTCGAGTACCTCGGGTGCATATAGTTCCATTTGGTCCATGGCTACGCCACTAATTGAAAAAGAGACTTTAAATCGCCCTTCATATTTATCAATAAGCTCCAGAAGAAGCTGGTTCATTGGCAAATAACATTTTTCTGCAACTTTGCGCATGATGCTTTGATTAGCAAAATTGTCGAAATAATCGTGATTGCGGCCGATATCAAAAAAGCGGTAATTTCTTAACCTGAAAGGTTGATGAACCTGGAAGTAAA
>CAYPSX010000352.1:0-1762 GCA_964413185.1 uncultured Bacteroidales bacterium
CTATTTCAAACTGACCGGTAGATTTTATTAGCGGTGTCAATTTTTCAAAACCGTAGTTACGCGAATCGAAATTTGGTTGTTTCTTTTGCAGCAGACTTCCCACATCGCCCAGAAAAGCCCAGCCGTCGTCATCAGAAAGGTCGGAAATAGTGGAAGAAATAAGTTTGATTTCTTTCTTTGTAATTTTGTCTACCGTGTCTTTTTCTAGTGTTTTGCCATCCTCATCGCCATCTTTTTTATCAGTATCAGTATGTTTTTTCAAAATTTCGAGGTAAATAAATTTGTCGCAGGCAACAATAAACGGATCGGGTGTTTTTTTCTCCCCAATTCCGATGACCTGCATTCCGGCTTCGCGCAACCGTGTTGCCAAACGCGTAAAATCACTATCGCTGGACACCAGGCAGAAACCGTGTACTTTTTGTGAATATAAAATATCCATAGCATCGATAATCATGGCAGAATCGGTAGCATTTTTTCCTGAAGTATAGCCATATTGCTGAATAGGTGTTATGGCATTTTCGAGCAACAGATTTTTCCATTTGGCCAGGTTTGGTTTAGTCCAATCGCCATAAATTCGTTTGATGGTGGGATTACCGTATTTAGCAATTTCCTCCATCATTTCTTTAACATGGCCGGGAGGAATGTTGTCGGCATCGATGAGCACTGCGAGGTTTGTATTCATATTTTTCAACTGTATTTGGAATTATGGAACTATCAATATAGGCATTTCTGCCTTCTTTACCAAATGGGTAGCTGTATCACCAAAAAACAGCTTTTCCCAGAAGCCCATATCCCGATGACCGGTCACGATCATGTCGGCTTTGAGTTTTTTAGCTGTGTCGAGAATCGTTTCAATGGTTGTTCCCTGAACAAGAAGTGCTTCGGCGTCAAATCCATCTATCTGAAGTTGGTCGGCGTAGCGTGTGAGTTTTTCGTGTTCATTTTTAAGCACGTTTGCCCTTATATCGCGTTCGTGTTGCGGCCCGGGCTCGTAACCCACAAAATCGGGATCCGGCGCGGCTACATGTAGCAACCAAATTTTGCTTTGAAAACACCGGGCAATTTCAGTGGCTTTGGCTATAATTTTCTCAGCGTTTTCGTTAAAATCTATTCCAATTAAAATGTTGTTCATATTTTGCTCCTTTCTTGTTTAATCAGCCAGGTTAATGTCTTTCTCCATTCCCGTTAAAACGATTTATAATAGGTAATAAAACAAACGCAAGTGCCCCAAACGGCACGTGTACAAGATTCGTTGCGGCATGTGCCATAAGCGCAAAAACTTTTCCGCTCTCATGGTCGATGCCAAATAATATTAACGATT
Source organism: uncultured Bacteroidales bacterium (assembly GCA_964413185.1). Lineage (GTDB taxonomy): Bacteria > Bacteroidota > Bacteroidia > Bacteroidales > Salinivirgaceae > Salinivirga. The sequence continues at coordinate 1,322 of CAYPSX010000352.1, forward strand.
GAATAGCTAAAAAATGCCACGCGCCCATTCCTGATTGAATGGGCAGTAAAAACGCCATTGTTGCAAGACCAAATGTAAAAGCTGCTGCTTTAAAACCTAATTCTGAGGTTGGCGGGTAAGCATAAAACAGCACGAAAAGCATACAAAGCCATAAAAAATAAATGAGTACAGAAAAAGAAAAATATCGTACTTTATTTTTGATATGGTAAAGGGATGCAAAACCTTCTTTTATATCATGTTTTATTTTTTGAAGTTTCCCTTGTATGCGCTTAAAAAAGCCAATTCGCTTCAATACAAAAAAGGCGATTACAAGAAGCGCTACTGCACCCCCGATAAAAGATAAAATGCGCGTAAGACTCCAGTTTTTCAGACTAATTTGCGGCAATTCCACAATATCCATAATTAAGGGAAACTGCCATACTACCAACGAGCTGAAGAGAA
>CAYPSX010000353.1:0-1759 GCA_964413185.1 uncultured Bacteroidales bacterium
TCTATGCTATAAAGTTACAAAGCTTATGCTTTTACAAACATACGGCCTAAAGGGAGAAAGCCGAAAAATCAACCCGTTCCCTTTAAGGTCAAGGGTAATTCGGGTTGATTTTGGCAATTTTTTTAAATGTGTCAAAGTAGAACTAAATTTTAAAATATCTTTGGGTTAGCACGAGGGATTATTCCGGAAGCTCAATAATAAACCGTGCGCCTTCGCCTTGCTTCGATTGTACTTGCAGGTTTCCGCCGTGGAGGCGTATCACCTGGCGGGAGAAGCTTAGCCCAATGCCGGATCCTTTTTCTTTGGTCGTGAAAAACGGTATAAAAACCTGGTTGAGCTGATCGGATGCAATGCCGGGACCGTTATCCTGAATGCTGATGACGGCACGGCCTGAATCCAGCCGCCCTGCTTTTATTTGAATTTTGCCATCAGGCTGTCCATTGAGCGCCTCAAGGGCGTTTTTTGTCAGATTGATCAATACGTGGGTGAGCTGTTTTTCATCTGCGTTTATGCTAAAGTCATGGGGGTGTACTGCAATTTGAAATGTGGTAGCGCTGAAACCCGGTTCCGTGCTGGACAGGATGCGTATTTTATCTAAAAGTGCAGCTACATGGACTTTTTGTTTTTCCGGCTGAGGTATGCGGGTCAGTTGCCTGTAACGCATAACAAACCCTATCAGATCGTCGCCACGTTCTTTAATTACTTCAAGGCCTTCCAGTGCTTGTGTGTGCAGTGCATCATCAGACAAAACGGAAGCACAGGTATGTTTTTCAAATAAGTTCATAAGCGTTTCCGAAAGCGATGTAATGGGCGCGATAGAATTCATAATTTCGTGTGTCAAAACGCGGATTAAGCGTATCCAGGCATCGGATTCTTTTTCGTCGAGCTCGGTTTGAATGTCATTGACAGCTACCAAACGAAATTGGCTGTTGCGGGCGGTAAAAGTGACGGAGCGCAGGGATAACTCACTGGCTTTGTTGTTTTTTTGAAGTTTAACCGATTGGCGACCCTGCCGGCTAAGCGAGTGAAAGGCCTCATACAATTGATTGTCGACGCGTTTGAGCTGTACCAGGTTCGTAAACTGATCCAATTGCAACAGCTTTTTAGCTGTAGAATTTGCCTGAACCACATTTCCTTTTTCATCGTGAATGATGATGCCCGTTGCCACATGTTCCAGTATGGACTGGTAAAACTGTTCCTGCTCCCGGTTCCTGGCTTTGGCTTGTTGTATCAGTGAATTGATTCTGTTCAGGCTGCGATTAAGCTTCTGCTCCGAATGATTCTTGACATCTGTACTGAACCGCAACGATGAGTCGTTATTCTCTACTGCATCGAAAAAAAAGGCAATTTTACGATTAACACGGTTAAAATAGTGCACAAAAAGCCCGGCCTGCAAAACAATAAGCAAGCCAAACAAAATGCCGGCTGCAAGGTTGTTGTACTTTATTGTAAGCCATGTGCCGACTACAACGGTAAGTATCAAAATACTGATGCGAAGTATAATAGTTGTACTTTTATTGATATGTTGGGTGCTCATTATTTTGAATGCTATTTTTTCAACTCAAATAGAAAAATTTACAGTTTGAATTTACGCATTTTATTGTACAGTGTTTGTCGTGTAATACCCAGTTGACCGGCTGCTGCACTCAGGTTTCCTTCTTGTTGATCTACTGCGCGGGCAATCATCTGCTTCTCCATATCTTCCAGTGTGTCGGGCGTGCTCTCCCGGGCACTGTATGTGAGGTTCTTTAACTGAAAA
>CAYPSX010000354.1:0-1702 GCA_964413185.1 uncultured Bacteroidales bacterium
CCTGCAAAGCATCATCAACATAAACCCTTGCGCCGGGTGCAACTTCAAATTCCGGGACGAGGTTTTCCAGACCTAATTCATCGGGAATTGTAAGGTCAATGGTTTGGTTCTGGGTGTCAATTTCACCTGTTCCAGTAAATCCCTGTACTTTAAAGCTGAAAAAGTCGGTGGTTTGATATGTAAGATTTGTCATCCATTCAAAAGGATTATCGGGACTACAAGTAATGGCATCGGCCCGAAACATCACGATATTGTCGAGCTCATAGACGTTGGCATCGCCATCTTTGAAATGAAACTGCACCTGTTCGCCTTCATTTTGATTCGCGTACATGGTCAGATACATTAAATTGCCAATTTCTGAACAAGTTGCTGTACCCCGACAGGTATCATTCACAAATGCTCCAAGCGTAATTTCACCGCCCGGTAACGCGCCCCAGTCGAGCACAATTTTGCCCGTAATGTTGTGCGTAAACTGATAGTCGGCCGGATTACAATCCCAGTCTAGCTGGGCAACACCCATTTTTACAATGCCGGCAAGGAGAATAAATACGATTAACTTCTTCATATTTTTAAATTTTTATGTTCATAGATTGATTGTTGCTCCAATGGCAATTAGTTTACTTTTTAATCACACGTTTTACACTTTCAAAATGCGGTGTTTTTATTTTGATGAAATAGATGCCCTGGTTTAATTGTTTTAAATCGAACAACTTGTTGAGTTCAATTTGATTCATTCCTTTTACCAGTGTAATTTCATCTTTCATTACCATCTCTCCCAAAACATCAACAACTTCTATTGCTGCAGATTCTGCAAAATTTCCTTTTATGTTCACATATAGCTCATTTTGAAATGGATTTGGATAGGTTCCAACCTGAAGTATTTCATTTTCCTGCTCTTCGCCGAAACTGAGCACTACCGGATTGTTCAGTGTACCCAGATGTTCGTTACCGCTATACGGAATCACTTGTTGAGCCTCGAAAACCTTATCGCGATTTTTAAGTTTAAATGAAATATTATCATCATTGTGCGCATTCACACACAGATAAAAACGGTTGTTGCCCGAAGGCAGTTCGGTATAGGTAGCATATCCAACCCGTTTATTATCGCTATACGCTTCCAAAACAGCGTTTTGACCGATATTTTCGCTATCAACCGCGGCAATTATGCTCATGTTGGTTTCTGTAGCCGGAAGTTTGGGCAATTCTTCTTTTTTACCAACTTCATACTTACCCGACTGTGTAAATGTTAAATATCCCGCATTGGAAACACTCAGCATGTATGCTCCGCCGGGTTGCATGTATTGGAGGCTTCCGGTCCACCCGATCATTTCATCGAACACAGCAAAAGCGTGTTGCGATTTGATGATATCGTTGTTTTCCGGATCCAGGTTCGATAAAGCATTCATTACCGGCATATTGTTTTGCGAAGGAAAACCAATTAAGTTCCAGCCCTGTACTACGGGAATGTTCACTGTATCGGCAACTACCCGGTTTCCTGAAATTGCAAAACCGGCCGCCTGGCTGGCAAAAATTTTATATCCGTCGCGGTAATCCAGCGCGCTTAAAGTTCCCGACCAGTTGCCGGCTCCATCCATTATGGCAAAATTTCCATGCGTTTTTATTACATCATCGGCAGCGGCATTCCAGCCCGCAAGCGCTGTATTGATATCATTAAAATGGGTTCCAAATACATTAAACGACA
>CAYPSX010000355.1:0-1689 GCA_964413185.1 uncultured Bacteroidales bacterium
CGGTATTCGGGTGTAATGAGCTGGTTTGCTGCTTCGGAATTAGTAAAACGGTTGTTTTCATCATCCCAAAACAGGACAGGTTCATTCACGCGTCCGGCGATGTTTGCAATATGCATGTGTACAGCCGATGCTCTTCCCATTTCGGGTGTGCAGACCGGTGTTTCGCGTGATTTCATACAATCGAGGAAGTTTCGTACATGGTCTGGTGTTGAATCTGTTCCTTTGTCATAAACCATTGCGTCCATCAAATCTTTTTTACCGTCCCATTCCGGGATCACTTTCAACTTTTCCCTGTCCATTACTAAGCTTCCGTTTTTTCCTACGATATGAATTCCGTACATCATTTTCCAGGGGCCATTATACAAGCCGGCGGTCACATCATAGTTAATCGAGAAGTTCTTTTTAGGGAAACAGATGTTCATGCTGTCAAAGGTTTCGCGAGCACGTTTTCCGTCAAAAGTATTATCGGCATACGTAAGGGTTTTGTCCGGGCCTTTTTGGTCATCCTCTATCCATAAACCAATATCAATCAGGTGGACACCCCAGTCGGAGGCCATTCCGCTACCATAATCCCAAAAGTGCCGCCAACTGCCATGAAACCTGTTTTCGTTAAACGGCCTTTCTTTGGCAGGGCCTAACCACATATCGTAATCCACACCATCGGGTACAGGTGAGTTAGCTACAGGTTTCGGGCCAAGCCCATACGGAAAGTATGCCCAAATGTTCACTTTACGAACATCGCCCAGCTCTTGCTTACAAAGTTTCATGGCCCTTGTAAAAATCTCTCCCGAACGTTGCTGTTGTCCCACGGTTACAATTTGCTTATTGTACCGTTTGGCTGCCCGTACCATGATATTGCATTCCTCAATGGAATTACCCAGGGGTTTTTCGACATACACATCCTTGCCGGCCTGAAGTGCATAAACCATGTTCAGGCAGTGCCAATGGTCGGGGGTACCAATAATAACCGCGTCAATGTCTTTTTGTTCGAGCATTTTGCGAAAATCATTATAGCGCTTTGGTTTTTGATTGTATTCTTTCTCTATCACAGCTGCTCTTTCTTCCATCATCTTTCGGTCAACATCGCACATGGCAGTGCAGTTAACCTCACTATTGTCCAAAAAGAATTTCAGTATCTCGAATCCTTTGCCACGACATCCGATGATGCCAACGTTCACTTTATCACTAGGTGCAATTCTACCAGCCCATACAGTGGAAGGAAGAATAGTTAACGCTCCGATCCCGGCAGTCGTTAATGCTGTTTTCCTGAGAAAATTTCTACGACTATATTCCATAAGATAATTGTTGATTAGATGGGTTCAAAAAATTAATTTCGTTGAGCTCACAAGCTTGGTTCATTTATATATTTGTATAATTAAAAACGCACAATCCATTTAGCATATTTTGTTTTCGACAATTCAAAAGTATAAAAGAATTTAAAATATCCACAAAAGTGGCTATAATTTAATGCCACCAAAACCCTAACCTACCTTATACACAAAATCGCAAAACGCTTTATATCAAGCATTTGTTTTTTTTAAGTTTATTTCCCTTTTTTCCTTTGATGAAAAAAGGGACAAAAAAATCAAGGCCGAATTATGCTTCAGCCCGCTCTGCCAAATCAATGATTTTTTAAAATCTATTGATTTGGCATTCACCCCGGAGCAATGCCCGCAATTCGGCCGGGCC
>CAYPSX010000356.1:0-1635 GCA_964413185.1 uncultured Bacteroidales bacterium
TAAAAGTTAATAAAAACTCAGTACTTTTTCAAGAAATCAATGAGTAAAATGAAAATGTAGGCTGCAAAACCATCTATAATTAAAAACAGAAAAAGCTTCTGCCAGTCGGCATCGCCGGCAAACACGGCTGCACCGAGTACGAGTGAAATCGTGATAATGAGCAGAAAAACCAAAAGTAAAGCTATAGCTGCAAATAATTTGGTTAATCCTCTGCGGCGTGCTTTCTTTTGACGAACAGGTCGTTTTTTAAACATATCGCGCACACTGCGGCCTAAAATAAAAGCGATGGCCGTAATGGCTACTAAAAAAATGGCTTGTATCATAATTTTATTCTTTTACATAAATTCGTTTTACACGAGCGGCAACTCCTGTTAAAACTTCGTATGGAATTGTATCAAGCCACTGAGCTACCGTTTCAATGGAGAGTTCGGGTCCAAAAATCACAACCTCATCGCCTACAGATACTTTCATTCCGGTTATATCAATCATCGTCATATCCATACACACATTTCCAATTACGGGGCAAAGCTTTCCGTTGATCCACACTTTTCCTTTTCCATTACTGAGCGAGCGGCGAAATCCATCAGCATAACCAATGGGAATTGTGGCAATGGTTTTGGGTTCATCCACTTTTCCTTTTCGTGCATAACCAACAGTTTCGCCGGGCTGAACCTGTCGTATTTGAGCAATTCTCGTTTTAAGTCGCCCAACCTGCCTGATATCTTCATAATCAACACTTACACCATATAAACCAATTCCCAGCCGCACAAAATCAAAATGAAATTCAGGAAATCGTTCAATACCTGCACTATTTAGTAGATGTTTTTTTATTGATGATCCGGTTGCGGTTTCAATTTCGCTGCACATTTTTTTGAAACGCCCGGCCTGTTCTCTTGTAAACGCATCGTGGCGGGCTTCGTCGCTGGCCGCCAAATGCGAAAATAGTGTTTGTACAGCCATTCCGCTATACCTTTTCACGGCATCTGTAAAATCATTAATTTGGTCGGCATTAAAACCTGAGCGATTCATGCCCGTATTCAACTTTATATGTACCGGGAAGTGCTTCTCTCCCACCTGGTCAAGATATTTACCAAACTGATACAGCATTTCAAAATCGTAAATAACGGGTTCCAGACGATACTGAACAATATTTTCAAAATCAGTTTGATAGGGATTCATTACCATTATGGGGAGCGAAACGCCCCGGTTGCGCAAATCAACGCCTTCATCAGCAAAAGCAACGGCCAAATAAGCTACACGATTGTACTGCAATACATTAGCTATTTCGTGCGAGCCGCTTCCGTAAGAAAACGCCTTCACCATAACAATAATTCCCGTTTCACTATTTACCAGCGATTTAAAATAATTCAGGTTTTCGGTGAGCGCATTCAGGTTCACTTCGAGTACTGTACGATGCGATTTAGCTTCAAGGGCATGGTCTATTTCTTCGAAATGAAAAACACGGCTTCCTTTCAACAAAACTGTCGAATCTTTTATAGGCAACTCATCCAAATGTGCGATGACCTGTGTTGTGGAGTCGAAAAACCGCGAAGGAACATGAAAAAAATCGGCAAAATGCTGAATATCTTTTCCAACTCCCACAAGGAAATCGGGTTTATGGGCATTGACCAAAAC
>CAYPSX010000357.1:0-1565 GCA_964413185.1 uncultured Bacteroidales bacterium
AACATTTAACGGGCGGCTTAGCGGGCTGATAAGTTTGTGTTTCAAAGTGCGCAACGATTTTATACCGCCACCGTTGTATCCAAGGTATTCCCCACATAAGTACCTCCCGGATAGTTTTAGACAAAATTATCTATTCCTACAGTTCTTGCTAAATCCTTTTGCTAGCATAAGAATGAATTGCGAAAATTGAGCGAAAATTGATAAATTTGAATAAAATTTCATGTAATAAGCGGTGTAGCGGTTTGACGAGTTCGTTTTTCGACTTGCCAAGCGACACCAGGCAGGAAACGTAACAGTTACAAGGTATTTGTAAAAAACTGCACAGTAATAATCTTTAAATCAAATTGAAAAATGAAAAAGATATCTGCGGTACAGAAAAAAATTGAGTCCAAATTCAGACAACAAGCACAAAAAGATAAAAATGTAAAGAATGCGTATCTGCTTGTTCACTCTGAGAAACTTGGGCTTGATATCAATATTGCTGAAGGACAAACCGAGGGAGTTCAGGCAAATCCAAAGCAAGCCAACCATCTCGCATCCGTTGGTAAATTGTTTACCGCTACTGTTATCGGTATGCTGCACGATAATGGCATGCTGAATTTTGATGATAAAATTGTAAAATATCTTGATAAAGACCTGATGCATGGTTTGCATGTTTATAAGGGCAATGATTACTCTAATGATATCAGCATCAAACATCTACTGAAACAAACATCAGGGTTAAATGATGTCTTTTTCCCTTTATTTAGAAAGATGATTGACGACCCTAACCTTGAAATGACCGTTAGAGAAGCTTTGGAATGGGGGAAAACAAACCTTAAACCTGTCGGAAAGCCCGGGCAAAAGCATTTTTATACAGATACGAATTATTATTTACTGGGTTTAATTATTGAAAATATCACCAAGAAGCCTTTTCATGAAGCTGTTCATGAAATGATTCTGGAGCCATTAAAAATGGATAATGCTTATATAAACAGCTATTCTGAACCCAAAAACAAACCCGAATACCCTCCGGCACACATATACCTTTTTAACACCAATTTCATTGAAAATAAAAGAATAGCAAAGATTGACTATGCCGGAGGAGGTGTAGTAGCACCTTTGAGCGAATACCTGATTTTTATGAAAGCTCTGGTTAATGGGCAATTAGTAAAGAAAACTACGTTGAATCAAATGATTTATGATGATATTAAAATGGGCTTCCCGGCCATCGGGTTTGATTATGGGTATTCTGTCTGGAAACCTAAAGCTATACCTTTGTTAATGCCCAAAAAGTATTTCTGCTGGGGGTGTGTAGGCGTTACCGGTGCCTTTATGTTCTTCCACCCCCAAACGGAAGCCTTTGTTATCGGCACATTCAATGATAAATCGTATACCTCGAAAGCATTGAGATTTATGCTAACAAAAGTTATTAAGCCTTTGCTGAAAATTAAATAACGTGATTATCAGTTATTTTGTATTTGAGATATACGTATTTCAGGTTTTATACCGTGGTATGTTGGTTTAAAGGCCTGCTGAATATTTAATTCCGAATTTATCGACCGTTACCAACTTTTATTTTTAAG